>DATDRQ010000362.1:0-6081 GCA_035291645.1 Anaerolineales bacterium
TCCGGATTGTACGCCGTCGATGGCGTCCAGGATCTGATCTCATCCGTGCCTCCGTAGAGGCGACCCGCCGGGTCGCCCCTACCCCGCATTTTCGTCTTCCATTCTCTCTAAGCCTTGCCTCCCAAGAACATTTGTGCTATACTCTTCCTTGGATCGGCAAGCCTCCTCATGCCTTCGTTCCTTCGCATACCAGGCGTTTCAACTCAAAAATCACCGATCGCCGATTAAAATTTTTTTTGTCTCATATCTCATAATTCCACCTCCCAGGCGGATTAAATATACCGTCTTTCAGCGGGGGGATTTCTGCTTGACACCCCACCCAAATTTAGTATAATCTAAATTAGATATTTCAGTGTTGAAGTTTGGTTCCCCGACCTATACAGGTTGCCCTTTATGAGCACTTTCCCCGATCCCCTCACCTCCATCCTGATCGCCGCCCTGCTGGCCGCCCTCGGCCTGCTGGTCTTCCTGCCGGGGCGCGGGCTGTTGCCGCGCTGGCGGCGCGCCCGCCGGCTGGGCGAACGGGTCCTGACCGAGGACGCCCTCAAGCACCTGCACCGCTCGCAGACCCACGGCCGGGCAGCCACCCTGCACAGCCTGGCGGGGGCCTTGAACGTACATGCCAACCAGGCGGCCCGCCTCCTGGAAGACCTGCAGGCGCGCGGCCTGGTCGCCACCGAAGGCGAGACCTTCCGCCTGACCCCGCAGGGCCGCGACTACGCCCTGCGGGTGATCCGGGCGCACCGCCTGTGGGAAGAGCACCTGGCCGAGCAGACCGGCTTCGCCGAAGCGGAGTGGCACGACCAGGCCGAGTTCTACGAGCACCTGCTCTCCGAGCAGGAGACGCAGGCCCTGGCGGACCAGCTCGGCAACCCGGCCTACGACCCGCACGGCGACCCCATCCCGACCCCCCACGGGGAGTTCCGCCACCATGCCGGGCAGCCGCTGACCAGCCTGCCGGTCGACGCCCCGCTGCGCATCGTGCACATCGAGGACGAGCCGGAGGCGGTCTACGCCCAGCTGGTGGCGGAGGGCCTCTTCCCGGGCATGAGCGCCCGCATCACCGAGAGCAGCCCGCAGCGCATCCGGCTGTGGGCGGGCGGCGACGAGCACCTGCTGGCGCCGGTCGTGGCCGCCAACGTCTCCGCCGTGCCGCTGGTCGTGGAGGAGGCGCCCGCGGTGGAAGATGGACTCCCGCTCAGCGACCTGAGGTCCGGGGAACAGGGCCGGGTGATCGCCCTCTCGCCGCGCTTCCGCGGCGCCGAGCGCCGGCGCATGCTCGACCTGGGCATCCTGCCCGGCACGCTGGTCGAACGCGAGATGACCAGCCCGAGCGGCGACCCGACCGCCTACCGCATCCGCGGGGCGTTGATCGCCCTGCGCCGTGAGCAGGCGCACGGCATCCGCATCGAGAAGATCGACGAGGCTTTACCTGTATGAGTGAGAAGATTGAATTGGCAAACACTGCCTCCGGCTGCCAGGGCTGCCCGGCGCACAACGCCGCTAATCTAATGAAGCTGGGGGTGGATATGCAGAACTGGGATTACGTGGTGGCGCTGGCGGGCAACCCCAACGTGGGCAAGAGCACCGTCTTCAACGCCCTGACCGGGCTGCGCCAGCACACCGGCAACTGGCCGGGCAAGACCGTCTCCCGGGCGGAGGGTGGCTACGAGTACGGCGGGCAGCGTTACAAGCTGGTCGACCTGCCCGGCACCTATTCCCTGCTGGCGACCAGCCTGGACGAAGAGGTGGCCCGCGATTTCATCCTGTTCGGCCAGCCGGACGTGACCATCGTGGTCGTGGACGCCACCCGCCTGGAGCGCAACCTGAACCTGGCGCTGCAGGTGATGGAGATCACCGACCGGGTGGTGGTGTGCCTGAACCTGGTCGACGAGGCCCGCCGCCATGGCCTGCAGGTGGACGAGCGCCGCCTGGCGCGCGACCTGGGCGTGCCGGTGGTGCCGACCTCCGCCCGTTACCGGCGAGGGCTGGACCTGCTGCTAGGGGCGGTCGCCGGCGTGGCCACGGGCAGCACGGTCAACCGGCCCTACCGCCTCAAGAGCGAGCCGCCCGAGTTGAAGCGCGCCATCCAGGCGCTGGCTGACAAGGTCGAGACCGCCTTCCCCGGGCTGCCCAACGCCCGCTGGGTGGCCCTGCGCCTGTTGGACGGCGACGAACGCATCGCCGAGGCCGTGCGCAGGGGTGAGCTGGGCGACCTGAGCCGGGGCCAGCCGGGAGCCGAACGGCCGGACCTGGCGCTGCAACTGGAGGCGGCCCGGTGAATGCGGCGACCACATCCTACGCCGACGAAGTCCTGTCCGCCGCGCAGGCCCTGCGCTGGGAGGTGGGCGGCGATTTCCACGAGCAGCTGATGGAATCGATCTACGCCGACGCGGCCCACATCGCCGACCGGGCGGTGGCACGCCCCGGCGAGAAGCCGCGCTTCGACCTGGACCGGACCATCGACCGGCTGGTCACCAGCCGGCTGTGGGGTTTCCCGCTGATGATCCTGCTCTTCACCCTGGTGTTCTGGCTGACCATCACCGGGGCCAATATCCCCTCTCAAATGCTGAGCGACCTGTTGATCGGGAAGATCTATCCCTGGCTGCAGGGAGCAGCGGCGCAGATCGGCCTGCCCTGGTGGCTGAGCGGCATCCTGATCGACGGGATGTACCTGGCGACGGCCTGGGTGGTGAGCGTCATGCTGCCGCCGATGGCCATCTTCTTCCCGCTGTTCACCCTGCTGGAGGATTTCGGCTACCTGCCGCGCATGGCCTTCAACCTGGACAACATCTTCAAGAAGGCCGGCGCGCACGGCAAGCAGTCGCTGAGCATGATGATGGGCTTCGGCTGCAACGCGGCCGGCATGATCTCGACCCGCATCATCGACAGCCCGCGTGAGCGGCTGATCGCCATGCTGACTAACAACTTCGCATTGTGCAACGGGCGCTGGCCGACCCAGATCCTGATCGCCACCATCTTCATCGGCGCGCTGGCGCCGCACTTCGTGGGCGGGTTGATCTCGGCCCTGGCGGTGGTCGGGATCGCTCTGCTGGGGGTGCTGTTTACCTTCGCGGCCTCCTGGGGATTATCACGTTCGGTGCTCAAGGGGCAGGTCTCGACCTTCAGCCTGGAACTGCCGCCCTACCGCCCGCCGCGCGTGCTGCAGACCATCTACACCTCGCTGATCGACCGCACGCTTTACGTGCTGTGGCGGGCGCTGGTGTTCGCCGCGCCGGCCGGGGCGGCCATCTGGCTGGTGGCCAACGTGACCATCCAGGGCGCCAGCCTGGCCGAGTACCTGGTCAACTTCCTCAACCCGCTCGGGTTGTTAATCGGGTTGAATGGGGTGATCATGCTGGCTTACATCATCGCCATCCCGGCCAACGAGATCGTCATCCCCACGGTGCTGATGCTGACCGTGCTGGTGACGGGGATGAGCGGGGTCGGTTCGGGGGCGGGGGTGATGTTCGACGCCGATCAGGCGGGCACGCTGGGGGTGCTCCAGGCAGGCGGCTGGACGCTGCTGACGGCGGTCAACCTGATGCTGTTCAGCCTGCTGCACAACCCGTGCAGCACCACGCTTTACACGATGTACAAGGAGACCGGCAGCAAGAAGTGGACCGCCGTGGCGGCGCTCATGCCGCTGGCGATCGGCTTCACGGTGACGTTCCTGGTGGCGCAGGTCTGGCGGTTGGTTGGGGGGTATTAGCGACGCTGCCGGTACAGGCTCGGGTCGACGACTTCCGCCATCTTTTCGACGTCCAGCAGCTCCCCCAGAAAGCGGTTGATCTCGTACAGGCTCGGGTGCGGGTCGCGCAGCATGGCGTTGTAATCGATATAGAGAACCGCCACGCCCGGTTGCGCCTCCATCCAGGCCGCTACCTTGGCCAGATGATTTGTGTAAATCTCGGCCAGCTTGTCGTCGCTGACTTTGTCGGTCGGCTTATCCGAGCGGATCAGCATCTGCTTCTGAGAGGCCAGGATCTCGCCCATCTCCCGGCGCATGAAGATGACCCTATAGGTATAGCCCGGTGGCAGATGCTCCAGCAATGCCGAGATGACCTTGACGGTCTTGCCCTGCGCCTCCGCCACCCAGGCCTTGTCGCCCTCCGGCAGATTCCGGACCCGTTCGTACTCGTAGTAACCCCGGGGATTATCGTCGTCGGCGGTGCGCAGGTTGTCGGTGATGGGCGGGATGCCGCCCGCCTCGAGCATCTTCATCATCATCGAAGTGCCCGAGCGCGGCAGGCCGGAGACAATGGTTATGAATGGACCTTGATTGGGTGTGCGAATGGATTGAAACAGGTTCTTCATCTACCAGCTTCCTGAGAGAGATGGTTGGGAAATCTGCACTCCCCGATGGGAGATCCCCCGCGGCGCAATCATACCTGAGGTGGGTGGTGCTGTCAAAGTATCCTGCCCGGTTTTCTGCCAGGAACCCGCCTGCCCTCCGCAAAAGCGCCCGAATTCCCGCCCTATTCATCTATGCTATAATCGCCGATCACGAGAAAGAATTGTTAAAGAAAATCGAGTAAACCAATTTATGCTGAATCGAATCGTTCGCATTTTCGGGGGCGACCCCAATAAACGGCAAATCGAGAGGTTCACCGAGACGGTAGACCAGATCAACAGCCTCGAACCCGAGTTCGAGGCCTTGAGCGATGAAGCGCTGCGCGCCAAGACCAGTGAATTCCGCGCCCGGCTGGCGGCTGGCGTCACATTGGACGACCTCCTCCCGGAGACCTTCGCCACGGTGCGCGAGGCCAGCAAGCGCAACCTGGGCCAGCGCCACTATGATGTGCAGATGATCGGCGGCATTGCCCTGCACCAGGGCAAGATCGCCGAGATGCGCACCGGCGAGGGCAAGACCCTGGTGGCGACCCTGCCGCTCTATCTGAACGCCCTGGCCTTGAATCTTGAATGGATCGGGCTGGCGCAGAAGAGGTGGGGGCAGGACCCGTCCACCTGGCGATTCGAGCCACTCGAGGGCAAATCGGTCGGGCAGGGGGTACACCTGGTGACGGTCAACGACTACCTGGCCCGGCGCGACGCCCGCTGGATGGGCACGATCTACCAGGCGCTCGGGCTGAGCGTCGGAGTGCTGCAGATGGCCGCCCGCACCGAGAACGGTCGAAAAGCCTTCCTGGTAGATTTCGAGAAGGATTCGCCCCACGAAGACCAGCACCACCTGCGCATGGTCGACCGCAGCGAGGCTTACGCCGCCGAGATCACCTACGGCACCAACAGTGAGTTCGGCTTCGACTACCTGCGCGATAACATGACGATGAGCCTGGATGAACGCGTCCAGCGCGGCCACTTCTACGCCATCGTCGACGAAGTCGATAACGTGCTGATCGACGAAGCCCGCACCCCGCTGATCATCTCCGGCCCGTCTCACGACGATACCGAGTGGTACGTACGCATGGCCCAGGTCGTCAAGGGCTTGAACCCGGAAGACTACGAGGTCAGCGAACGTGACCGCAACGTAACGCTCAACGAGATCGGCGAAACGCACGTCGAGAGCCTGCTGGATATGCCGCTGCGCGATCCCGACCGACCGGAGGACGTCACGCCGGAGCAGGCGCGCCTGCTGGGCTACCTGGAACAGGCCTTGCGCGCCCAGTACCTGTTCAAGCGCAACAAGGATTATCTGGTTCAGGCTGGCAAGGTCATCATCATCGACGAGTTTACCGGGCGGCTGATGCCCGGCAGGCGTTGGTCCGACGGGCTGCACCAGGCAGTGGAGGCCAAGGAGGGAGTGCGCGTCCAGCGTGAGAACGTCACTTACGCCACGATTACCATTCAGAACTACTTCCGCATGTACGCCAAGCTGTCCGGGATGACCGGCACGGCGGTCACCGAGGCGGAAGAATTCGACAAGATCTACAAGCTGGACGTGCTGGCGATCCCGACGAACCTCGAATACCAGGCCTTACGAACGGACACCGAACTGATCGAGGTGGAGGATCGCGACGAGAAGGGCTATAAGTACAGTTACTACACCAATAAGGATGACTCCGCGCGCAAGCCGTACTTCTGGCGGCGCAAGGATTACCCGGACGTGGTCTACCGCAGCGA
>DATDRQ010000363.1:0-16517 GCA_035291645.1 Anaerolineales bacterium
GTACAGGCTGAAATGGGGGAAAAGGAGGTGGCCTGATGGATCCGAATGACCTGATCGATACGATTGTAGATGCCATCGATTACGTCGAAATCGCGCGCGATCTCCAGGGACTGATCAAGGCTCGGCGTCTGTTGAACAACGATCTTCGGCAGGCCATCGATACATACGTCCAGGATGAGATCTCCAAGGCGATGAAGACCAAGCGGCTGGGTGTTGAGCAGAACTGGTCTGCCTGATGATTCAGAAAGGCTATGTAAATGCCAGTCATACGGGATAACTTATGGAAGCACCCGGGCAATCCGGGGATGATCGTGGTAACCTGCCATGCTTCGCTCTTGGAAGATGGCCGGCTTTACCTGGGTTATGGAACTGCTGCCGAAGCGACCAAACGTATCCCAGATATCGAAACTCATTGTGGTAAACAAATACGAGCGTATGCCAGGGATGGTATTTACGGATTCTTGCCAGTGATGCCATCCCAGCCGGAAAAAAGACTGGTTGGTTTCGGTCTCTTCCAGACTCAATTTTCCTGGGAAGGTCCAAACGACCAGGAATTAATCAAATTCTCTATGGATAGCCTGCGAGCATATCTTCACCAGCATGCGGATCTAAAAATCCGGATGAACTTTCCCTCAGAAATTCAAGGAGTTTTATCTCCGGAAAATATCGCGTCTTTATTTGTTCCATTACCGGAGGCCGTTACGATCTGTCATCAAGGGGAGATCCCGCGCACCTATCCCGAGAATTTTCCTGGTTTCAAGGCGCTCTACCTGGAAGTCGAGGGAATGCTTCAGGGTGGCGCTCACAACCTGGCAGTCGATTACCTGATGCGGAATGGTTTCGATATCCAGAGCGCTCTTGAACAGGTGAACGCAGTCCAGCGCTGTCTACGCGAGAGACAGGGTAGGGAGGCGAACCACGTGCGCAAATGGCGCAGCTCACGAGCCTGAACCATTCAGCTGGTGTGGATAGTCTTTCGACGCAAATCTTACCTGTAAGCCAGGTTTGTATCTGAAGCGAGAGTAAGAGGCCAACGACCTCTCACTCTCGCTTCATGGAGTAGATAGTCCTCGATTGACGCCACACGGAAGCATTTACATTAAAAAGGGATTTCCTCCTCTTCTGGCGGGAAGATTGGCTCGGGTATCTCCTCTGCTTCAATTTCCGTGGCGATTTTCCAGGCGTTCAACCAATCGGATGCCTGGTCCTGGAGGTTGGCCATGTTCGAGGCGACCTGGCTGCCAACGAACAGGCTCGAAAGCAAGCTCTCGCTTACTTTCTCAGGGATATAGGCCGAGATTGGGGTAATCGGGCTCTGTGCTCCCGGTTTTCCGACGTTGATCGCCTGGCGTTCCTTGCCATAGGTGCCCAGGGTCATATAAAAGCACCAGGCAGGGATGCCTGGAGAAACCTTCCAGCGGATCTGAGAAGTGGCTTTTTCCCAGCGGGCTAAGGCATCCAACAGGTTGCGCGCCTGGTAACCCTTGGCGGTCAGGACGACCGGACCCCAGGGATTGAACTGTTTGACGCCGTTATCACCTTTCGCTTCGGCGAGATAAGCCAGAACCTGCAGGTGCCGGCGACCACCTTCGATGTAATCGGTGAAGCGCTTCCCTTCATAAAGCCATGATTCGCGCTTCCCGATCGGAGCGAAGGTGAGGGTACGGGTGGTATAGGCATCGAATTCAGCTCCATCCCGGCTGGCGATGGTTACCAGCTTCCATTCTGCACTGATTTCCAAATTGAGCTGGTTCGAAAAGGATTCTAAGTCACCTGTTTTGCTTGCCCATCCCCCATAATACAGTGCACCACCCTGGGTTTTGTAACTGGATTGTCCGTTTAGTGCCCATATGTAGACGACCGGGAAGGGCAGTTCAACAATACCCCCGGAACGCATCCCCTGATCCAGTTTCTTTGCCAAATTGAGGTCGAGCTCGATGGTTGACATTTTTTTCTCCTGATGTGTGAGGTCCTTATTTTTTGGGTCGTGGATCGTTTTTATTTTTTTTGTGAATAAATGTTGATTTTCGGTTTTAGCTCGATCCTATCTAGGGCTGATTGGGAGGTTCTTGTCGATAGCCAGAATAGACACAGAATACTAGAACAAATGTACTATAATAATCATAATTCGTCAAGTCCGGGATTGATTTAGCCACTGACTGCCGGAGGAAAATGACGAGGATAGCTTTCAGTTGTTATGCATGGAGGGGAAGGGGAATAATGAGAGAGAACTGCGCAGCTCAATGATTAAGGAAAAAGAGGGCAGACCTAAGGCGGCTGGGTTTCGGTAAGGAATTACGATAAGGGGATAACTTAGCGCTTAGAGAAAGTTTTTCTTGGTTGAGATCTCTAAACACAAAATGCGCATAGCCATTATTACAATACAATAAAGCCCTACTCGTAAGACTCAAACACATCCCAATATCCTTGATCGAGTTCCTCATTCGATAAATGTGCATACCGCTGGGTAACGGCGATGTTACGGTGGCGGGCGAGATCCTGGGCCAGTTTCAGATTACCTCCGGAGCCACGCAACACGGTGGTGACGAAGTAGTGCCGGAAGGAGTGGGGGGTGATGGTACCGACCGCCTGCGGACCGAGTGCTTCAGACACCCGCTGAGAGACGATATTTCGGCCGGTAGCTGTGGTGATCTGTTTGACTTTCTTGCCAGCCCCTCGGTCGTGGCGGGCGAAGAGGGGCAGCGTGGCAAGAGGTTTGCCTGAGGCGCCATCCAATCCGGCGCGAGCCGCCAGATAGTCTTTCAGGGCAGACATGGAGCGGCGAGAGAAACGGACAACCGCCTGGCGGTCACCCTTGCCGATGATGATCGCCCGGCCCTCGTTCCAGTCGATGTCACCTCGGCGCAAGTTGCAGGCCTCGTGAACGCGCAGTCCGGTATCGGCCAGGGTGATCAGAAATGCTCGATCGCGCAGGTTACGAAGATTTTCCTGATCATCTTCCACAGGGAGAGATGTAAGATTTATTGCATAAACTATAACTTTCTCGATATCATATTGCGGAAACTGAGGCAGGCGCTGGCCAGGACGGCGAGCGCGCTGGCGGATTAGAAGGCGAACGCGTGGCAGGTTGGGTTGAGCCAGGTTTTCGGCAGCCAGGTATTCGTAAAAACCGGCGACAGCGGTTAAATACAGGCGCTCGGTAGCAGAGGCGTACACTTTAAGGAAATTTGCCAGCCAGGCAACTGCATCTTCCGGTAAATCCTGTGGGTGAGTTTCATCGATTGGGAGATGGTATTCATTCAAGACTTCAGCAAAAATGTTCAGTGCATTTCGATAAGACCGAGCCGTATTACCGCTCCTGGAAGCTGCCACCAATTCGATATAATCATGGATTGCCTTACTGAGGTTTTGCTCTGGATCCACGGAAGGATTCATTTCTCGGCCTTTTCGGTGTATATTTCATGTTGATGGTAATAATACTTATCAAAAACAATAGTATGTTACCAGCGATATTTCCATTCGTCAATCCCCCTCTATCATACACTTTACCGTTGGATCGGTCGGATTCTATCTCTCTACACACGAATGATTGATGCGATTGAAAATAATAACAATCCACACCAATACCACCCCGGAATAGAATCTATAGCAACTCCCCCTCCCCCACCGGATTACCTTACAAATCTTGACACGTGAAGGCTATTGGCATCCTGAATCCGATCGCGATTCTATCATCGCTTATCTCGGAGGTTACGTATAATCTGTCATTCAATCAACTCAATCTCCGAGAATGCAAGACTCTGGTGTTTCAATATTATTCTGATAAAATACATGCAAATTCACCAAATTATTCGTACTGAACCCGGGTACGATGAAGTGGTTGCAGCTCATTTCCATCGCTGATAACCACGACCATCACATGAACCGGGCCCACCTCCTAAAACCAGCCCTGATCGCCTCGCGCAACACCCGGATATCAAGATTAACGCCTCCTATACACATACAGGATACGGCCATACATACAAGCTGCTGATAACCTTTAGATCAGGGTTTCATATGCTGCTTACCAGCAAGCCCCACAACCACCAGCCCGGTAAGGGTGGCGGTGGGGTGCAACAGCCCGTGCGGTCGCCGGTGGGATCGTTTCCCCCAAACGGTTACGGCCTCTACGACATGGGCGGCAACGTCTGGCAGTGGACATGTGATTTCTTTACACTACGCCACCCGGACGGGATTTCTCATCCCTGCTGTGTGCCCCATAATCCGCGCGCGACGACGCCGGAACAAGGCACGTTTGCAATAGGACAGCCAGGAGCCAACATTCCACGGAGGGTAATGAAGGGTGGCTCCCATCTTTGCGCGCCGAACTACTGCATGCGCTATCGCCCGGCCGCGCGCCAGGCAGAGATGGTGGATACCTCTCTACCGGGCACATTGGCTTCCGGTGTATCGTGCGGCCGCTGGCCTGACCGAACTGCTTCACGTCACTTTGATATCCATCACAATGGGGTCATTGGTAAGGAAATAATAGAAATATGTTGTCTGGTTTGGTATTTTTCCTTCGCAAAAAAGGTAATTATTGTGATAAGTTCTTTGATCGGACGCGATCTGCCATAAATGTCTGGGTAATCGCTTTGTGGTTCTCATCTACCTTTATTTCTGATCCGGATATCAGTCTTAATAACGCTTATTCCGGAACATTCAAACGTTCCTTGGCTCTCCCAGCCCAAACTTCGCCAGGACCATATTCATCTCCAGAGCTGACCTACTTGTCCGGGATTCCTCATGAAGGAGAACGAGAGATCCAAAAACGGCAGAATCCGCAACAGGATACAGAACCTTTGCTCTTACCCGATCTCAAGACTCTCAAACCCACGGATCTGCGTCTCATCCTGGACCCCGAAACGGATCGAAAATCTATTCGTTTTAGCAACCGGATATTGAACCGCGGCCCGGGTGTCCTGGAGATGTATGGAGAGTTCATCTCAGAGATCGACTCGATCCGGGTCACCCAAATTTTCACAAGGACGGATCTCACCCGGCTGGAGCGAGAAGCCGGTATATTCATCTTTCACGCCATGCACGAACACTGGCATTGGGAGGGTTTCAGCCAATACCAGGTATGGTCCCTGACTCCATCTGGCCAACTCGATAAACCTGTTGCCACCAACAATAAAGTCGGTTATTGCCTCGAAGATATCGAACTCTTTGCCGGGAACCAGGACGTTATCCATCATGAAAATGGAGACTCGACACCGCTCAAACCACAATTCAGCAGCTGCTATTGGAGGCGTCAGGGATTGTCGGTTGGCTGGGTCGATGTGTATAAATCCCACGTCTCAGGCCAAACTGTAGACATTTCTCACTTGCCGGATGGCATCTACGCTCTTCGATCCACAGTCGATCCTGCTAATATCATCCTGGAAGCTAATGATGTCAACAACAGCGCGGTTGTGTACTTCGTCATTCAGGATAACTTGCTTGATAATCTAAAGAGGCCCCCTACTCTGCCCAGGCAAAGATATATCACGGAATAGTGATAGCTTTTGACAGGTTCCTGTAATAAAATTCACAAGAACTTATCAGGAGAAATCAGATAAATCATGCGGAAAGTCGCCGTTCTTGGTATTGGCCAGACACCGGTTGGCGAACATTGGGATAAATCCCTCAAAGGACTCGCCGGAGAAGCGGTTTTCTCTGCGTTAGCCGACTGTGGTCTCGAGCGAGTGGATGGAATATTCGTCGGAAATATGCTCTCCGGCTCCCTGAACCGGCAGGAGAACCTGGGGGTGATGATCGCCGATTGGAGCGGCTTGTGGCAGGCGGAAGCGGTCAAGGTAGAAACCGCCTGCAGTTCAGGCGGATCGGCGCTGCGAGCTGGATTCATCGCGGTCGCTTCGGGAGAAATGGACACAGCGCTGGTTGTAGGCGTCGAGAAAATGACCGATACGAAGCCCAACGAAACCACCGCCGCGTTAGCGACCGCGGCTGACGCCGACTACGAGGCCGCCCAGGGTTTATCCTTCGTCGCCATCAACGCGCTGGTGATGCAGCGTTACATGCACGAGTACCGCTGGAATCACGCTGATTTTGCGCCGTTCTCAATCACCGCCCATGCCAATGCGGTCCACAATCCTTACGCCCGGCTGCCTTTTTCGATAACCGAGGAAGAGTACCGCCACGCGCGCATGGTCGCCGAACCGATCAACCTGCTGGACGCCTCCCCGATCGGGGATGGCGCCGCGGCGATTGTGCTCGTCCCTGCCGATCGGCTGACCTCCGGTAATAATCCTGGCCGCAGGGTTATCACCATCGTAGGGTCTGCAACTGCGACGGACACGATCGCCGTTCACGACCGGCGTGATCCACTCTGGCTTTCCGCGGCAGCTGCCTCTGCGCAGCGCGCATACCAACAGGCCGGCATTGGACCTCAAGACGTAGATTTTTTTGAATTACACGACGCCTTCTCGATCATGTCGGCGCTCTCCTTAGAAGCCTGCGGTTTTGCTGAACGCGGCCGGGGGCCGCGCCTGGGATTGAATGGAGAGATTACTATTAATGGACGGATTCCCATAGCGACCCGAGGAGGATTAAAGGCGCGCGGCCACCCTGTTGGTGCTACGGGTGTCTACCAGGTCGTAGAGGTCGTACAACAGCTGCGCGGCGAAGCCGGCCCCACACAGCTGGAACGCGCCAGGATCGGGATGGCTCAGAGCGTCGGCGGAAGCGGAGCAACCATCGTGACCCATATCCTGCAGGCAACTTAACAACCCTACTCGCCCTATAAAAGGGGCTAATACAGTGCAATCTCCCTGAATTTCTGGGGGGTTGATTTTCCCCTCGTCTCTTGATACGAAGGTCTCCGAATCCGTGCTTGTACGCAACCTTTCGTGGTCCGGAAACCGCGCCCAAACTTAACCTCTTTTTTAGATTTATACTTCGATATACTTGTCGAGCAAGATTAATCATTGTACAATTGTTCTATTATTGAGGATTTGAACGTTTATTCGAATTCACTCCGGAGTTCGTGAAATAGGAATCGGTGGTCTGGAGATGGAAACCCTATCAAGATTAAAGGCGCTATCTTCTCAGATGGAATTGGAACCAGCCGAGGATACCGGCTGCCCCAAGATTTCCGAAAACGGGGATCTCACCGGGCTTGTCAGCCAGGCGGTGATCCCTGGCGGGAAGAAAATCTCCCTGCTCAAGACCTTGCTGACCTCCGCATGCGAACGCAACTGCTATTACTGCCCGTTTCGTGCGGGGCGTAATTTCCGCCGCAACACGCTCAAACCACAGGAATTGGTCCAGGCGTTTATTAATTTGAACCGATCTGGGATCGTGGAAGGTCTTTTCCTGAGTTCTGGGATTATCCGCGGCGGGGTCAGCACCCAGGATAAACTGATCGAGACCGCCGAGATCCTGCGGAACAAGTATCAATATAAAGGATACCTGCACTTGAAGATCATGCCAGGGGCTGAAAAAGACCAGGTGTTGCGAGCCATGCAACTGGCTAACCGGATATCGGTCAACCTGGAGGCGCCCAATCCTGAGCGCATTCTCTTGCTGGCTCCCTTGAAGGACTTTAACACCGAGCTCTTGCTGCCGATCAAATGGATCGAAGAAATACGCCGCAGCCTGGCCCCTGAGCAATCCTGGAACGGCCGCTGGCCTTCTTCCGTCACCCAGTTCGTGGTTGGCGGCTCTGGAGAATCCGATTTAGAGTTGTTGTCAACCACTGAAATACTCTACAAACAGTACAGACTGAGCCGGGCATACTTTTCCGCATTCAGACCGATCGAAGACACGCCATTAGAATCTGTTCCTCCGACCCCCAAAATTCGTGAGCACCGCCTTTACCAGGCTTCATTTCTTATGCGGGATTATGGTTTTACACTGGAAGAAATGCCGTTCGACCAAGATGGCCAGCTGCCCAGCCAGACAGACCCCAAGCTGGCCTGGGCGCAGGCTCACCTGACGCACCAGCCGGTCGAAATAAACCGCGCCAGCCGGCAAGAATTGATGCGCATCCCGGGCATCGGGCCGCGCACTGCGATGGCGATCCTTTCCGCAAGGCAAGGTGGGCGGATCAAACGGGCGGAGGATTTAACAAAGTTCGGCATCCCTCTCCCTAAGGCGGCGCCATTCATCTTGTTAGATGGGCGCCAGCCGGTGCACCAGCTTTCCCTGTTCTAGACAAAACTGTAACTACGGTTGTAAGACCAGGTCGAAGACTGCCTCGGTCTGGTCTGACTGGGGGTAGTGCTGAGTGACCAGTTCCTGGTAGCCTGGCGCGGTCACGCGCATATGAATATGGGAAGGCCGTCCAGAATACGGGGGTGGGGAATGACTTTCGAACCGATAGGCGCCGTTTTCATCCGAAATTACAGTAGCCCGGTAATCGCCGCGATACTCGCCGTCCGGTCCTGCCAGCCATAACTCGATCGTGGCTTTTGAGATTGGCGCACAATCGGCTGTCGAGCGGACTACCCCATTCAATTCATAGCCATCTCCAACCGACGACCGCACCGGCGCGTCAGGCTCTTAAAAAGGTCCCAGCATATCCGCAGCAGTGGGCTCACAGCTGCTTTCAGGCGTTGAAATCGGTGTACTGGCCGCTTCTGATTCCGGGTTTAAAACACTGCATGCAGAGAGAAAAAGCAACAATAATAACAGTATCGATCCATACAGGAAAGTTTTCAATAAATCAATCACAACTACCTCCTCATCTCCACGATTCGTTCAATTATAATCACCCTCTAAGCATCGGTCCTCGGTCCGATTATCCTTGGTTGTTCCTAACGTCCCCTGAATGAACGCCCTACCTCCCTTCCGAATCGGTATCGACGTCGGCGGTACATTCACAGATTTCGTCCTATTCCGTCCAGATACCGGTCACATCGACTCACTCAAGCTGCTCTCGACCCCAAATAACCCGGCAGCGGTATTTCTGGAAGGACTCTCCATCATTCTTAATAGGAACGGTTTCGATTACGATGGTACAAATAAGGCGGACATTGTCCATGGTACGACTGTCGCTACGAACGTGCTCCTCGAGCGGAAAGGTTCTAAGACAGCCCTAATAACCACCGCCGGATTCAGGGATGTCCTGCAGATCGGCAGGCAGAATCGCCCGGCACTATACGATCTAGCAGCCGACCCCCCTACCCCGCTGATCCCCGAAGAACAGCGCCTGGAGGTTAACGAGCGCGTTGATCAGACGGGATCCATCCTGGAACCGCTCGATCCGCAGGATATCCAGAGAGTCATCCAGGAAATTATATCCTCCAGGATCGAGGCCGTCGCTATCTGCCTCTTATTTTCCTTCCTGAATGACCAACACGAGCAAGCACTGGCGAGCGCCGTGCGTGCAGCCGGGATGCTTACTTCGGTTTCGAGTGAGGTCCTGCCCGAATTCCGGGAATACGAACGGACAAGTACCACGTCAGTAAACGCTTACGTTTCTCCAGTCTTGAAACGATACCTGGATGAGATTGCTGCCAGTCTATCGGGTAAGGGAAAATCCATACCAGCCAGTTTACGGGTGATGCAATCGAATGGTGGAGCGATTAACATCGATGAAGCCGGGAGATTCGGTGTGCGCTGTATCCTTTCCGGGCCAGCCGGTGGCGTGATCGGTGCACAGGATATCGGTCGCCAGGTGACAAATTTATTTGGAAACAAGTATGAGGCCAATGCTGCTCCTAGATTAATCACATTCGATATGGGCGGCACTTCCACGGATGTCTCCCTCATCGAGGGATCGCCAACGATCACAACCGAGAATACAATCGGGGGACACCCGATCCACATCCCGATGTTAGACATCCATTCCATCGGCGCAGGGGGTGGATCGATCGCCCGGATCGATCGAGGCGGCGCGCTGCGGGTCGGTCCTGAGAGCGCCGGAGCGGTCCCTGGACCGGCCTGCTACGGCCGCGGCAGCGCTGACCAGCGGAGACCGACCGTCACGGATGCAAACCTGGTGCTCGCTCGCATTCTCCCAGAATACTTCCTGGGTGGCCGGATGGAGATATACCCGCAGCTGGCAAGCCAGGTCTTCGAACTGCTGGCCGGGGAACTTCATCTCGATCCGATCGAGGCAGCATTGGGCGTGATCGAGGTTATAAACGCGCATATGGAGAGGGCGCTGCGGGTGATCTCGGTTGAACGCGGACATGATCCGCAGGATTTCACCTTGATTTCTTTTGGCGGGGCTGGAGGGCTGCATGCCACTGAACTCGCCCGCCGGCTCGGCATCCCCAACGTGATTATTCCACGCTTCGCATCCACCCTTTCTGCTTTCGGATTACTGGCAGCTGACGTGGTAAAAGATTACTCCCGGACAGTGATGCTATCAGGAAAATCATCACTGGTAGATATCGACAAAATGCTCGAGCAGCTGATGGAACGGGGGATAGCGGAGGTTAGCGCAGAAGGGGTACCTCGAGAGCGCATTCTTGCTGAGAAATTGCTTGACCTGCGTTACCGGGGTCAATCCTACGAGCTAACCATAGCCTTCAGAGAGGAATTCCTGGATGATTTTCGCCAGCTTCATCGGGAAGTGTATGGATACGATCGCCCTGCCAGCGAAGAGATCGAAATTGTGAACCTCCGGGTACGCGCAACCGGGCAGGTCGATACTCCGCAGGTCAAACCGAGACGATTGAGCGACGAGAACCCTTCGCACGCCTTGATCGCGTACCGCCCGGTGTATTACCGGGAAACACCGGTCTCCGTGCCCTGCTTCCACGCTGAGGTACTAATGCCGGGAAACCTGGTCGCAGGTCCCGCCTTGATTATCCGCAACGACACCGTGGTCTTACTTTCTGACGGAGACTACGCCCGCGTCGATGCATATACAAATATTCTCCTAACCGTCGGAGGCTGATCGATGTCCCAACATGCCATGCGTATTTTTTCCGGGTCCGCCCACCCAGCCCTGGCGCAAGAAATTGCAGAGGTATTAGGGGTTCCCGTAGGAAAAACAACCACCACTCATCTCGCCGATTCAGAAATTCACGTGAAGGTCGATGAAGTCGTGCGTGACCAGGACATCTTCTTCATCCAACCTTGTAGCGTACCCGTGAACGATAACCTGATGGAGCTGCTTCTCTACCTGGACGCCCTTCGACGGGCGAGCGTGAGCAGCGTCAGCGTCGTGATTCCTTACTTCCCTTATGCCCGCCAGGATCGAATGGCGCGCGGCCGGGAGTCGATCAGCGCGCGGGTGGTGGCAAATCTGCTCGAGAGCCAAGGCGCCGACCGGGTTATATTCGTAGATATCCATAGTCGGGCGATTCAGGGTTTCTTTAATATTCCAGTCGATCCCCTGACTGCCCTACCTTTGTTGGCCGAATACTTCCGTTCGCCTAAATTTGAGAATGCAGCCATCGTCAGCCCTGACCTTGGGCGGGCCAGTTTGGCCGGAAAATATGCGGAGAGTCTGGATCTGCCACTGGTGGTCATGCATAAGCGGAGGACCAGCTTTCATCTTACCGAAACAACCCACCTGGTCGGTGATATCAAAGGCAGGAGGCCGATCATCATCGATGATATCGTGGCAGGCGGAAGCGTTCTCAAACAGATCGATATCCTGTATGAATGGGGAGCTGAGGGTGGGACCTACTTTTCTATAACTCACCCGGTACTGCTCCCCAGCGCCCTGGAAATCTTGTCGGCAGACGAGCGGATCGAAAAACTGGTGGTTACCAACACCATTCCATTATCACCAGACAAGGTGAACCATCCGAAGATCGAGGTGCTTTCGATTGCTAAATTGTTAGCGGAGATCATCGAAAATATTCACGGCGGGCGCAGCATCACCCCGAGAATCGTGCTGTCCTGAAGATCGCTCACATGGATATCGATCCGATCCGGCTGGAGGTTTATAAACATCTTCTATCTGCCATCCCCGAGGAGATGGGGGCAGTGCTGCGTAAAGGCAGCTACTCGCCTAATATCAAGGAACGCAGGGATTATTCCTGTGCAATCTTCGACGCATCCGGAGAAATGGTCGCCCAGGCTGCCCATATCCCGGTCCACCTGGGATCGATGCCGCTTTCCGTGACTTCTGCGGTCAACAGCTTCGATCGTGTCAATCCAGGCGATGTGATCATTCTCAATGATCCCTTCCGAGGCGGAACCCATCTCCCAGATATCACCCTGGTCTCACCTGTATACATCCCCGGTCTGGATGGAACAGAGAAATTATTCGGGTTCGTCGCCAGCCGGGCGCACCATGCCGACGTCGGCGGGATGGCGCCTGGCTCGATGCCGGTTGCCAGGGAGATTTACCAGGAAGGCCTGATCCTGCCGCCCATTAAACTCGTCGAAGGAGGAAAGTTAAACCAGGGCGTCTGGGATTTGATCCTGGCGAACGTGCGCACACCCGTGGAGCGGGCTGGAGATCTTGCGGCGCAACTGGCTGCCAACCAGCGTGGCGTGAATCGCCTGCAGGCGCTGGTCAGCCGGTACGGCGAACAGGAGGTGGCAAAATACACACAGGCTCTGCTGGCTTATGCTGAGAAAATGACCAGGCAGTTATTGCGGGATCTGCCTGAAGGTGTGTACCGGTTTCAAGATTTGCTGGACGATGATGGCATCCATCCAGAGCCAATCCCCATCTCCGTCTCAATCGAGATCAAAGGCGACCAGGCCACGGTAGATTTTTCCGGTACGGCAGAACAGGCAGCCGGCAGCGTCAATGCGGTGTTTGCGATCACACTTTCGGCTGTCTTCTACGTTTTTCGCTGCCTGATCGGTCTGGATATCCCCAATAATTCCGGGTGCCTGAGGCCTATTCGGGTCATCGCGCCGGCAGGAACAGTGGTCAACGCCAAACATCCGGCTGCAGTAGCGGGTGGCAATGTCGAGACCTCTCAGCGGATCGTGGACGTGCTCTTCGGCGCGCTGGCGCAGGCCTGCCCGGTGCGGGTGCCGGCTGCCAGCCAGGGAAGCATGAACAACCTGCTGATCGGGGGTTGGGATAACCGGCGCTCGTCCCCGTTTACCTATTACGAGACGATCGCGGGAGGTGCCGGAGCCAGGCCGGGGAAAGACGGCCCTTCGGCTATTCATACCCACATGACCAACACACTGAACACGCCCATCGAAGCTTTGGAATTCACTTACCCGCTGCGCGTGCTGCGCTACGAGATCCGGCGCGGTTCAGGTGGCTCTGGACTGTTTCAGGGGGGCAACGGCGTCCGGCGCGACATCCAGCTGTTGACCGACGCCCAGGTGACCCTGCTCACAGAGCGCAGGCGTACTTCGCCATACGGCTTAGCCGGTGGCAACCCAGGAGAGCCAGGACAAAATTGTTTAATCCGTGATGGGGAAGAGCAAAGCCTGCCGGGAAAAGGAAGCTTCTATCTGAAGAGGGGCGATATCCTCAGCATCCGCACACCGGGAGGTGGGGGGTATGGGGATATTCGGGGCGGAAAAGCTAAGCATGGCGATTCGAGTGACTGAGTTTTTGGTGAGCTCCGACCCAGGGTGTTCCTAGCCGGTTGTTCGGGGATACCTTGACTGTATTCAGCTTCTGAGCCACCTGAACAGCCGCCGCAGCCACCTGCGGCCAATCCTCCGAAAGCACGGCCGCGCGCATCTCCTTCGCCAATGCTCCTGTCCAGGCCCAATCCAAACGGAATCGATCGGCTTTTAGCCAGTATCCACGCTTCTCCCAGGCTGCCACAGACATATCGATGGTCTGGTAAATCGCCTCCAGCGAAAGGCTGATGAAAGCAGCCAGGTCGCGCGACATATCATTCGGTTCGGCTTGACTCACCAATTCCCGGATCGCCAGAACAATAGCCTGAGATATCTTCTTTCGATCCTTACCGACGCTTTCGATGTGGATAACCCGACTCAACCGACCTCCTCGTTATACGGTAGTATCCCGTCGATTATATCCGATTATTGACGCCGCCTTTGCTCTGGCTTATAATCACCCGGCACGGGGAAGTGCTGGAATTGGCAGACAGGCGTGACTTAGGATCACGTGCCGAAAGGCGTGAGGGTTCAAGTCCCTCCTTCCCCATTCCCAAAGAAACTGTACCTTTGCGGAAAAGCCACCTTGCTGACCCAGGTCACCAAGATACTGTTGCAGGTATCTCGGTAAATTGATGCCGGTCAGTCGATGATATAATCTTAAAGCTATTCTCGTATAAAATAAAAGGGAAAAAATTCTTGAAGATCGAAACACAATATCTCGAAGATCAGCAAGCTAAGCTGACCATTGAGGTCGAAGCTGCATCCTTAGAAGAGGCGAAGCGGAGGGCAGCCAGAAAAATTGCCAGCCGGACCAAAATCCCCGGTTTCCGGCCGGGGAAAGCGCCTTATAACATCATTCAACGCCATGTTGGAGAAGAAGCGCTCCACGAAGAAGGTCTGGAAATCCTGGTAAATGACCTGTATCCCCAAGCTCTCAAGGATTCCAACTTACAACCCTATGGACCCGGAAGGTTCGAAGGCTTGAAGAGTCTCGATCCATTAACCCTCGAATTCATCGTCCCATTAATGGCCGAGGTGGAACTGGGGGATTATCGCTCGCTGCGCTTCCCCTATGATTCACCCGAAATAAGCGACGACCAGGTAGAAGAGGTGCTGAACAATCTGAGGGAGCGTCAGGCAGTCGAAGAGCCTGCCGCACGGCCCGCCGAAGAGAGCGATCGGGTCCACATACGATTGTCTGCCAGGCGCATGGAAACTGAGGCTGAAATTGATCAGACGCTTATCCGGGAGCGCCCACTTTCTGTCGTTATCACTCCTGAAGAGGAAGACAACCAAGAGGAATGGCCTTTTTCGGGTTTTTCCCGCCAGTTGATCGGCCTATCGGCCGGAGAACCCAAGACCCTGGTATATACCTTTCCTGAGACCACCGAGATCGAGACACTGAAAGGGATCCCGGCGCAATTTGAAGTGCAGGTAGAGGAGATAAGATCCAGGACTCTCCCTGAACTCTCCGATGAGTTCGCCCAATCCGTGGGCGAGTATGAGACTCTTGAAGCTTTACGCCAGGAAATCCGCGATAGCTTACAGAAGCAGGTGCTGGACCAGTACCATTCCGAATACAACGATCAGGTAGTCAACGCGGCGGTTGAACAGGCCAGCATCAAGTATCCACCCCAGATGTTAGAGAACGAAATCGACGAGGTCATCGAGCAGCTCGAGCAGCGCTTGAAAGGCCAAAGCCTCGATCTCGAGACTTACTTGAAGACTCGCAGTATCGACGAGGATGAGTTGCGCGAGGAAGCCAGGCCTGTGGCCGAGAACCGCCTTGAACGATCTCTGGTGATATTTGAGATTGCGAATGCTGAGAATATCCGGGTGGAGAGGGAGGAGCTTCAATCAGAAACCGAGCGCACATTGGGTGCTATGTCCCGGTTCATGTCCGAATCAGAGCTAAAAAAAATGTCCACGCAGAACTTATTTCCGAATCTGGTCGGGAACATCCTGGCTGAAATGCGCATCGACCGAACTCTGGAGAGGCTCCGGGACATCGCCAAAGGGGAGTACCTGGGGGATCAACAATCGGCATCTGATGAAACCGAAATGGGAGTGGATCAGATCGCTGAGGTATCTGACAACGCCACCGGGCAGGTAATGGACACTGGAGAAAAGGGACCAGATGCTGAAGGTGCAATCCTCCAGCAAGCAGAACGACCTGTGGTTACGGATTCGCCGGTAGAAGACGAACCGATAACACCCACAAAAAGGAAAAAAAATAACTAAAGAGGCTAATTTTTATGGATATTATGGATATTCACTCACTTATCCCGATGGTCATTGAGACCACTAACCGTGGCGAGCGGGCTTTTGACATTTATTCATTGCTGCTCAGAAACCGCCTGGTTTTCCTGGGTACGCCGATCAATGACCAGGTGGCGAATCTGATTGTCGCACAGCTCCTGTTCTTGAACCAGGAGGACCGTGAAGCGCCGATCAACATGTACATTAACTCGCCGGGTGGACAGGTCTATGCAGGGTTGGCGATCTACGATGCCATGCAAATGATCTCCAACCCGATCAGCACAGTTGCGGTTGGCGTCACCGCCTCCTTCGGGACAGTACTCCTGGCCGCCGGGACGAAAGGCCAGCGCTACGCCCTACCGCATGCCACCATACACCTGCACCAGCCGCTTGGCGGCGCCCAAGGTCAGGTGACCGACATCGAGATCCAGGCTAAGGAATTCCTGCGGCTGCGTGGGAATCTCAATGAAATCCTGGTTCAACACACCGGGCAGCCGGTTGAGGTGATCGAGCGCGATACCGAACGTGATTTCTGGATGGACGCCAGGAACGCGGTGGACTACGGCATCGTCGATCAGGTGCTCGACGCTCAAATAAAAGAGCCGGCCTGATCCCTGCTTGAATCAGCCCGAAGATCTTAAGAACAGGGCCGGATGACACGCAGGTGGCATCCGGCCTTATAATTAATCGGTCCGGACCGATCCAGCATCACGAGCAGGCAAACCATGAAAGAAAAATTAATTAAGGCCTTAATCCTGGATATGGACGGAGTCTTGTGGAGAGATTCTGAACCGATCGGCGAT
>DATDRQ010000364.1:0-7795 GCA_035291645.1 Anaerolineales bacterium
CTCGCTGGTCACGTCACCTACCACCGGGTGAAAGATATCGAACAGGCTCTGGCGGAGAGGAAGTAAACGCAAATTAACATAAGCCCTTATCCAATTTCAAGGAGCTTTTCTACGCCACCCACCCGGCGCTTTCGCCAAAAGATGCTTCTTCTAGCCCGGTTTCACCGGGGCTTGGGTTTCATAGCACGGCGCTTGCAGCGCCGTGTGAGCAGTGCAAAGAAGCTCCTGGAAACTAAATAAGAGCCAAATTCGTTTAGTTTTTAGGGAGGTAAGACATGACTACACAAAAAGTTCGTGTGGCCGTCAACGGTTATGGCGTGATTGGCAAGCGTATTGCCGATGCGATTGCTATTCAAGATGACATGGAGCTGGTTGGCGTAGCTGACGTGGTCAGCGATTGGCGCATCAAAGTGGCCGTTGAAAAAGGCTACCCGGTGTTCGCTTCGACGCCGGAGGCGGCTGATCAAATGCGCGCCGCCGGGATCCAGGTGGCCGGAAATCTCGACGATTTACTCGGAAAGATCGATGCGGTGGCTGACGCCACTCCCAAGAAGGTTGCTTCGGCTAACCTGGAGAAATATCGGGCTTCTGGAATCAAGTCCATCTTCCAGGGTGGTGAGAAGCACAGCCTCACCGGCCATTCATTTGTGGCCCAGGCAAACTACGAAACTGCTTTAGGCCGGGACACGACACGGGTGGTCTCGTGCAACACGACCAGCATTGTGCGCACGCTGGGCGCGCTGAAGGCGGCCGGGCTGCTCAAGAAAGCGCGCGGTGTGCTGGTTCGCCGCGCCACCGACCCGTGGGAATCTGATCACAGCGGTGTCATGAATACCGTCGTCCCTGAGACGATCATCCCCTCTCATCAGGGGCCGGACGCTCAAACGGTGGATCCTGACCTGGATGTGGTGACGATTGCTCTGGTGGCAGCCCATACGACCAGCCACCTGCACGCCTGGAGCGTGGAACTTACCCGGCCGGCCACAAAGGAGGAAGTGCTGGATGCGTTTCGCTCGGCACCGCGCATCGCCTTCCTGCGAGCCAGTGAGGGGGTCGTCGCGCTCAACAGCACGCTGGAGATGATGGCCGACCTGGGCATGTCATTGTTCAGCGATTCTGTCACCATAACTGGTCAACAGAAATGTCACCTTGACGGTTGCCGACGTCTTAGTATAATCGGCGTTACCCCAAACGGAAGGCGAGACGGGATCTTTCCAAGAGGTCCCTCTCGTCTTTTGTTTTCAGTCTTTGCATTCAGGTTCATTCGTTCTGCTCCTTCGATTTGGCAAACAGCGGCTTACGCCAGGGATGATCGGAAGCTGGCTTATAGGGCTGGCGGACTTGGGGCTTCTTCACCGGTTTCTGTTCGGTCGGCTTCTTAGGACAGGCTTCTTGTCCGGCCGCCGGGGAGAACTTGGCTACTCGGACAGGCTGCTGATCAGCGGGCTCAAAGGTGACCAGGCTTTTTTCCTGGTAGCGCACTTCGAGCCGACCATCCAAATGTTGGCGCACCTCCACTTTTGCCTTGGCGTAACTCCGCCCTCCGGGTCCGGGTGGGATTTGCAGCCGATGACCATCGAATGAGATGGTGTTATCGTTGGTCACCCTGCGGGTATGCTTGAAACAGAAGAAGTCTTCTGCTCGGTATTCCTTCGGCCAGGGCACATAAGCCGTCCCCGTTTGAGCTGCCATGACTCGAAAGCGCTGATTGTACTTGGGCAAAAAACGCTCGAGCACTTGGTTAGCCTCTTCCCGATTTGCAGCCCCGGCCTTGCGTAAGGCCTTGACCAGGCGATCTTGGAAAGTGCCCCACAGTCGTTCAACCCGTCCTTTGGCTTGTGCACTGTGGGCAGCAATCAATTCGACCCCCAGTTCGTCCAGCAGCCGTCCCAATTGGCTGCGGGGCCGTTCCCCAGCCAGTTCCTGCTCGATCGTCGCCTGCGTCGGGCTCTGGAAGATGGTGTGCTGATCGGCGTAAATCTGCGCAGGAATGCCTGTTTGCAGACAGATTTGCTGTAAACCCAAGAAGTATCCGGCCGCATCTTCTTCGTCCCGGAAGCTGGCTCCGGACACTTCGTTGGTGGCATCGTCGATATAGGCGATCAAGGTGAGCCAGGGGCCGCGCCCTTCTAACCAATCGTGGCGGCTGCCATCCGTTTGTAAGAGCATACCAGCTTTCGCCTTGCGCTCTCGACGGCTGCGGTGGCGCGGGGAGCGATGTTTGCGCGGGCTTTTCTGCCCCATCGCCCGCCGAATGCGACGCACGGTGGATCGTGAGACGACCAGACCATGCTCCTCGGCCAATTCTTCGGTGAAGTGGCTGTCGTTATAGTCTTTGTACTCCTCTTCCGCCAGCGCTTGGATTTTCACCCGTACATCCTCGTCCACCCGGTTATTGGCTTGGAGCCCTCGGTTGCCATGCACCAGGCCTGGGGCCCCTTGTTCCCGGTATTTGGCCAGCAGGCGACGGACTTGCCTCAGCGAAAGCCCCAAATGCTTGGAAGCTTCTGAGCCGGTCATTTTCTTGTCTTCCACCTGCTGCAATACGTGATATCGCTTGATCTCGTTCATGCTGAATGTCACTCTCTCGTTCATAGGGTGACATTTTCACTGAACAGTTAGTGGGTGTCAATTTCGCTGAACAATCACATTTTTTCACGCAACGGTTGACCCTCCTCCACGATCGTGTTAAACTAAGAGATTGCCATGCTACACCTCTTCTTGCTGTTTATCATCTGGACGGTCTTTCCAGCCCCATCTCGAGCATATGCTGCCCAGGGGCAACCAACCGCCGAACCCCCCCAGGTGGGAGTCCGGTCGCCTCAACCAGGGCAGGCGCTGCAGGGGAGCGTGCCGGTTGTCGCTCTACTGCCGGGAGAAGGCTTTCAGGCTGCAGAACTCAGCTTCAGCTATGACGGAGACGAGCGCGATACCCGGTTCTTGATCGCCGAGATCGAAGAACCCGCCGAATCAGGAGAACTCGCCCTGTGGGACACCACGACTTTGACCGATGGTGTTTATTCCCTGCGCCTGGCCGTCCAGATGACGAGTGGAGAGCAGGCAACGGTGGTCGTACCTGGCCTACGGGTGCGGAATTACACGCCCATAGAGACGAATACGCCGGCACCCCCCACGGCAGCACTGCCGGAAGCGGGTTCTCCGGACATGCCCGGAACGCAGTCGCCAACAGCCGTCGTCAATGCTACTCTTCCGGCCTCCCCGGATCCATTCACCGGCCCGTCCGGCCCAGGGAACGCTGCATCACCCGAGCCGTTGCCCACGAACCCTGCCCAGGTCTCTAACCGGGCCGTTGCGGCCAGCCTCGGAAAAGGAGCTTTAGCAGCTGTAACGGCTTTCACGCTGCTGGCCATATACCGGGAGGTTCAGCAGGTGATCCGAAATAGAAGGGGCTCCGGATAAGGACGAGAACGAACCATGAAGCGCCTTGGCCAGCTTCTTCGCTTCCCGCCTCGTTTATCCAGTCCAGGTAAGGATCCGATGGATTCTGCTGACGAGCCTGCTGCTCCCTTCCTCATCGTGGGGCTCGGTAATCCGGGACGCCAGTATAAAGAGAACCGGCACAACATCGGTTTCATGCTGGTGGACAGGTTGGCTGCCCGGCTCGGCCTGGCTTTCTCTCGCCTGGAATCCAGGGCGCTGGTGACCAAGGGTGAGCACCAGGGAAAACGTTTGATCTTGGCCAAACCGCAGACCTTTATGAACCTGTCGGGGCAGGCTGTGGCAGGGCTGCTGCGCTTCTACAAAGTCCCCCTCGAACACCTGCTGGTGGCCTACGATGACGTTGACCTCCCCCTTGGCACCCTGCGGCTGCGCCCCGCGGGAGGCGCTGGCGGCCAGAAGGGGATGCTTTCGGTCGTAGAGCGCCTCGGCACGCAGGATTTCCCCCGGCTGCGGCTTGGCATCGACCCGCCTCCCGGGCGGATGGATGCAGCCGCTTACGTTCTCCAGGATTTCTCCCGTGCTCAGGCGGAATTCCTCCCCGAGATCCTGGATCGCGCCGTAGATGCCGTCCTCGTCTTCGTCGAGGAAGGGCTGCCGGCAGCCATGAACCGGTATAACGGACCCTTGGAGAACAGCCAGTGAGCGTGGGGATCGGAACAGACGAACCGCTTATCGAATAACTGTAAGTTTCAACCTGAACTTGACAAATGACGTTAGAAAACCTTCTCCAACCGATCGTTGAATCCGCACAAAGCCTGGTCGTTTCTCTGCGATCCGGGACGGACGGGGAATCCTTAGACAGGCAGGATCTTTCACCTCGCAGCCTGGGATTGCGGCGCGCTGCACGCCTCCCCGTCCTGGCCGCGCTGCATGCCGAACTGCAGCGACCGATCCTCCTGCTCACCGACCGGACGGACCGGGCGTTGAGTCTCATGGACGAGCTGGCTCTGCTCGCGCCCGCAGCCCTCCGCCAATACTTCCCGGAACCGACGCCGCTCTTCTACGAGAATGCGCCCTGGGGGGAGGCCACCAGGCGTGATCGCCTGCTCGTTCTCACCACCCTGGCTTCTTACCATATTCCCAAAGCGCCCCAGCCCGATGGTCCGCCTCTGATCGTCGCCTCAGCCCGGGCGCTCATGACTCGCACCTTACCCAGGCGTGATTTCCTTAAAGCGGTCCGGATCCTCAAGCCGGGGCAGGTCATCTCTCCGGAGGAGCTGGCACGCACTCTGGTGGCCCTGGCCTACGAACCTGTTAATACGGTGATCGCTCCCGGCCAATTCGCCCGGCGTGGAGGCATCCTCGACGTTTGGGCGCCGGCCAATCCACAGCCGGTACGGCTCGAGTTCTTCGGAGATGAGATCGATACGCTGCGCCGCTTTGATCCAGCCACGCAGCGCTCGCTGCAGCCCGAGCAGCTGCTGCTGCTCACACCGGCGCGCGAGTTCCTTCCCGGGCAGCACCAGGCAGCCCCTTCTCCAGACAACGGCTCCGGAGATGGCGCGAGGTTATCGGATTTTCACATCCCCTTGCTCCACCCCTCACCGGCCAGCCTTTTGGATTACCTGCCGCGCCATGCCCTCGTCCTGGTAGATAATCTCGAGGAGCTGCAGGAAACGGTCCAGGAAGTCGAAGAACAGGCCGTCGAACTGCGCGCAGATTATATCGAAGATGGGACTCTGCCATCTGACTTCCCGCTTCCCTACCTGACCTTAAGCGAGATCCTTGATTCGCTCTCCTCCCATCTGGCCTTAGAGCTGGGCCCTTCCGGTACGCCTGAGAGCTCGGAGCTGGCCTCCCGCTTCACGGCCGGCCCGCGCTTCGGCGGCCGGCTTAAGCCCCTACTCGAGCACCTCGTGCAGCGCACGCAGGCCGGGGACAGGGTTATCGTCGCCTCCCGCCAGGCCGCCCGGCTGGGCGAGCTCTGGGCTGAGCAGCATCTGCCGGTCCCTGAACCGGAGAGCCGGGTCGTTGATTTTATCGAGGGGAGCCTGGGTGAAGGCTGGATTCTGACACCACCCACAGGACCGGTCTTACACCTGCTGACCGATGGCGAGATCTTTGGTTGGCGGCGGCCCGAGCCGCGCCTGCGCCACAGGGCCGTGGCCGAAGCCCCGGAATCAGCCTATGCCGACCTCCAGGTAGGCGACTGGGTGGTTCACGTCGATCACGGAATCGGGCGGTTCTTAGGGCTGGTGAACCGCACGGTCGATGGGGTCGAACGGGAATACCTGGCCGTCGAATATGCCGAGGGCGACCAATTGTTTGTCCCGGTCTACCAGGCAGACCGCCTGACCCGTTACGTCGGCCCCGACAGCCGCCTGCCATCTCCCAGCCGGTTAGGGGGTGTCGAATGGCGCAACGTAAAATCACGAGTAAAAGAGGCGGTCGAAGAAATTGCCGAAGATCTGCTGGATCTGTATGCACAGCGCCAGGTGGTTACCGGTTATGCCTTCAGCCCGGACACGCCCTGGCAGCAGGAGCTGGAGGCCAGCTTCCCCTACCTGGAGACCGATGACCAGGCCCGCGTCATCGCCGAAGTCAAACAGGATATGGAAAATCCCCGGCCGATGGACCGCCTGATCTGCGGCGACGTGGGCTATGGGAAAACCGAGGTGGCCTTGCGAGCGGCCTTCAAGGCCGTGATGGACGGCCGGCAGGTCGTAGTGCTGGTGCCAACGACGGTGCTTGCCCAACAGCATTTCAATACGTTCCGTGAGCGCCTGGCTGCCTTCCCGGTCGAGGTGGAGATGCTTTCCCGGTTCCGGACGCCTCAGCAGCAGCGCGAGATCCTTCTTCGCCTGGCATTGGGGGGCGTCGATATCGTTATCGGCACTCACCGCCTGCTTCAAAGCGACGTCGCATTCAAGGACTTAGGGCTTCTGATCATCGACGAGGAACAGCGCTTCGGGGTTACCCATAAAGAATTCTTGAAGCGGATGCGGACCGAGGTGGACGTGTTAACTTTGACCGCCACGCCGATCCCGCGCACGCTCTACATGGCCTTGACCGGCGTGCGAGATATCTCCACGATCAATACGCCGCCTGAGGAGCGCCTGCCGATCGTGACCCACGTCGGACCTTACTCAAAGCGGTTGGTGCGCCAGGCGATCCTGCGCGAGCTGGAGCGCGGGGGACAGGTCTTCTTCGTCCACAACAGGGTCCAGACGATATCGGCTATGCGCAGGCATCTCGAGCAGCTCATCCCCGAAGCTCGCATCGCCGTCGCTCACGGCCAGTTGGATGAAGACCAGCTTTCCAGGCGCATGGAGCAGTTCTCCGCCGGCGAGATCGACGTCCTGCTGAGCACTTCCATCATCGAATCCGGCCTGGATATCCCCAACGCCAACACCTTGATCGTCGACCGGGCGGATACCTTCGGCCTCTCCCAGCTGTACCAGCTGCGCGGCCGGGTCGGGCGGGGCGCCCAGCGCGCCTACGCTTATTTCTTCAAACACCGCCAGAAGCACCCTTCTTTTGAGGGCCGCCAGCGCCTGGAAACAATCGCCGAAAATACGCAGCTCGGGGCCGGGTTTTCTATCGCCATGCGCGATCTCGAAATCCGTGGAACGGGCGATATCCTCGGAACCCGCCAGCACGGCCACATCGCTGCCGTGGGCTTTCATCTTTATACCCGCTTGCTGACCGAGGCCGTTTCCCGCCAGCATGGCGAAGGTGGTCTTCCTTCTGAGAAATTGGCGGCGGCGATGATCGTCCACAGGCCTTTAGTCACGGTCGACCTACCCCTGCCAATCAGCCTGCCCTCCAGCTACGTACCGGACAAGAACATGCGCCTGCGCCTGTACCGGCGAATCGCAGACCTGCGCACCATTGCAGAAGTCGATGCTCTGCTGGAAGAGTTCCTCGACCGGTTCGGAGAGCCTCCAGAACCCGTCCGCAACCTGCTGTTCCAATTGAAGATCAAACTGTATGCCGAAGCTGCCGGTCTGGCCTCCCTCGGCGCCGAGGGCGAGCAAATCGTGATGCGTTTCCGCAGCGGCTCCCCTCCATCCAGCCTCCCGGCCCTCGACCCGCGCGTCCGGATCGGGAAAACCGCGCTATGGATGCCTTTCAATGCGGATGATAGCTGGCCGGAACGCCTGGTTGAAACCCTGGAAACACTGGGCAACCAGGCCAGAGAGTTCTCAGCCGAGTGATTCATTCAATCTTAATCTTAATATCTTTGACTTTTCTACCGCCGCAACGTATAATCACTTTAGCGGGTGATACTTACATATTAAGGAAATTACCCGCTTTCTAGAGTTTAATATTCCCGCCCAATTAGGCGGTGAAAAAGTATCATCTCAATAAAACGGGGGAAGTGGGGTGTTTT
>DATDRQ010000365.1:0-18714 GCA_035291645.1 Anaerolineales bacterium
GATCTCCACGCCCGGGGTCAGCAGGACTGCCCCGACCTGAAGATCGACGAACTTCTCGGTCTCGGCGTGGTCGATGGCCCCGGCCCGGCAGGCGTAGACGCACTGGTTGCACTCGGAGCACACCCCGCAGCGCAGGCAGCGTTCGGCTTCGGCCCGGGCCTGCTTCTCGTCGAAGCCGGTGTACACCTCGGCGAAGTCGGCGACGCGCTCGGCCGCGGGTCGCCTGGCGAACTCGACTCGCAGCCGGAGGTTCGCTGGTTGGACGGCGGCGAGGCGCAGGGCAGCCTGGCTGGCATCTAGTTTAGCAACAGGGACTCCCGGCTGGGGAGCCTGGTAGGGGAGGCCCTGCAGATAGGCGCCGATCGATTGGGCGGCGGTGTGCCCGGCGGCGATAGCGTCAACGATGAAGGCTGTGCCGGTCACGGCGTCGCCGCCGGCGTAAAGACCGGGGACATCAGTCGCCAGGCTTTGCGGGTCCACGATCACCCGCCCGCCGCGCTGGCGCGAAGCCTGCGTCAGGCACTCCGAGGCGGGGCGCTGCCCGATGGCGAAGATCACCAGGTCAGCCGCCAGGACTTCTTCCGTGTCGGGGAGTTCATCGAAATCCGGCCGCCCGTCGATAAAGCCGCGGAAGTTGATCTGCACCGTGCGCACGCCGGTCACCCGCCCCTCGGATTGGGTGACCTCTTTGAAGGTACGGGCGGGGAAGACCTGGATGCCTTCTTCTTCGGCGTCGCGCACCTCCCAATCGTGGGCAGGCATCTGGCCCCGCCCTTCCAGGCAGGTCATGCCGACCCAGGCGGCGCCCAGGCGGACGGCGGTGGTGGCGGTATCCACGGCGACATTCCCGCCGCCCAGCACCAACACCCGCTTGCCACGGATGGATTGCAAGAGATCATTCTCATTCTGCGATCCACCGTTCTCGGGTTGTAGTCCGGCTGTCCGCAGCCCAGCTTCCCGCAAGAAGTCAGTCGCCAGAAGCACTTCGGGCAGGTCGACCCCCGGGATGGGCAGCTTCACGCCTGCATGGGCGCCGATGGCGGCGAACACGGCGTCGAACTCGTCCAATAAGGCTTCAACGTTCTCTATCCGGTTGTTCAGGCGCAGGTCGATGCCCTGGGACAGGATCTGGTCGATCTCGCGCTGGACCACCTGGGGGGGCAGGCGGAAATCGGGCACGCCGACGCGCAGCATGCCGCCGGCGACGGGCAACGCCTCGAAGACCGTGACCACGCAGCCCAGGCGGGCCAGGTCCTGGGCGCAGGTCAGACCGGCTGGCCCGGAACCGATCACCGCCACCCGCTTCCCGTTCAATGGCGCTGTAGAAGCGTCATCTGGATTGGATGTGGGGGAATCCCAGGCAGGAATTTCTTCTAAATGATCCCAGGCCCAATCGGCGATGAAGCGCTTGAGCCCCATGATGTTCACGGGTGCATCGATCTGATCCCGGTTGCAGGCCTCCTCGCAGCGGTGGTTGCACACCCGCCCGCAGATCGAGGGAAAGGGGTTGTCTTCCAGGACGGTGCGATAGGCGTCGGCGTAGCGGCCCTCGGCGACCAGGGCGATATAGCCCTGGGCGCGCTGGTGGATCGGGCAGGCGTCCTTGCAGGGAGCCACTCCTTGCTTCTGGATGGCAAAGGCGTTGGGAATGGCCTGCGGGTACAACTTATAGATCGCCTTGCGGCTGGATAGGCCGCCATTGAAGGCGTCCGGCAGGCCGATCGGGCAGGCCGCGGCGCAGTCTCCGCAGCCGGTGCACTTCGCCAGGTCGACGTAGCGCGGGTGCTTGCGCACGGTTACGGTGAAGTCACCCGGTTCCCCGCGGATCGCTTCGACCTCGGCGCAGTTGATCAGTTCGATGTTCAGGTGCCGCCCGACTTCGACCAGCTTGGGGGACATGATACACATGGCGCAGTCGTTGGTCGGGAAGGTCTTGTCCAGCATGGACATCGTTCCACCCACCGCCGGGGCGCGATCGAGCAGGTAGACTTTAATGCCGGCTTCCGCCAGGTCGAGGGCGGCTTGCATCCCGGCAATGCCGGCGCCGACCACCAGCGCCGCCCCGACCGGGGTCTTTCCGTTGTTATTCCCTGTAACCAGGTCGGTCATATGCTCTCCCTATCCGGCAAGTCCCAGGCTGCTGAGCAGCGGGCGGGGATCGATCAGGTGTTTCTTCCACCATTTGGCCGCCTCAGGGATGCCGAGGGCCAGCCCGATCAGTTCTGTGAAATAAAAGATGGGCAACTTATCTCTTTCGGCCTGGCGCATCTCCAGGTTAACCTGGCAGAGCGGGCAGGCGGTGACGATCGCCTCGGCGCCGGCCTCACGAGCATGCCAGGCCAGCTTTCCAACCAGGTCTTTCACCAGGCCGGAACGGCTGAGCGACAGGCTGCCGCCGCAGCACTCGGTAGCGTAGGACCAGGGCAGCACCTGCGCCCCGGCAGCTTCAAGCAGTTCTCCCATCACGCGCGGATTTTCCGGGTCATCGAACTGGGTGATGTGCGGCGGGCGCACCAGCAGGCAGCCGTAATACGGGACCACTTTCAATCCCTCCAGCGGTTTCCGCACCTGGTCTGCCAGTCGCTGCGTCCCATAATCTTCACGCAGCACAGCCAGCAGCGGGCGCACGGCGATCTCGCCGCTGAACTGGAAGCCGATCAGGTCTTCCAGTTCGGCCCGGGCTTCCGGATTGGTGCGCATCAGGTAATCGGCGCCTTTGATGCGGTTGAAGCAGGCCGCGCAGGGGGCGATCAGGTCGTAGCCCGCTGACTGGGCGATCGCCAGGTTGCGCGCCGGCAGGGCGGCTGCCAGCTGGCGATCGAGCGCATGGGCTGAGGAAGCGCCACAGCAGTTCCATTCGGGCACCTCGACCAGCCTCAAGCCGAGATGCTGGAAGACCGCCTGCGTGGAAAGGCCATACTCGAGCCCGGTCGAGTGCAGGCTGCAGCCTGGATAATAGGAATAGGTTCCGTTGTTCACCTAGTCTCTCCCGCTGATCATGTGGCGTACTTCCCGCCCTGCATTGGATCGTTCCGGAAGGACCGGGACTTTGCCACGCAGGAACAGCTGCACACCCGAGCCGACGTCACCCATCAACGGTGTGTGGGAGAGGACTTTGAACAGGCCGAGCAGGGCGGCCTCGTGGGAGCGCCCCAGCCGCTCCACCACGCCCAGGAACAGCCGGTGGAAGAGCAGCGCATCCGGCACACCCGCGGCAACGCCGCGTTCCAGGGCGGTCTGTCGCAGGGCGTCCATCACCGCGGCGATGTCGATCTCGTTCGGGCAGTAGGTGGCGCAGGCATAGCAGCCCGCGCACAGCCAGATATCCTGGCTGCCCAGCACTTCGTCGGCCTGGTCCAGGGCCGCCATGCGCAGCAACCGGTCCGGGCCGTAGGTCATCTCCTGCACGACCGGGCAGCCGGCGGTACATTTGTGACAGTGGTAACATAATTCGATCTGCTCGCCGGACCTGCGGTTGATCTCATAAGTCAGGTTTTTCAATCTTCTAACTCCTGTGCGGGCGTCCTGCCCTCTGGTAAATCAGGCGGCCTGCTCAGCCGGAGGGATAGGTCGTGTATCGGTTGCGATGAGCGGCAGCGTCAGTGTCACTGTCGTGCCGGCGTCCTGCTCGCTCTCGATGGCGATCCGCCCGCCGAAGCGCGTGATTAGATCTTTAACGATGGTTAATCCCAGACCGGTGCCCTCGAATTCGAGTTCTTTGGCGTTCGGCGCCCGGTAGAATTCCTCAAACATGTGCTGCATGGCTTCCTGAGGGATGCCAATACCGGTGTCCTTGACCGTGACCCAGGCCTCGTTGTCCTCACGCTGGACAGCGACCCAAATGGAACCGCCTGGGCGGGTGTATTTGACCGCGTTGGAGATCAAGTTGTCGAAAACACGGTCCAATCCTTCTTCTGTCGCCAGGATAATGAACGCTCCCTCCTGCGCTGATTTGTAATCCAGCTGTAGCCCGTGCTCCCTGGCGGAGACCTCGAAGCGGTCCGCCACCCGGTTGAGGATGGCGGCCAGGTCGACTGGTTCGCGGACATCCTTCAGCTTGCCTTCTACTTTGCCCGTGGCCAGGTCGAGCAGATCGTCGACCAGCTTCTGAAGGAAGTCGATGCGGCGGTTTGCCCGGTTCAGAATATCCTGCTGGGCATCGGTCACTTTTCCGACATAACCATTCGTCAGAGTCTTCAGCAGGCTCTTGGTAACGCTGACCGGGGAGCGCAGCTCGTGGGTGACCATGCGGATAAACTGGCTCTTGGTCGCATCCAGCTGTTCGATGGCCTGGTAAGCCATGGCATTTTCTATGGCGATGCTCCCCTGGGCGGCGATCGCTGCCAGGAAGGCTTCATCCTCCGGGGTAAAGCGATCTGGTTCGATCGCATAAGCGCGCAGGATGCCAAAGGCTCCGTCCTTACCAATCAGCGGTGCGGAGAGCATCGAGCGGATACCTTCCTGACTGGCCTCACCCGGATACTGGAGCAGAGGGCTGGCCGCAGCGTCGGCGACGTTGACGGTTTTGCCAGATAAGACCTCGCGCGCCAGGGGATTGCTGACCGGATCGACCGGTCCTTTCTCCAGATAAGCCTGGCTTAAACCGTAAACGGCCACCGGTTCTAAGCGGTGGCCGCTTGTATCCAGCAGGCGGATCGAACAGGCGCGCACGCCCATCGCCTCGGCTGAGGTTCTCACCAGCCGATTGAGCACCTGGGGGACATCCAGGGTCGAGCCGACGATGCGGGCACTGTCGTTGAGCGCCTGCAGGCGGGTGGTCGCCTGCTGCAGGCTTTCGGTCAAGCTGACGATCTCCGCCTCGCGCTTGCGCAGGCGCTCCTGGATGGAGGAGCCCAGGTAGGCGGAGATCAGGCCGGTGCTGGCGAAGAAGAACAGCACCGCCGCCAGGTACAATCCGTTCCGGTAGAGCGGAATCTCGAGATAGCCTTCGATCGGTTCGTGTGGAAGCAGGCCAATGTACTCCAGCAAGGCGATCCCGGAGACCAGGGCGATCGCCAACACGGCGAAAGCCAGAGCGGCCCGCGGCGAAAAAAAGATCGAGGCGATAACGATGTGAAAGATGAAGAACAGGATCACCGGGCTTTCGATCCCACCGGTGAAGTGGATTAGGAGGATCATCGCCAGCCAGTCGAGACCTACCTGCCACATCGCCAGGCGCTGGTAGTCTGCAGCCGGGGATTTTGTCCCGGCGAGCCGGCGTTCCAACAAATAGAAGGCCAGGTTGTAAACCAGGATGGCTCCCCCAATAGCGTAAAGGGGTCGTGCAGCAGCGTCCAGGCGGAAGACGGCCTCGACGAGCCAGGTGGCGACGATCACGCTCACCCCAGCCGCCCAACGCAGCCGGATCAACCAGGCCACGCTGGAAGCCAGCTCGGCTTCGACCAGAGACCGTCCCGGTCTTTCGGGCGGAGCCCCGGCACTGTCCACGTTACCCGGGATGGTGGGAGCCTGCATGAAATGCCTCTAATTCTGTCCCAGGTACTCGCGCACCTTTGCCAGCAGCACTTCCGAGTCGACCGGTTTCTCCAGGAAGGTCTGTACCGGCAGGTAATCGCTGTCCGGAGAAAAGCGCAGGGGTGTGGTGCTGTGGATGGCGGTCAGCATGATGATGGGCGTCTGTCTGAACTCCTTATACTCGGATTGGGGATCCGGGCTGTGGAGTTCCAGCGCTACCTGGAAACCAGCCGTGGTAGTATCCATCATGACGTCCAGTACGATCAGATCTGGCTTGACCACTTTAATGACCTTCAACGCCTCGGCCGGATTCGTCGCTTCGGTGACATAGTAGCCAGCCGATTCGAGCGGCAGGCGGATGGTCAGACGCTGATCCGGGTCATCGTCTATGATCAGGATATGTTTGTGGTTATCGCTGTGTGTTTCCATTCCAAATCTCCGCGCAGATGGTGTCCACCAGCCCCGGAAAGGCTGAATGGACGGCCGGGCTGAGTCCCTGACCCGGAAGATTTCCGGCAGGCTCAACACCGTAGATGACGATCTCCTCGGGGAGCAAGTCGAGGGCCTGGGCAAGTTCGAGTCCGTTAGCCAGTCCGGGCTCGTGCAGGGAGACAGCCTGACCGGAGGCGATCAGCCGGACTTGCTCCGGGCTGAAGCGCCGCCAGGTACCGGGCTGTTCTCCCATGTGGACCGCGTCGATCAGGATCACGCGCGACCAGCCGGCGAGCCAGTTCGGCAATCCCCATCCCGGCACGCCGGCCTCTTCCACCCGGACTCCGGGTGGGAGGTCGCGATCTGCGAGCAGCTCGACCGCCCGGGGGCCGATCCCGTCATCCCCCATGACCGGGTTGCCGATGCCGAGCACGAGCGTGCCGTTTTGCACGGGCGGGCAGGTCGTGACCTCGTGGCCGGGATCAGGCTTCACTTCGTTTCCACCTTCAGGACGTGGACCGAGCAGGAGATGCAGGGGTCGTAAGCCCGGACAAGCATCTCCAGGTCTAGCTGCATCTGTTCGACCGGCTTATCCAGGATCTGCGGGACCAAGGCTTGCATGTCCTGTTCTAGGTTCGCCAGGTTCTGGTTGGTTGGGATGATGCAGTTGGCGCCGGTCATCTTACCGTCCTCGCCGATCCAGTAGTGGTGGACGAGCATGCCGCGCGGCACCTCGCACACGCCGACGCCTTCCCCGCCCGTCTGGCGGACTGGCGCAGGAGCCTCAGGGTGTACTCCTTTGGCCAGCAGCTGGTCGATGATCTGGATGGCATCCTCGGAGCAGTGCACGATCTCCACCACCTGCGCCGCAGAGTTCAGGAACGTGTTGGTGACTTTGGGTTTCATCCCCAACTTCTGCGCGGCTTCTTTTGCCCGGGGGTGCAACTGTTCGTAATTGTTGTTGAAGCGCGCCAGCGCTCCGACCATATAGGAGTTACGCAGGTGCCGGGTATGTTTGGCGGTAGAGTGCTGGACCAGATGCTCGTTGGTGACTTGCTGGTAGTTCTCGGCTGGCAGGCGCGCTCCATCGCTGGTGATGATCTCGCCGTCGATGAAGGCGTACTCGTCCGGCTTGGTCAGCGAGACGTACTCGGTATCCCGATCGAAGCTGGGCCAGGGCAGGGAGGCGAACAGATCGACGGTGGCGTCCACATCCGCGCGCCCCTCGATCAGCCTGCGGCGCAGGTCTTGCAGCTCGGAGACCTTGGGGAAGTGGGTGAAGCCGCCGACGGTCATGGCGATCGGGTGGGTATGCCGCCCGGCCACGACCGCGCAGATATCGCCGGCCAGTTTCTTCATGCGCAGGGCGCGCAGCACGACCTCCGGATGGCTGCTCGCCAGGGGGATTACGCTGCCCACCCCCAGGAAGTCCGGCGCGACCAGCATGTAGATATGCAGGACGTGGCTATCGAGCTGCTCGCCGTGGAAGGTTAGTTTGCGCAACTGTTGTGACTGCTCGCTCAGCTCGACCCCGAGGGCTTTCTCGGAAGCCCGCAGGGAGGCGGTGGCGTGCCCGGTGGCGCAAATGCCGCAGATGCGGCTGGTGATATGGGAGGCTTCCAGGTAAGGCCGGCCGATCAGCATGGCTTCGAAGAAGCGCGGCGTCTCGACGACATCGAAGCGGCACTCCTTTAGCTGTCCGCCGGCGACTTCCACGACAATGTTGCCGTGACCCTCGACCCGGGTAACGTGATGAACATCGATTCTTTTACTCATGGGTGCTTGCCCTCTGCATTAGTTTTTCGCGCACCTGGTATGTGGTAAACATGGTGTACATGGTGGTGATCTCGTCCGGAGTCAACCCGTGTTTGGCGAGCACCTCCCGCATGGAGCTATCGTTTGGGTCGGGGATGAACCCGCGGCAGGCTTCGCAGGACTGACCATAGCTCGGGCAGATGGCCTTGCAGCCAGCCCGGGTCACTGGACCCATGCAGACCTTCCCTAATGTAAACAGGCAGGTGTTCTCCTTCAGCTTGCACTCCACGCATACCGGGTAATCGGGGATGGGGGGCTTCTTACCCAACAGGAGCGCCTTAACAGTAGCCAGAAATTCGTCCCGGTCGATCGGGCAGCCAGGGATGAAGTAATCCACCGGGATGACCGCTTCGATTGGGCGCGCATCGTAGGTATCGTACCAGCCGGCCTTATCGCCGTAGACGTACTGGCGGACTTCGTCCAGGGGGTGCAGGTACTTCAGGGTGTTGACTCCGCCCAGGTGGGCGCAGGCGCCCAACGCAACCACGACGGCTGCCTGCTGGCGGATCTTTTTCAGCCGGGCCTCATCGCTGGCGCGGGTGCAAGATCCTTCGATGAAAGCCACCAAATAATCTTCGCCTTTCTCCGACATCGCCTCGCGGAATTGGACGATCTCAACTGCGTTGAGCAGTTCGGGATGGTCTTGCAGCGAGTCCACCACGGTCAACTGGCAGCCCTCGCAGCTGGTGAAGTCGAAGAAAGCCACTTTCGGCTTGCCGTTCTGGCTCATAGCGCCTCCTCCAGGCCTTTGATATCCTTATACGAAAATACCGGGCCCGATTGGCACGCGTAGATATTGTTGATCTGGCAGTGTCCGCAGCGCCCTACCCCACATTTCATGCGCCGTTCGAGGTCCAGATAGATATTGCCTTCCGGGATGCCCATGCCCATGAACTCCATCAAGACGAAGCGGTACATGGCAGGCGGGCCAACCGTCACCGCCACGGTGTTGCGCGGGTTGACGGTGATGAACTTGAACAGGGTGGTGATCACGCCGACGTTCCCGGTCCAGGTCTCGTCGCCCCGGTCGACGCTGAGGTGCAGCTCGATGTCGCTGCGCTCGGCCCACTCGCGCAGCTCGTCCTTGAAAAGCAGCTCGGGTGGGGTTTTGGCGCCATACAGAAGGATCACCCGGCCGAATAAGGCGCGTTCGTCGAGTACCTGGTTGATCAGGGAACGCAGCGGGGCCAGGCCCAGACCTCCTGGAGCGAAGAGCATGTCCTTGCCACGAAACTTCTCGATCGGGAAGCCGTGGCCGAAAGGCCCGCGCAGACCGATCTTATCGCCTGACTGAAGGCGGTGGATGGCGCTGGTAACGTCGCCGACCTTGCGTACGCACATCTCGAAAACACCGTTGCTGCGGCTGGGCGAGCTACTGATGCTGATCGGCGCTTCACCCACGCCCAGGATCGAGACTTCCAGGAACTGGCCAGGGCGGTGATCGAGCGACTTTCCGCCGGGTAGTTCGATGGTAAAGAGCTTCTCTAAAGGTCCGACCTGCTCGACGGTGCGGATCCTGCCAAACTCGGGCTGGAAGATCTGCTCGCCGACGTGCAGCGGTTCAGCCACAGGGGTAAGGTTTGGAACTGTGATCATAGCTTGCCCTCGACTTGAGTCTGCCGGTAGAGTTCGTTGAAGACGCCGACCGGGGTGATGTCCACCAGGCAGGCCCGCGCGCAGCGACCACAGCCGACGCAGCCGAGCTGCTGGTGGGCGTCCAGGATGTATTTGCCCTTACGCAGGAAGCGGTGGCGCTGGCGCAGCGCCTTGTTCTTGCGGAAATTATGCCCACCCGCCACGGTGGCGAACTCGTCCAGCTGGCAGGAATCCCAGATGCGCACCCGCTGGCCGTGCTTCAAGTCCATCTCCACCTCGTCTTTAATGTCGAAGCAGAAGCAGGTCGGGCAGACGTTCGTGCAGGCGGCGCAGGCCAGGCAGCGCTCGCCGAGTTCGGCCCATAACGGACTTTTCATGCTCAGGCTGAGCAGGGACGGCAGGTCGCTGACATCAAAATCCAGCCGGTAGGGGAATTTCGGCCATTTCTCGGAGAGCACGGCGTTGAGGCGCTGCACTTCTTCCGGGGCGGCGTCTTTGGAAGCAGCATAGTCCAACAGCAAGTCCTCCCCTTTCTGCGAGCCGATGTCGACCGCGTAGGCATCGCCCAAGTCGGTCAGGTGCAGGTCATAACCTTCATCGGCAGACAGCGTGCCCATGCTCTTGCAGAATGAATTCTCGTCGCAGGGTGTCAGGCATTCGACGCTGATCAGCACGGTCTGCTGGCGCTGGCGTAAATAATTGGGGTCGGCGAAACCGTTTGTGAAGACCGCATCGAGCAACTGGATGGCGTGCAAGTCACAGGTATGCACGCCGAAGATGACGGTCGGCTCGCGTTCCGGTCCGGGTTGCAGGTGACCGCCATTCGTATTATCGAACTTGAAGAGCAATTCCTGGGGAGGCAGCAGGAATTTCTTCGGCGGCAGGATAGTAGTGGTGTAGTTCAGCCGTAAATCGGCCGGGTCGGAAATTTCCTCGAAGGCATATCCACCGTTGGATTCAACCGGCCCGACAACCCGGTAATCCGGTAGAAGCCGGTGGATAAAATCGAGGATCTCTGATTTTTGAATGATTTTTAGACTCACGGTCTACTCCTTCGATGCAAGAGGTTGTGCAGGCGAACAAAAAAATTGGTTGGTCCAGGAAATTTGGTCCTCCTGTCCTCGGTTTGTGGGTAGGTTTATTTCGTCCTGAGCTGAATAATATATCCTCTCCGGATGGGAGGCACCGCTCCTATCCTGTTTGTAGCCGATTCAGATGACAAAATCTGTGATATATAGATGACAAACCTGTGACAAAATGTACAATCGCGTGATACCAGCCTCCTAAATCGCAGGGCGGGATTCTTTCAAGCAGTAACCTGTGCCGGGTATGGTCAACAGGAAGCGGGGGTGAGCAGGGTCCGGTTCGATCTTGCTACGTAGCCGGCGGACGAGCTGGCGGAGCATGTCCCGGTCGCCGCCGTGCAGGCCCCAAATCTGCTCGATCAGGTCGTCGCAAGAGATGGCTTTCCCGCTCTCAAAGCGCAGGCTCTCGAGCAGGCGCTTTTCCAAGGGGGTCAGGTTCTCCGGATAGCGCCCGCCTAATAGCCCTTTCCTGGACTGGGTGGAAGGGACCAGCCGCTGATCCGGGCTGCTTGTCCTGGCCTGCATGGGACAGGTCCGCCGGAGTAGAGCCTGGGAGCGGGCGACGAGCAGCCGCGGGCTGAAGGGCTTCGTCAGGTACACATCGGCGCCCATCTCGAGGCCGCGCAAGATGTCTTCATCGTTATTCCTTACGCTCAATAGGATGATTGGGGTGTTCGCCTCCCGGCGAATGCGCTGGCAAACGCTAAAACCATCGATTCCGGGCAGGTTGATGTCCAGGATGATCAGGTCGGGCCTGTCTTCCGCCCAGCGTTGGAGGGCAGCCAGGCCATCGTAAGCCTGAACGACCTGAAAATCCTCCCGGCGCAGGGCGAAGGCTACGACATCCGCCAGCACCCGGTCGTCGTCAACGATTAAGACTTTCATGGCTGTGGCCTCCACTTCTCCTAATGTAGCCGATCGGAATGATAAAAGCCGTGATCAAAATGTGACAATGCTGTGATAAAACGATCGGCTATCTTAAAAAGGTTAATGGTGATCGTCTTCCGCGGTGAAGCCGCTGTAATCCCCCTGTTTCAAATCAAAAGACAAATTCAAAAACTCCCTTGCAAGAGGGAGTTTCGGTCAGGTTAGCGCACGCCAGGCTCAGGCGGGCGCCTTACTCATCAAGAAAAAGCCCGTAGCCAAGACCGGAGACGGTCCGAATGAAGGTTGGCTGGGCGGGGTTTGGTTCGATTTTTCCGCGCAGCCGGCGGACGAGCTGGCGGAGCATATCCCGATCGCCCCCCTGCGGGCCCCAGACATGATCGATGATGGCGTCGATCGTCAGGACTTGCCCGGCGTTGATCATCAGGTAGTCGAGCAGGCGCCCTTCCAGCGTGGTGAGTGGGATTGGTTCGCCCTGGACGAGGGAGGCCTCCCGCCGGCTGGCGTCCAGCGACAAGCTCCCCACCTGGCGCGGCGCGGGGCTGGCGGGATGACCCGCTCTGCGCAGAACTGCGTGGGCGCGCGCCACCAGCTGGCGCGGGCTGAAAGGTTTGGTGATGTAATCATCCGCACCCAACTCCAGGCCGTGGACGATATCCTGCTCTTCGCCGCGCACGGTGAGCAAGATGATCGGCGTATCCGATTCTCTGCGAATGCGCTGGGCGACGGTGAAACCATCCATCTTCGGCAGGTTGACGTCCAGGATGATCAGGTCGGGCTGATCGTCTGCCCAGCGCTGCAGGGCGCTGGCCCCGTCATAGGCCTGGATCACCTCAAAGCCCTCCCGGCGCATGGCAAAGGCCACCACGTCCGCCAGTACCCGGTCGTCGTCGACAATCAAGACCTTCATGTGCTCCCTGCGATCGGCAATGTAAACCAGAATGTGGAACCGCCGCCAGGCCGATCCTCGACTCCGGTCTGCCCGCCGTGCGCCTCGACGACTGCCTTGACGACGGATAAGCCCAGGCCAATCCCGACTTTGCCGTGCTCGGGAGCGGCCTGCGGATAAACGAAACGGCGGAACAGGTCGCGCCGCTGCTCGGGAGGGATGCCCGCTCCCCGGTCGGATACCTCCACCCGCACCCGATCTGCGCTCACCCCGGCGCACAGGGCGATCTCGGCCTCCGCCGGACCGTACTTGCTGGCATTGGAGAGTAAATTGACCAGCACCTGGAGCGTCCGCCGCGGGTCGGCGAACACTGGGGGGATCGACTCGGGAAGGGAAACGACCAGGTTTTGCTCGTATTTGTCGAGCAAGGGCTGCATCGTCGTCACCGCTTCTCCGATGATCGTCTCCAGCGAGCAGGAGCGGGGAGAGATGCGGAAATGACCGGCCTCGATGCTGGCCCCTTCCAGCAGATTATCGACCAGGGTCTGCAGGCTGAGGATGCCCAGGTGGATGGAATGGGTTAATTCCTGCAGTTCGCCGATGGTCAGGACCGGAGCCTGGTCCTTGAGCATCTCTGCTGAGGCGGCGACCGCCGAAAGCGGGGTGCGGAACTCGTGGGCGATATTAGCTGTGAACTGGCCAAGCATGTTATGAACGATCTCCTCGGAGCTGACGTCGCGGAAAACCAGGGCGATGGCGGCTTCCCCCGCCTCGGAAGGGGACAGGCGCGCCCCGGAGAAGCTCAGCGAAGCCCAATGCCCATCGGCCAGCTCGACCGCCAGTTTGGATTTCATGCCTGGCGCGGGGAGGAACTGGCTGAAGGGCGTCTCGCTCCCCGCAACGCGAAAGACTTCATCACAGGATCGCTGCAACACTTCCTCCCGGCCCCAGCCGGTGATGCGCTCCGCTCCATGGCTGAAGAAGGTGATGCGTTTCTGGCTGTCGAGTGTCATGATGCCTTCGACGATGGCTTCGAGCAGCTGGTCGATCCAGGCTTTCTCTCGCTGTAAATCGGTCAATGTATCCCGCAGGTTGACCCGGGCGTTCTCCAGCGCCTGGGCGACCAGGGTTTCCTCACGCAGCTCGGTTTCGACCGCGACCGGAGTACTTAAATCACCCTGGCTGAAACCTGAGGCAGCCCTGGCCAACTGCACCAGCGGCTGGCTAATCTGGCGGGAGAGCAGCACGCCCAGTAGGATGCCCAGAAGCGCAGAGACCAGCATCCCAACCACCAAGGACTGGACCAGGCTCCCCTGGGCTGCGGCGATACCACCGGCGCCCTCCGCCAGCTCCACTTCCAGGCCGGGTTGGCTGAGGGGGAAGCGGATGGCATAGTATGGCTGCCCATCCAGTTGAAAGGAGCGCAGCGGGGTCTCTCCAAAGGCGAAAGGTTCCAGGTCTTCGCGCACAAGTGAAGCCAGCTGACCGGGATCTGCGGAGAAACTGCTGGCGACCGCCAGCCCGTCCATCAGGAGGGTCTGTTCAATCCCGGTCTCCAGCCGCATTTCGTCGATAAACTCCTGGTCGATGTCGTTTGCTATCACGACCAGGCCGAGCCTCCTTCCATCCACTATTAAGGGGTGGGTTGCGGTCAGAAGCAACCCAGGGAAATTCCCGCCGGGCAGCCGGTACAATGCGGGGATCGTCTCTCCCCGGCAAAGGTCCGCGGGAAGAGCGCTGCCCGAAGATCCGATCGGCCGCCGGTCGGGATCGCAGAGCAGGAGGTGATCGACCGCCGCGCCGACGCGCAGTGTGCTCAGATACTCTTGCAGCGCAGCCCGGTTCTCCTGGATCAGCAGATCTTGCAGGGTGGGGCGCTGGGCGATTAACGTGGCCAGGTTGGAGAGTTCGATCTGCCGGGCTTCATAAAGCGCCTGAACGGTGGTTTGGGCGCGCTGCAGCTGCTCCCAGGCCTGCAGCATGAGCTGGCCGCGTACCACCCAGATCGCCGGAAGTCCCACGGTCAGGGCGGTGATGACTACCACGAAGATCGTGCTCAAGATCATCCGGGACGGCAGGCTGCGCGGGTCGAAAAACCTTTTCATCGGCGCCAACTCACCCCACAAGTTTAATTGATCCTGTTCAAAATGCAACCTGGGGAAGTGGACTCAAGAAACCCGGGGAGGATATCAGCGTGCGGCCAAAAAAGATGTCTGGAGGACCAAACAGCCGGCTTTATTTCCTGGTAAACGAAAAAGACCCACCTGGCTGGATAATTTGGACTCTGACATCCGGGGCTAACCTGGCGGAATGCCGTTGAAAAGCATGGGGGGGATCCTTAAGAAATCCCGGCTTGAGCAGGTTGAAACCAATCGGGTAAAAAGTCCCCCAATGAATTGGGATTGCCAGGCGAGGCTGGAGCAGCTGTAGAGACCGGGCCGCCCGGAGCGGGTCCATATGTCCAGGGCCAAGCGTCGGGCCCCAGCCCCACACCGGGAGCAGAGCGACGTCAATCCCCCCTGCCAGGTGAGCCATCTCAGGGAACAGGTCCGTGTCCCCGGCAAAGTAGACGATCGCCGATCCCTGGATCAAAAAACCCAGGCATTCGATCTGCGGGCCGAAAGGGAGGCGGGAGCCTGCGTGCCTGGCCTGGGTCGAGAGGATGTGAACCCCGTGGACGAGGCGAGTCTCTCCTGGCACCAATTCTTCTATGTTCGTGAATCCGTGCTTCCGAAGCAAATCACCCATACCGCCCGGAATGATCAGGCGCATGCCTTTACCGAACATCGCTAATGAAGGGAGATCGAGGTGGTCCCGGTGCTGGTGGGAGATCAGGATGGCATCAAGCGATTGAAAATGAGACGGTTCAGGCACCGGTTTGATCCGCTTCAGGTGGAGCAGGTGCGAGCGGAGCAGCGGGTCGGTTAGCAGGCGGACTCCGTCTATTTCGATCAGCAAGGTGGCATGCCCGCAATAAGTGATGTGGAGGGGAGCGTCTTTAGGCATGGGGGAAAATGTGATTCGTCTGCTGCAGAACAATGCAACTGAAAATGTCTTGCAAAAAAACCGGAAGTTGCTATACTATATACTATCCCGGAATAATCTGGGTCCTAGATTTCCATCATAAAAACTTTTTAAGGAAAAGGAGAAATCAAATGGCAACCTCTACTTACCCAACCGCTGAGACGCCGGTCGTGCCCTGGTGGGTGGTGTTGATCGAGGGAATCGCGGCGATCATACTGGGGATTCTACTGCTCATATCCCCGGCCTCGACGATGGTAGTGATCATCCAGTTCCTGGGTATCTACTGGTTTATCACGGGGATCATCGACATCGTCCGTATCTTCATCGATAGAACCGCCTGGGGCTGGAAGCTGTTCTCCGGCATCATCGGCATCCTGGCCGGCCTGGCGATCATCCAGTACCCGCTGTGGGCCACCGTGCTGGTCCCCACCACGCTGGTCTGGTTGTTCGGTTTCTTCGGCGTGATCATCGGTGTGATCGGCATCATCCAGGCTTTCCAGGGTGCAGGATGGGGCGTCGGGATTTTGGGCGTGCTGAGCATCCTGTTCGGCATCCTTCTGCTATCCAACGCCTTCTTTGCCGCGCTGGCGACACCCTTTATCTTCGGCCTTTTGGGCATCTTCGGCGGGATCGCGGCTATCGTCATGGCCTTCCGCATGCGATAACCAGGCACCATCCCGAATCAAGGCTTGAAAGTTCGCATCGTTGTGCCTCGGCGCCAGGATGCTGGGGCACAATGATGCTTATTTATCTCTTTTCTCCCCACGGGGGTCTTGTTGGATGCCAGGCAGAAGGTTCGCTGGAGCGGCTTTGCCGACCGAAGCGATCCATTTCTTCATCATTGATAGATGTTAATCTTCACTTAGTGTGATATAGACCTTCCGTTCGAGCAATTTCAGGTAGATCAGGAGGGACCATTATGACCGAAATGAACCAAGCACCAACTCCTCAGGTAACCATCCGCATCCAACTCGATTCGAGGCAATACTCAGTGGTGCCAGGGACCAGTGTTTCTGTTCCGGTGATATTGGCGAACCAGGGTTCACGCGAGATGTTTATCGAGATCGGCGTACGCGGCTTGCCGCTGGCCTGGGTTTCCCTTCCCTCCCCGGTAACCCGCCTGGCTCCCGGACAGGAAAAGGGGGTGAACGTTATCGTCCAGGTGCCGCCGGCTCCGGAGAGCCACGCCGGGCAATACCCCGTCACTTTGGTCGCCGTGGACCAGGCAGCTCCGGATTCCAGGGCGGAAGAAGAATTTACCCTGCTGGTGGCGGCTTTCCACGTCCAGGGCCGGATCGGAGTGCTGATGGAGTCGGTGCTTTTTTCGGTCGCACCCGGCAGCAACGTCAGCGTGCCGGTAACCCTGCTGAACCAGGGTCTCGTCGACGACACGTTCCTGCTCTCCATCGAGGGCATTCCCGTCAGCTGGGTCTCGACTTCTGCACCGATCGCCCACCTGGCCCCCGGCGACCAGCGCGAGCTGGTCCTGAATATCCAGCCGCCGCGCGCCCCGCAGACGCGCGCCGGGCGCAATCCTTTCAAGGTGGTTGTGTCGAGCCAATCCGCGCCGGATCAACGGGTGGAAATCGACTGCACCATGACCGTGGCGGCCTATACTCAGTTCCGTTGCGAGCTGGACCCGCCCCGCATCCGCGCCGGACAGCCGGCGCATTTGACGGTGGTCAACCTGGGCAATATCCAGGACGTATATACCTTAACCTGGTTAAGCGAAGGCGATGCCCTGATGTTCGAGCCGGACCAGGCGCGCGAGCTACGGATCCTCGCCGGTGAGGCTGCTGCAGCTGATTTCACGGCCCGGATGCGGCAGCAGCCCATCCTTTCCGGGGAAACGATCAACCCTTACTCGGTCCTGGTTCAATCGACCGAAAAGGAAACCTTGACTCTTGGCGGCGAGGTGTTCAGCCGCGGCCTGATCCCGATCTGGGTGCTGCCGGTGGTCCTGGCGGCCTGCCTGGGCCTGGTCTGTATCGCGGCCTTTCTCATTAACCGGGACCGCTCGGTCTCTGCCAGCGCCACCCAAACCGCCCAGGCGCTGGTTGGAGGGGTGGTCGCCGCTACCCAGACGGCCGTAGCTGCCACGACGGAGGTGTACTCTGCGACCCAGACGGCTGCCTTCAACCAGACCCAAGCTGCCCTCGCCGGCGAGCAGGATACCGACGGAGACGGGCTTACCGATCAGCGGGAAGGAGAATTGGGTACCAATCCCAACAATCCGGACACCGACGGAGACCGCCTGAACGACGGGGATGAGGTGCGCCTGCGGACCAACCCGCTCAACCCGGATACGGATAACGACCGGCTGATCGATGGGGAGGAAGTCCGCATCGGCACCGATCCGCTCAACCCGGATACCGACGGGGACGGGATCCTCGACGGCCTGGACCTCGACCCGCTAGATCCCAACAACCCCTCGCTGACCGCGACCGCGGCTGCCGGGATTCCTTCTCCGACGCCGGTCACCCCGACCACCGTCCCGCCGACCGCCACCCACACCCAGGCGCCGCCGACCCAGACTGCCACCAGCACACCCACCCAGATACCCCAGCCAGCGACCGCCACTCCTACCCAGCCGGTTCCCCAGCCTCCAGTCAGCGCTACCCTGGCCTTCGAATCGAACCGCGACGGCCCTGCCGGGATTTTTTCGTTGGATACGTCCGACTCAAGCCTGGATGGGCTGGCGGTCGGGAACGGAAGCAACACCCAGCCGGCGTACTCGCCGGACGGCAGCCTGATCGCCTTCGTCAGCAACCGGGATGGGAACAGCGAAGTCTATGTGATGAACGCCAACGGCTCCGGCCCGCAGAACCTGACCAACAGTCCCTCGGAAGACCTTTACCCGGCCTGGTCGGAAGACGGCCAATGGATCGCCTTTACCTCCAACCGGGACGGCAACCAGGAGGTTTACGCCATCCGCCTGGACGGCAGCGGCCTGAGCAACCTGACGAACGATCCGGCGGAGGATTTCTACCCGACCTGGCTGAGCGGACGCATCGCCTTCGTCTCCAACCGGGACGGCAACCAGGAGATCTATTCCATGGAAGAGGACGGCAGCGATCCGGTGAACCTGAGCAACAGTCCGAGGGACGATTTCAATCCGGAATCCAACCCGAGCGGCGATCTGATCGCGTTCACCTCGACCCGCAATGGCAACCAGGATGTCTTTTCCATGAACGCGGATGGTTCGGACCAGATCAATTTAACGAACAACCCTGCCCTGGATACCTATCCGGCCTGGTCCCGGGACGCGCAGTGGATCGCCTTCAGCACCGATCGCGATGGGAATGCGGAGATCTACCTCATGCGGGCGAATGGGAGCGAGTTGTTTAACCTGACGAAGAACCCGGCCCAGGACCTGCACCCGAGCTGGAGGTAAGGGCAAGTTCGAGCAGTCTCTGCAGGCGCGGGATCATCCCGGCCGGGTCCGGGTGCAGGCCTTCGATCAGCAGGGCGTTCTCATAGATCTGCTCGACCACCAGCGAGGCGAGCGGGCTG
>DATDRQ010000366.1:0-11727 GCA_035291645.1 Anaerolineales bacterium
ATTCAAGAAAGTAAATGCTTCCTGGTAGGTCAGGTAGGAGATGACCTTGGTGCCATCAGATGGACCGCCGGAGGTCATGATAAAAATAATATCGAAGACCTTGAAAGCATCCATCGTGCGGATGACCAGAGTGACCAGGATGGTAGGCGTCAGCAGGGGCAAGGTGATGCGCCAGAAGGAACCCCAGCGCCCGGCGCCGTCGATCATGCCCGCTTCGTATAACTCCCTGGGGATGGTCTGCAGGGCTGCCAACGTCAGCAAGATCACCAGCGGCGTTACCTTCCAGACGTCCGCCAGAATGACCACGTGCATGGCGCTAACCGGTGTGCTCAGCCAATATTTATAGGCATCGATGATGCCGAGCTGCCAGAGCAGGCTGTTCAAGGCGCCGTAAGTGGGATTGAAGATCCACAGCCACATGGCGGCGTCGATCGTGATCGGCAGAGCCCAGGGGATCAGGATCAGGGTGCGGACGAAAGCCCGCCCGCGGAACTCCCGGTTCAGCAACAGGGCTGTCCCGATCCCTAGCACAAGTTCCAGGGCGATCGAGACGACCATGAAGTAAAAGGTGCGCCCGATGGCAGCCCAAAAATACGGGTCGGACAGGATGTCCAAATAATTTTCCAGGCCGATAAAAGGCGTCCCTATGTCCGGGCGCTTCAAGTTCATGAAGTGCAGGCTCATCCAGAAGGCGCGCAGGATCGGCCCCAAGATCAGCCCAAAGACGACGAGCAGGGATGGCAAGACCAGCGCCCAGGCTAACACGCGGTCACTGGAAAAGAAACGTCGCAGGGAAGATCGATTTACGGGTTGCGCAACCGGGAGGCGCATGCCTTCTTCGGCCATTCAGATCACCCTCGGTTGCGATGTAGAGGTACTATCATAGAATGCATACCAGCATCGAATCAAGACGACGCCCACAAGGGGCTGAGCTACCTGCCGATTGGAAAGGGGGTAAGCGTGGGGAAATCCCACGCTTACCCGCCAGCATCCTGTCCTCTCACCAGAGTAGGAAGAGAAAAGGATGGCCATGCATCTAAATCTTACTGGTACTGCTCGGCGATCTTGGTGATCTCCGCCTCGGCGTCTGCCAATGCCTGTTCGGGGGATTTCCCGCCGGTCAGGGCTGCCTGCAGCTCGCGCGACATGATCTTGGAGGTCTCCGAGTAGAACGGGACCAGCGGGCGGTTCACGATGTATTTGTATTGATCGGCTGAGACTTCCAGCAGTTCGGGCTGCAACGCGACGATCTCCGGATCTGTGAAGGTGGAGATCCAGATCGGCAGGGCGTTCTTGGCATAGCGCTTCTGCACCTCCGGGCTGGAGAGGTACTCGATGTACTTCCAGGCCGCGTCCGGGTGCTTGGAATCGGCCGGGATAGACAGGGCCATACCACCGTTGATGGTGGCGCTGGTTTCGGCCTCGCCCGGCATGACTGCCAGCTTGGACTTCCCGACGATCTGCGACTCGGCCGGGTCGTTGGACAGGTTCAGCTGGTAAGTCCAGTTGACCGAAAACAGCGATTCGCCCTGCGAGAATGTGCGGCGCACTTCCTCGTAGGTAGACTCGAGAGAGGCCGGGTTGTACATCCCGTTGTTCATGCCATCCACCATGAACTGCAAAGCGGCCAGACCTTCCGGAGAGTTGAAGGCGGGCATGTTGTTCTCGTCGAAGAACTTGCCGCCGAAGGCAGCCAGGTAGTAGGCGTAGGCGATGGTCAGGCCTTCTTCCTGCTTGAAATACTCGATGAAGGGGTACTTGACCAGACCTTTATCGACCGCCGCCTGGCCCATCTCCTGCAGCTCGGTCCAGGTCTTGGGCGGTTCGGTGTAGCCAGCCGCGTTCAGCACTTCTTCGTTGTAGTAGAGGTACAGGACGTCGTTGAGCCAGGGCATGCCGTACAGCTTTCCCTGGTAAGTGGCGGCTTCGAGAGCGCCCGGCCAGATGTCCTTGCGCATTTCGTCCGAGACCTTGTCGGTCACGTCCAGGACGAACCCGGCCGAGGCGAATTCCGCCGGCCAGATGCAGTCGATCAGGACGACGTCGTAGGCGCCGGATTTCGAGGCAGCTGCGGTAACGATCTTGTCGTGCAGGGCTTCGTAGGATACGTATTCGGTCTGGACATCGATGTCGGGGTTCTTCTCCTCGAACTCGGCGGTGATGCCCTCGATGTCGCTCTCCTGGTAGCCGGCCTGTTTCATGAACAGGCCGCGAATGACGGTCTTCTCGCCTTCCCCGGCACCCGCGGCCGGGGCCTGGGTGGCTTCCGGCTGAGCAGCGGGCGCACAGGCGGCCAGGATCAGGCTCGCAACTATGACTATAAACCATATTTTCTTCATGGATTCTCCTCCTTATCTAGAGTGGGGATGTTACAAATTTAGAACTGGTGATGCCGGGCGACCTTACCAGTTGCGTTGTCGAACGATTTAGACCGGGATGGCATTGTGTTGGCAGATCGGAACTGTGAACCTTCCTTTCTTCAATCTTGTGATGGGTATTTGGTTAAGTCACTTTGGCCTTATCGTTGGGATCAAACCTGCTGATCAGCTTGAATCGCCTGGTCGGCGAACCCGCCTCCCGGGCTGTGGGTCATCATGGGAACCGGCCCGGTCGAATGGCGCACGACCAGCTCCGGGCGGACCAGGATCAGGTTCTGATCACCCACAGAGCCCCCGCCGATCAGGTCCAGCAGGCGTGCCAGCGCGATGCGGCTCATGGCGTCGATGGGCTGGCGAACCGTCGTCAGGGCAGGCGTCATATAGCGGGTCATTTCGATGCCATCGAATCCGGTGATCGAGATCTCTTCCGGGACTCGCACGCCGGCCTCCAGCGCGGCCGCCAGGGCGCCCATGGCGATCAGATCATCGGCAGCGATCACGGCAGTCGGCCGGTGGGGTTGGCCGAGCAGTTGCTGCATGGCGCAATAGCCACCAGAACAGTCATCGGTTTCGTTAATAAGCCAGGCCGGGTCGAAGTCAAATTCGTTATCATCTAAGAACTGGATAAATTCCTTGCGCCGTACCTGAAAATCCCCCATGCCGCCCCCCTGGATGAAAGCCAAACGGCTGTGCCCCAGATCGCGGACATGCTCAAGCAGGTCCTGCATTCCGGCGTGGTTATCGACGTTGACGGTGAGGATGCCCGGTTGGGCCTGGCCACGGCACATCGTCACCAGCGCCCGGTTCCCATCCAGGATGTCCTGGATGGCACGTTTATCATCCTCCAGGTCACCCAGGATAATCACCCCATCGGTATGGCGAGTATCCAGCACATGTGACATGCGCAATACCTGGTCCGGTTCGCTTTGGGCGTGGCCGAGAACCATCTGGTAGCCCAATTCGCGCGCCTGGATGCTGATTTCAGAGACCAGCTCGGCAAAAAACGGGTCGGAAATATTACGGATGATCAGGCCGATCAGGTGGGTGTGTTTGCCGCGCAGGGCGCGCGCGATCGGATTGGGAGAATACCCCAACTCCGCGGCGACCTTTAGGACTCGTTTTCGTGTTTTCTCGCTGAAGAATTCGGAAGTGTCCCCGCTCAAGATGCGTGAAACCGTGCTCTGCGAGACACCTGCCAGCCCGGCGACATCTCTGGCAGTCGGTCTGGACCCCTTGTTTTTCCTGGCTTTCTTACTGGAGCGATTGTCCATGCGGGCGGCCGTTGTGGGTAAGGGAGGGACCAAAAGAATTTTATGCATTCGAATTATAGCATACGTTTGCGTAGAGTCAACTGGTTGTTTGTCGTAAATTAGCCTGGGGGCGCGAACTGCCCCACCCCAAAGACCTCCACCGGACTTGCCAACATAGCGCCTTAGAGGACATGTTACAATCTTCGGAAGAATGCCACCCACCAGACCCACCCGCGCCGAGATCCTGGCAGCGGCCGGGAAAAGCGTCCCGGACGTGATCGGCCCCAGGCTAAAGGTGCTCTTCTGCGGGATCAACCCGGGCCTGTACACTGCCGCCATCGGCCACCACTTCGGACGGCCGGGAAACCGCTTCTGGCCGGCCCTGTACGCGGCCGGTTTTACCGACCGCCTGCTCTCCCCATATGAGGAGCGCCTCCTGCTCGAGCGCGGCTATGGCATCACCAACCTCGTCAACCGGGCGACTGCCTCGGCGAACGAATTATCCCGGGAAGAGCTGGTGGCAGGCGGGCGGCAGCTGCTCGCGAAAGTCAACCAATACACACCCGGCTACCTGGCAGTCGTGGGGATCGGGGCTTATCGCAGCGCATTCCAGCGCCTAAAGGCAAGACCGGGTCTCCAGCCGGAAACGATCGGCAATACCTGGGTCTGGGTGCTGCCTAACCCCAGCGGGTTGAATGCCCACTACAACCCGGAGGACCTAGCCCGGCTCTTCGGTGAGCTGCGCCAGGCGGTGGATGCAACCTCATGAATCTGGGATACCCCTAAGCGATCCTGATGGTTTTTCGCGTCTTCAAAGGAATCCTGATCGGCCTGCTCGGACTGGCAGCCTTCGCCGTCCTGATCGCCGGCGGGCTGATCGCCATGGACAGCCTGTCCCCAACTCAGCAGGCGGCCGACTTCGCCAACGTCACCTACCCGGGCGCGGACGGTGCGATGCTTTACGCTTACCTGGCACAACCTGCCGGCTCCTCCCCGCTTCCCGGGATCGTGCTGATCCATTCCTTCTACGGTCTCGACGAGGAGACTGTAGAGAAAGCAGACCTGCTGGCCCAGCATGGCTACAGCGTGCTGGCAGTCGATGCTTACCGCGGCCGGTCGACGACCCAGCTGCCGCGGGCCATCTGGCTCTCCATCACCACCCCCCAGGAGCAGGTCGGCGCGGATATCGGGGCCGGGTTTAGCTATCTTTCCCACCTGAAAGGCGTCGACCCGCAGCGAATCGGGGCGGTCGGTTTCTGTTTTGGGGGCACACAGGCCATGCGGCTGGGCATGCGCAACCCTGCCCTGGCGGCGAACGTCATATTCTACGGCAGCAGCCTGGTAACGGAGCCCGGGAAGATGGGATCGTTGGGTGCAGGCGGGCCGGTCCTGGGCATCTTCGGCGCAGACGACCGGATGATCCCCCTCGACGAAGTGTGGGCATTCGAGTCGGCGATGGTGGAGCGCGGCCTGGCCCACCGGGTCAGCGTATATCCCGGGGTGGGACACGCCTTCGTCAACATGGAGACGCTGTCCAGGCCCGGACCGGCTCAGGAGGCCTGGGATGAAATGCTGGTCTTCCTGGAAGAAGTCCTCAAAGCCCCGAGCAGTTCTCGCTGATATAATTTCTTGACAATCACCACCGAAAAATAAGGATTAAGAAGTTACGCATTTGAGGGTGAAATTGGGGGTTTTTGGGCGGGCTCCGCCCGCCCAAAAACCCCCAATCTCCTACCAACCGCGTAAGTCCTAAGGATTAATAAATTTGTTACTCTTTCGCGTGCTGGTCTTCTTGCTCGGACTCGCCGTTGTCATCCGGACGGTGATGTCCATCATTAAGACTTTCGTCCTACCGCGCAGCGCCAATGACCGGCTCACGCGCATCGCATTCCTTACCATCAGGAGTATATTCGATTTGCGGTTGCACCGGGTAACAACCTACGCCGAACAGGACCGGCTGATGGCTTTTTACGCCCCCATCAGCGTGCTCGCACTACTCCCATTCTGGCTGGCGCTGATCTCGATCGGCTACACGGGCATGTATTGGGCCATCGGGAATTTCACCTGGTTGGAAGCTCTCCGGATCAGCGGCTCTTCATTACTTACCCTGGGATTTGCCACGGCTACAGAACTGCCGACCACTTTTTTGGAGTTCACCGAAGCGACCCTCGGGCTGATCCTGGTGGCCCTGTTGATCGCGTACCTGCCGAGCATGTACGCTGCCTTCCAACGGCGTGAAGCGGCGGTGGCGTTGTTGGAGGTGCGCGCCGGAAGTCCGCCCTCCGCCGTCGAAATGATCCAGCGCTTCCACCGGATCCATGGTCTTGACCGGCTGACCGAGGTCTGGAAGACCTGGGAGACCTGGTTCGTGGACATCGAGGAGAGCCATACCTCGCTGGCCGCGCTGGTCTTCTTCCGCTCGCCTCAGCCCGACCACTCCTGGGTAACGGCTGCCGGAGCGGTGCTGGATGCCGCCTCCCTCACCCGTTCGACGGTCGACATCCCAACCGATCCCCAGGCCGACCTGTGCATCCGAGCCGGGTACCTGGCTCTGCGCCGCATCGCCGATTTCTTCGAGGTCGAATACAACCCGAACCCAAAGCCGGGCGATCCGATCAGCATCACCCAGGAGGAATTCATCGAAGCCTGCGAGCAGCTGGCAGGCCAGGGCGTGCCGCTAAAAGCTGACCAGGAGCAAGCCTGGCGGGACTTTGCCGGCTGGCGGGTCAATTACGACCGGGTGCTGCTGGCCCTGGCGGGCCTGACCATGGCCCCGCCCGCTCCGTGGTCGAGCGACCGCGGGCTGGTCGAGTATAAGCAGGTGGTCAAGAAATAGCATCCCGTAGACAGGGGTCCGGCCATACTATTGCGAACACCGGCCTGTACTTTCCCCTCACGGAATAATAAGACCGGATTGGTATAATATAAGCATTATGGACACAGGATGATTTGAGGTGGCCATTACAGGAGCGAGTGAACACATCCGCCAGGCGGTGTTAGCATGGCCTGGCACGTCCGCCCACCCACACCGCTTTGGCGGCAGCGAGTACCGGTTGGGCAGCAGAGAGATCGGCCATATTCACGGCGATGGGCTGGTCGATATCCCCTTCCCGAAGAAGGTGCGCGACCAGATCGTCAGCGATGGTCGTGCCCAACCGCACCATCTGCTCGGCGATTCAGGCTGGGTGAGCTTCTACCTGCGCGAGCCGGGAGACGTCGAGCGGGCGATTGAACTGTTGCGTTCCTCCTATGAGATCGCTCTGCGCCAAAAAGAGCGCCGCAGCCAGGCTGCCGGACCAACATTGGAATAAATACGGCAACGGGAAGGAACCAGGATGACGATTCAAGGTTTACACCACATCACGTTGATCTGTTCCGATGCTCAGCGGACGGTGGATTTCTACACGCGTGCCCTGGGCCTGCGCCTGGTCAAGAAGACGGTCAACTTCGACGACCCGGGCAGCTATCACCTTTATTTCGGGGATGAGACCGGCCGGCCGGGATCGGCTATCACCTTCTTCGAATGGCCCGGGGCGGCGCGCGGTTACCCAGGCATCGGCGGCACCCACCACTTCGCCCTGCAGGTAGAGGATTACGATGGTTTGCTGCGGTGGAAGCGCCGCCTGAGCGACCTGGGATTGAAGGTGGACGGCCCGCTCGACCGCAACTACTTCAAATCGATCTACTTCAACGACCCGGACGGGACCATCCTGGAGATCGCCACGCGCGGACCCGGTTGGACGGTGGACGAGGTGCCCGAAGCGCTGGGCACGCACGACCTGCCTCCCCCGGCGCAGATGGTGGTCAACAACCGCGACGAAGCCCGCATCGCAGCGGAGACCTGGCCCGAACCGGCCCCGGAGATAGCGCCGGGGATGGCGCTGGCCTTCGGGATGCACCACATCACCGCCATCGGCACGGACATCCAGCGCACCCATGCCTACTACGGCGAGCTGCTCGGGCTGCGGCTGGTCAAACGCACCATGAACTTCGACGACCCGACCTCGGCTCACTGGTACTGGAGCGTGGACGAAAACCGGGCGGAGCCGTCCGGAGATTTCCGGGCTACGATCACCTACTTCGAACGCGACCCCCATAAGGAGCGCCGGGCGCGCTACGGGGCGGGCCAGACCCACCACTTTGCCCTGGCGGTCGCGGACGAGGACAGCCAGCTGGAGTGGCGGGAGCGGCTGGTGCAGGCCGGGCTGCAGGTCTCCCCGGTGATGGACCGGATCTACTTCAAGAGCATTTACACGCGCGATCCGGACGGGCACATCGTCGAGCTGGCCACGCTCGGGCCCGGTTTCACCACGGACGAAGAGGTCGCCGGGCTGGGTAGCCAGCTGAAGCTGCCGCCCTGGCTGGAGGGACAGCGCGGCGCAATCGAGGAGCACCTGGCGCCCCTTGCTTTGCCGGACAGAGTGACCCCCTAGTGCAAGTCAACCCTTACGTAAAAAAAATCGGGCTTCAGCATCTACCGCTGAAGCCCGATTTTAATTCGGATCAATAGACGTGTTCCCCGATCAAGTCCCCCTATTCGATCTCGATCTCGGCAACCGAGTCGTACACGTGGGAAGGGATATAGGGATAACGGGAAATATCCTCCGAACGGGTGACGCCGGTCAAGACCAGGACCGACTCCATGCCGTTCTGCACGCCCCCGATGATGTCGGTGTCCATGCGGTCGCCGACGATGACCGTGTCCTCGGAATGCACCCCGAGATAGTTCAGCGCAGTGCGCACCATGAGCGGGTTGGGTTTGCCGACGAAGAAGGGCGCGATCCCGGTCACCTTCTCGATCAGGGCGGCGACCGCCCCGCAGGCAGGCACGATCCCGTCGGCGGAAGGCCCGGAGGGGTCCGGGTTGGTGGCGACGAAGCGCGCCCCACTCAGAATCAGGCGGATGCCCTTGGTCAGGCTCTCAAGGCTATACGCATGAGTCTCCCCCAGGATCACGTAGTCCGGGTCGTGTTCGGTGATGATATAGCCGATGTCGTGGATGGCGGAGGTCAGGCCACTCTCCCCGATCACGAAGGCCGTCCCGTTGGGGCGCTGCATCTGCAGGAAGCTGGCGGTCGCCATGGCGGAGGTGAAGATCAGCTCGGCCGGGATGTCTAATCCCAGCCGCTGGAGGTTGTGGGCCAGGTCTTTAGGCGTGTAGAGCGGGTTGTTGGTCAGCACCAGGAACTTGGCCTGCCTGGCTTTGAGCTTCTCGATGAACTGCTCGGCGCCGGGGATGAGAGTCTGGCCGCTGATCAGCACGCCGTCCATGTCGATTAAATAATTCTTGGTGGCAGTCTTGTTGACGGGCATATTTGAAAAACCTTTGGAGAGAAAGATACTTTACCGGAGAAGATTATACTCGAACCCCCCAAATCTATCTCCCCAGGCGCGCCGGGCGGTATGGCTTTCTCAAGGCTCGGGTCTGTCATTGTGAGGTAGCGCCAACGGAGTTGGCGGCGAGGAAGCGATCCTGTATGTGAGAAGAGCCGGAGATTGCTTCGCAGTGCGAAGCTCCGCTTCGCCTAACGCTCGCAATGACACCCAACCAAGACTATGAGAAAACAATGGCTGGGAGCGCCAGCCAGGGTTTTGCGTGCGAAATCTGGCAAGCCACCCCGGTTCATGCCCGCTCACCGCCTGCCCTCAGGCGGACACACCTTCAGGAAAGCTTCGTCGGCCGCGTGTCCGGGTCTTCCCAGACCATGCGGCTGACGATCCACAGGGCGATCCCGGCAAAGAACAGGAAACCAACCACAACCAGTAAGGCGATCATCACAGCACCTCTCCATCCTTAGCTTAATGACTCCCCAGGAGTTAGGATTGTTCCAGAAAGAATCGAGGGATTTCCCGATCATGACCACTAACCAGCCTGCACTGCTTTTCCTGGTATCATTGGGGCTATTGTTTGCCTGAAAACGAGGTGAGGATGTCAAAGAAGGGCTTGGTCTACGGGGCAGGGGCTTATCTGATGTGGGGCTTCTTCCCGCTGTACTTCAAGGCGCTGCAGGGCGTCCCGGCGCTGGAGATCATGTTCAACCGGGTGGTCTGGTCGTTCCTGTTCTTAGGGGTGGTCTTACTGGCGCTGAAAGAGGGGTCCGCCTGGAGGAAGGAAATCCGCCAGCCGCGGGTAATCCCGATCTACGCCCTGGCGGCGGTCCTGCTGGCGGCGAACTGGCTGGTGTATATCTACGGGGGCAATTCCGGGCAGGTGGTCGAGACCAGCCTGGGCTATTTCATCAACCCGCTGCTGAGCGTGGCGCTGGGGGTGATCTTCCTGGGAGAGGCGCTGCGCCCGACGCAGTGGGCGGCGATCGGCCTGGCAGCCGCCGGGGTACTGTACCTGACTCTAAATTACGGCACGTTACCATGGATCGCGCTGGTGCTGGCTTTCACCTTCGGGACATACGGACTGCTGAAGAAGCTGGCCCCGCTGGGCGCGCTGCACGGGCTGAGCCTGGAGACCGCCATCCTGTTCCTGCCCGCCCTGGCTTACCTGCTGTACGGCGCCAGCCAGGGGAACAGCGCCTTCGGCGAGGGCAGCTGGACGGTCCCCCTGCTGCTGGCGCTGTCCGGGGTCGTCACGGCGGTGCCGCTGCTGCTGTTCGCCAGCGCCGCCCGGGCCATCCCGCTTTACATGATCGGAATCCTGCAGTTCATCGCGCCGACTTGCCAGTTCCTGCTGGGGGTGCTGGTCTTCGACGAACCGTTCACCCAGGTGCGAATGGTCGGCTTCAGCCTGATCTGGGCCGCCCTGGCCTTTTACTGGCTGGAAGGCAGCCTGTACCGGCGGCGTAACGCCCTGGCGGTGGCCCCGTCCTGATCGATCTTCTGGTTTTTAATCCGAGAAAAGCCACTCGAGGGAGGGCCGCAAGAAATACCAGACCCAGGCGACGGCGACCAGACCTAAAGCCATCGCGCCGATCAGTAAGACCTGGTGCGCCTGGGCCGTCATGACCTGCCACAGGTAGATATCCCCCCAGGTAGGATCGCCGAACGCCCTCCACCCGGCAAACAGCGGGCTGTAACCAAAACTGAAGTGCTGCGCGCCCCTGAATGGCAGTCCAACGGAAACCGGCTGCCGGCCGTAATAAACCAGGAAATTGTAGAACAAACCCTGGAAGGCGGCAGCCATGCCCAGCAAGATCAAGGCCGCCGCCAGGCCGAGCGCAGCCCAGCGCGGCAGCTGCCTCAGGACAGAAATACCGGCGACCCCCAGCAAAGCCAGGTAAGGAAAGTAAGGCAGCAGCAGGCGCGGCCCCCAACTGAGACCGGCCGGCCAATCGCTCCAGGCCGAGTACAGGAGCAGGGCGGACAGGAAAGAAAGGCCGATCAACAGGGCGGCATAGCGGTCTTTGCGGTAAAGGGACCAGAAACCCGGCAGGCTCAGAAGGCTCAATGGGAAGAAAAAGAAGAGACCCCGGCCGGGGCTGAGGAAGTTGCCCAGCACCGCCAGCCCAATCAGACGGAGATCGAAACCAAAATCAGGCCGGTAGCCGAAGGAAAGCCAGCCGCCATAGCGGTAGTAATTGAAGGCCTGGTTGACCAGCAGGGATACGGCCAGTGGTGTGACGAAGGCGGCCAGGTCGAGCAAGCGGCCGCGGTCAAAGAGACCCGATAACCGGCCGGGTTTACCGGAACGCAGGCAGGCGGCCCCGACCAGGATCACGCCAGGCGCCAGGACCATCTCCGGGCGGGCCAGGATCGCCAGCCCCAGGCAGAACCCGGAGACGATCAGCGCCCGCCGGCCCGCTCTTCTCGATCGCAACAAGAATAATATCGCCAGAAGCAGGAGCAGGCCCGCCAGGGGCTGGGCGTAGTCGTATTTGGCGTACGGAGCGGCCGGCGAGAGCAGGCCGAAGATCAAGGCCGCCAAAGCGGCTTTCTTCCCCGAAAAACCCAGCTCCCGGCACAGGGCATACAGGGCCACCGCCGAAGCCGCCGTGATCAACGGGTTGAGGAACGAGCTGTACCGGTAGGCCTCGTTCTCCAGCAAGCCGGGGTGGTGGTGCAGATCCGGGTTGTACGGGCTCTTGCGGATCCATTTGTCAGCAGAGAGGAAAGTAGCCGATAGAAAGGATAGAACCGGGACGTACAGC
>DATDRQ010000367.1:0-2741 GCA_035291645.1 Anaerolineales bacterium
CACAGCACGCACACCGACAGCGACGGGGATACCAGCGACAGCTACGCGCCGCAAGTCGAGTATTCCTACCAGGTCGGGGGCCAGGAGTACCGGGGGAAGAACCTCACCTTTGGTTTCAAACAGGGCTACGGCAGCCCGGCCAAGGCGGAAGCAATCACGGCGCGATATCCGGCGGGCGGCACGGTGAACGTATTCTACGACCCGGCCAACCCGCAGCAGGCCGTGCTGGAGCGCAAGGCGGGCGGTTTCGGGGCCAGCCTGGCGATCGGGATCATCTTTCTGGTGATCGGCCTGTGCCTGGCCTGCCCGGGGACGGTGTTCCTGCTTGTTAGCCTGGGAGGCAGCTGAACGAGCATAGATAACGAAAAAAAGGCCGCTTGATGCGGCCAGGACTGATGGGGCGGGTGGGAATCGAACCCACAAGGTGTCACCACCGGAGGATTTTAAGTCCCCTGCGTCTGCCTGTTCCGCCACCGCCCCGTAGAATTTCCCTTTATTATTCTACTCGGAAAAGGCGGCTGGTCAAGCCCAACAAACTGATACTCTTCGCTCCCTTCGGTCGCTTGGAGTGACAGGATCCAAGGGCTATTTTCGCGGAAGTATGGGGGGATTGCGAGCGCAGCGCTCAGGCTGCGCTCGCAACGACTCTGTGAGGACAGGTTATTTACCTTCCAGGACATTGAAGATGACCTGAGCGATGCTGGTATTGTCGAGGTACTTGCCGCGCACCGGGTCGGTCAGGGTGGCGTAGCCGCGGAACCAGCGGGCGTCGTCGCTCTTGGCGAAGAAGGGGAGTAAGCTGTTGGTGTGGTTCGGACTATTCCACTGCATCCCGGGCAGGACGCCCTGCCCATTGTTGACGATCGGCTCCCAGGTTGGGTTCGAACCCGGGCCGAGCAGGTAGCCGGTCTCGTGATCGCCGGTGACGATCAGCAGCGTCTCGCCCCAGTTGCTGTTGGTGTGGACCCATTCCATGACGGCTTCCACCGCCTGATCGAAATCGATCTGTTCTTCGATCGTGCGGCCGGACTGGTTGGAGTGTGCAGCCCAGTCGACTGCGCCGCCTTCGATCATCAGGAACAGGCCGTCAGGGTCGTCATCCAGGATGTTGAGGGCGGCTTTCGTCATCTCCACCAGGGTGGGGACGGACTGGGTGAATGGCACGACATACGGATCAACGTATACATCACCGCTGCGAGATTGTTGCAGGGTGCTGTAGACCTGGGCTAAGCCGAAAACGCGCCCCGGGGTTGGGCCTTGCATCAGGGCCTGGAATTCGGAGCGGGATTGGAGCAGGGTCCAGGGGTCGAAGTCGCCGTCGCCATCCGCGTCGTTGCCAGCGGTCCCGGCCACCAGCGCATCCCAGGTGGTCGCGTCGCTTACATATCTGTAGTTGGGAGCAGCCCTGAGAATGCTGCTGTCATCGTACCAGGGATGCCCGGCGCCCATGATGACGTCCGCTGCACTGAGGTTAATCATTTCCCTGGCGATGCCTCCGTAATCGTTGCGGCTGATGTTGTGGGCAACGAAAGAGGCCGGGGTGGCGTGGCTAATCGGGACGGAGGTGATCACGCCAGTGGATTTGCCTTTCTCTTCGGCGGCTTCGAGCACGTTCTTGACTGGATTGCCGTACAGGTCAACACCGATCGCAGCGTTGTAGGTCTTCACCCCGGTGGCCATGGCGGTGGCGGCGGAGGCGGAGTCGGTGTAGCATCTAGTGACGTAATCGAACTCGTTCCAGGCGCGCGCCGGGTCATAGCCCCAGCCGAAGCACGGATCGCCTGGCGGAGCGCCCATGTATTCCGCCCCTGCATAGGTGCTCATGGCGTACTTGATCGGGAAATTGGTATAGACCTGGGTATCCGCCTTGCCTTCCCGGTAATAGCTGGCGACTAGGTTTTGGTTAAAGCTCATGCCGTCGCTGATCATGACGATCACGTTCCTCGGGGCAGGGGCCTTAGCCTTGACCGGCGAAGTCGCCAGCAGACCAAGGATGACAGCCAGGGTCAGCAAGACGAACAGCAAATTCACCCTGGCTCGTTTGTGGGTTGTCATACGACACTCCTTTCTCAAAATCGATCTATTGGAACTGAACGGTTCGATAGGATCCGCCTATCCTGCCAGGATAAAGCGAATCCCTATCTCTATTGTTCTCTATTATAGATCAATCGGTGGAAAAGTACAATTTAATGTGAAGAAAACTATTCGATTATTAAAATAAATTGATATATCAGACCCAAATAGGTTGAAACTGGCCAGATCCGGCCTTTTCGGTCATACGGACCTGGCCCTCAGCCTCGTGCGTCAATCTGGTCACTACCTAAACCAGATCTTTAAGTACTTTCATCTAATTTTTGGGTTTACCGGATATATTTCTTATACCAGCTGGCGTACCGCGAGGTGAAATGCACCAGCGGCGAGGACAGGCGCGCCTCGAAGCGGACCTGGCGCAGGGCACCTTTCAGGCTGGCGGCGTCCTGGAAAGCCGGCAGCAGCATGGCCGCCCGGCCGAGCTCGAAGGGGGCGTGGGCGTCGGAGCCGGCGGTGCCCAGTAAACCATGTTCAGTGGCGAAGGCCTGCGCCTGGCGGTTGTAATCCGCCGACATGCAGCGGGCGTTGAAGGTCTCGATGGCGTCCACGTAGGGTAGGATGGCGAGCAGGTCGGGCAGCTGCCAGTGACCGTTGCGCATCACGTCGAAGGGGTGCGAGACGCTGATAAAGGCCTCCTGCTGGCGCAGCCG
>DATDRQ010000368.1:0-4743 GCA_035291645.1 Anaerolineales bacterium
ACGTCCCGGCCGCTTGCGCCCACGATCACCGTGTTGCCTTCGATCGCAACCGACACGCCGAAGGTATCTCCCGCCCTGGCATCCCTGGGCGCCAGTTTCCCTTCCAGGATCCAGCCTGTCCCGCTGCGCACGTACACGTAGGCTGCTCCGGCCTGGGAGATCGGGCCTCCGCCGAGGTCGGGATCTTCGTTGCGCGCCCCGACCACCGCGGTGTTTCCGGAGATCGCCACCGACCAGCCGAACTCATCCAGGGCGGTCGGATTGGGGGAGGCTAATACCGCCTGCGCGACGGCTCCCAGCCGGAATCGATCCACGCCGCTGGCCTGCGCGGCCTGGCTGCGGACAGGCAGGTGGTAAGGTAGTGAGGTTCGATCGACCTGCGCTGGGCGTTCAAATTCCGACCCGAGGTCAGCCGCCATGCCAGCCTTCAGACCGGGGGCGATGAGAAGGGCGACCATCACCCAGGTAAAGATAAGACGTTTCTGCCACCTGTGAACGTATGTACCCCTTTTCATATGAACCTCCTTAGAACTAATAATTAATGAATGACGAGATGCGTTTTATATATCTTCGAATTTTGAGTCGTCCAGGCTGCGCCGCAGGCGTTCTTCTTCTTCACGTTCACGGCGTTCCTCGACAGGATTGGCTTACTCAAATTCCGCAGCTTCAGCGGCAGCCAGTTGTTCCCGGTTTACCCGCCGGACCAAACTCCAGCTTCCACAGTATGGGCAGCATTCCAGTTTGCTTAACCCCACGTTCAGACCATAGATATGAAGACTGAAGGGGCCCAAACAGCCAGAAAGGTAACCATGCCAGCCTGTACATAGGATTACTTCCAGCGGGTCAGGATGGTCTCGCGCTGGAACAAGCGCACTGCCAATCGGATAAGGATTGCATCGACCACCAGCAGGGCGGCCGCGCTCAGCAAGATTAACTGGTTGTTGAGGATGAACAAGCCTGCCAGCTGTCCAAAGAACACCAGCATGAGCGGGAGGATGACGATCATGGAGATTTGTTCCGCCACACGCGGGTCATTCGTCCTCGAGGAGACGATCACGCTGACGTTAACAGAAAGGATAGCCATCAGCGGTCCGACCAGGAAGATGGCAAGCAGCCAGAGCGAATCCAATACGGCGAAAAAGACCTCTCTTTCAGCAAGGATCAACCATGCTCCAGCTGCAAAAATCGCGAATCCAGCCCAGGTCGCCAGGATCGCAGGTAGAGCAGCGGCCAGGCTTTTCCCGATCAGAAGTTCCGCGGTAGTGATGGGCGTAGCGAGCAGGGGTTCCAGGCTGCGTGTCACTTTTTCTCCGACGATCGAATAAGACGCAATCGTGGCAGGGATCGCCAGCGGCAGGATCATGAACATGACCAGGAAATTGCTGATGACGTACACCTGGATGCATTCACCGCTGCTCAGGTTGGCCGGGCAGAAGGCACTAAACTGAGCAGGCATCTCGGTGTCGAGTGAATTTAAAACCTGCTCGCTGCGGGTCATGAACAAGATCACCAGAGGGATGGCAGTCATGATTAGCGGCAGGAAGGCCACCGTGAAGAGCACGAAGCGATTCTTAAAGACTTCCGCCCATTCCTTGGAGATGATCGTCCGGATCTTGTTCATGGTATCGTTGTAGTTGGCCCGATCCTTTTTTAACTGGATTCTTCGACCAGCTGAAAATATACATCCTCCAGTGAGTGGCGCAATTCTCCTACAAATTGAATGTCGGCTCCTGCCCCCACCAGCTTGCGGATTAGCTCGGGGTTATGCTCCTCGGGCTCATCGATCTGGATCAGGATCTTATTCTCGATCACCTGTGCATCTTGCACGTATGGCAATCCTTGAAATATAGACACCATCCCCTGGTCAGCCTGACGCAAATGAAAGACGACTTTCCTGCCGAATATCCTGGCGCGCAGATTAGCCGGTGTATCCATCACAAGCGTACGGGTTTTGAAAACGGCGATGCGGTCGCACAACCGGTCGGCTTCATCCAGATTGTGAGTACAAAGGAAGATCGTTCGACCATGCTTCTTGGTCTCGAGAATAAACTCCCGCACCAGGCGGGCCGCTTCCGGGTCCAGGGACGCGGTTGGCTCGTCCAGGAAAAGCGTACTGGGCTCGTGGAGCAAGGAACGGGCGATCGCCAGTTTCTGCTTCATACCTTTGGAGAATGTCCCGGCAGGCTCGTTGCGCTGTTCCCACAGACCTAGCATGCGCAAATACTTCTCGATCTGGCCTTTGACATCCTGCACCCCGTATAAGCTGGCGTAGATCTGCAAATTACGCTCTGCGCTCAACGTGTCGTACATTCCGGGCGTCTCGGTGAGAATCCCGACGCTCCCCCGGATGGCTTTATCTTCACTGCCGACTTTGAACCCATTCACCCGGGCAGTCCCGCTGCTCGGTTTGATCAGGCTGGCGAGCATGCGTACAGTCGTCGTTTTACCGGCTCCGTTCGGCCCGAGGAATCCAAAAACCTCTCCTTGGGGGATCTCCAGCGTGAGATCTTCCACGGCTGTGACTCCACCGAACCGCTTGGTTAATCGCTCAGTGTTGATCATCGACGTTTAGTTCTGGATTCCATTAACCGGGTTTTAATTCAATCGTATTAAACCACCGTTAGCCCAGTGGGCACAGGATATTCATCCTGAATTTTCTCAATGAGTCGGGGTGGCTGACGATATACACATTCATCGGTCCCAGTGGATAATGGATAAAATCTCCGTATCGTTCGAAGCTGTTGGTGGTGAGTGTGAGAGGATTCTCACGCATCGCCTTTAAGTCACTCAGCAGGGCAAGACCATGCGGTCCTGGGGCTGGTTTTCTACTGGAGGGGTTCAAGGGCTGGTTTATCCGATTGATTTCTCTCCGTATAGAATACAGGATATGTGAGTCTGTGACAAGTAGCCCAGATAGGATAAAATTAAACAAAGAGGCTCATAATTTACCAGTTCATAGGGAGGTAATTATGGTCGGGAAAGTTCGCGATTGGATGAGCAGCCCGGTGTTGGTGATCGATCCGGACAGCACCGTTGCCTACGCGCTGACGTTGATGCGTCGCCGGAATGTCCACAGCGTGGTCGTTAATATCACAGATGACAACCTGACGTACGGCATCCTAACCAGCACCGACATCCGCGATAAGATCATCGCGAACGAACGCAACCCGTCTGATATCCGGGTGCGCGAGATCATGACCGCGCCAGTTATCACCGCCAATCCGGATTGGTCGTTGAAAGAATGCTCCGTCCGGATGCAGGCCAACAATATTCACCATCTACCGGTGGCAGATGAATCCGGAGAGCTGATCGGCATGATCTCGGCCACCGATATCTTCAGAGCCGCCGAGGAGATCGGTTGGGGCAGGGGAAATTGAGTGTTCTGGTATAATTTTTGGGATTGATTCCTTAGATACGACTAAACAGAGCATAACGCCGGGATTATCCCGGTGTTGTTTTACATCGCCTGATTTCGCACGGAGGACAGCATTACCAATCATGAAGAAAAAAGAATTACTAGAGATGTATCACCAGATGGTGTTAATCCGCCGTCTGGAGGAAAAGGCGGCTGAGTTATATCAGCAAGGAAAAATTGGCGGATTTCTCCACCTGTATATTGGGCAGGAAGCTGTCAGCACCGGACTTATTTCTGCGCGCAAACCGCAGGATCGGGTCATTACTGCTTACCGGGATCACGGCGTCGCCATTAATGCCGGGATTCCTGCCAGAGAAGTAATGGCTGAGCTGCTCGGAAAGGCAACCGGCACGTCCAAAGGCAAGGGCGGTTCTATGCATATGGCGGACGTGGAAAAGAACTACTGGGGGGGGCACGCCGTGGTGGGCGCACACCTCCCGATCGCGACCGGACTCGCTTTAGGCGACCAATACCAGGGAAAAGACGGGGTTACTATCTGTATGTTTGGCGACGGTGCGACCAACATCGGCTTCTTCCACGAGGCATTGAATCTCTCGAAAGTCTGGAACCTGCCTCTTTTGTGGGTGTGTGAAAATAACCAGTACGGGATGGGGACGGCTGTCGAACGGGCTTCTGCCGTCAACGAAATGCGTCAGAAAGCAGAGGGTTACTGCATACCGAACAGCCGGGTCAACGGGATGAACGTGATCGAGGTCCGCGAGGCGGCTGAGAAGTACCTGGAGTTTGTCCGCTCTGAGAATGGACCTTTCTTCCTGGAGGTGATCACCTACCGCTACCGAGGCCACTCGATGGGGGATCCTGAACGATATCGCCTCAAAGACGAGGTGGAGAAGTGGCAAGCAGAGGATCCGATCGGCATCTACCGGCGATACCTCCTGGAGGAGAAGAAAGCTACCTCTGAAGAATTAGACGATCTGGAGACAAAGGTGCTCGCCGAAGTCCAGGATGCGGTCGAATTCGCCGAATCCAGCCCGGAACCTGCTCCCGAAGAGCTGTTTGTTGGGATTTACGCAGAAGAGTAGAGGAGTAGGAGTAGTCCGAACCTATGGCAAAGATCACCATGCGTGAGGCCATCTCGCAGGCCTTGTGGGAAGAAATGGAACGCGATGAGCGAGTATTTATCATGGGGGAAGAAGTCGGCGTATGGGGGGGGACCTATGCCGTAACCAAAGGCTTTCACGATCGTTTCGGAGAGAAACGTGTCCGGGATACCCCGATTGCCGAATCCGTCATCATCGGCTGCGCTATTGGCGCCGCCTTGACCGGCTTGCGACCAGTAGCGGAGCTGATGACGAATTCGGCAATCG
>DATDRQ010000369.1:0-4588 GCA_035291645.1 Anaerolineales bacterium
GTACCCATGGACCAAAATCAGGCGAGCGGGATATCCTCGACAGCGCAAAAATCCAACTCCATCCCCAGGCAGGTCTCCGCCATCCTGATCGCCTCAGCGGTAGCCATACTGGCCAATGTCCTTCTCTACTACATCCTAAAGGACTTGTTCGGTGTCCCATTCATCGCACCCGAGCAGTTCCCGCCGCCGGAAGTGAGCCCGATCCCGGTGACGGACGTGATCCTCTTCAGCGTCATATTCTGCGCCGGTGCCGGCCTTGTTTTCCTTGTTATCGCTAACACGGTACGCAGGCCTGCTCAGATCTTTGCCGTGATATCGATCATCGTGCTATTGGCTTCCTTATACCTGCCCTTGAGGATGCCGACTCCCCCGATTCCATTGGCGACCAAGCTAGCCCTGGACAGCATGCACATCCTGGGGGCGGCGGTCCTGGTGCCACTGCTGATCCGCCTGGGTCTCCCCAGGCAGGCCGGTGTGGGGGAAGCCACCCATTCACAGTTGGCTGAACGTTGATTGATGTTCGCTCAGTGGAGGAAAATCCATGACAACTAAAGTTTTGGTGGCCTACGCCAGCAAGTACGGGGCGACGGAGGCGATCGCCCGGCGGATCGGGGAAGTTCTGCAGGAGGCCGGGCTGCAGGTGATTGTGCAGGACGCCCGCCACGTGGGGGACCTGGGGGAGTACGGCGCGGTGGTGCTGGGCAGCGCGGTCTACGCCGGCGGCTGGCGCAAAGAGGCCGCCGATCTCCTGACCGGCAACCAGACAGCCCTGGCGGAGCGCCCGGTGTGGCTGTTCTCCAGCGGCCCGACGGGCGAGGGCGAACCGGTGGAGTTAATGAAGGGCTGGCGCTTCCCCGAGGGGCTGCAGCCGGTCGCCGACCGGGTAGGGCCGCGCGACACAGCCTTCTTCGGCGGCGAGATCGATATGCAGAAGCTCAACCTGCCGGAGAAACTGATCGTCAAGGGTATCAAGGCGCCTACCGGCGACTATCGGGATTGGGAGGCGATCGAGGCCTGGGCTGCGGGCATCGCCGAGGAGATCAAAGAGATTTAACGCAAAGATGCAAAGAAAAAAACAAGACGCGAAGGTCTTAACATTTTAACGTTCGAACGTTTTAACGTTAAAACGCTTTGCGACCTTCCATCCTTTGCGCCCTGGCGTTAAATTTTCTTACCCGATGCAGAACTGGGCCGGGATGGTGAACTCCAGGGGCGCGTGTGTGCCGTTGCCGTCATAGGCATCAATGGACACGAGGATCTTGCCGGCATCTCGGACCGGGCCTACCCTGGCAGTAAATGTCTGATCGTCCAGTCGTTCCATGGTCAACGAGCCAAACTGGTCACCGCCGAGAAACCAGCTGAGATTGGCACTCGCAACCCCGCTCGGGTCGGTGATGGTGACGGTGACCTGGGTCATGCCGTCCGCGCCCGGGCATTCCGAACCGAGCAGGATTTCAGGCGGTTCGATGCTGACTTCGCCGAATTCAGGCGGGTCGACATCCACGGGCAGCGGCTCAGCGGTGATGATCTGCAGGGAGCGCAGCGCGGCTACTGGCGAGGCCATCTCCCGAGCGCGCCGTTCGAACTCGCCAATGGTGAAGGGGATGGGCTGCTCAGCAGAGGGCGGCAGGCCGGGCAAGGCCTGCCGGAAGGCGCCGGGCGACACCGGCTGCGACTCGCCCGCCGACTCGATCTCTAGCGAGCCGTCGATGTTGCCCGCGGTGGTCGTCTGGCTGGCCGAGTCGTAGACGATGTAGAAGGTCGTTCCATAAACGCGGATGGTGGCGCCGCCGGGCGTCGTGAAGACCGCCTGGCTCCCGGAACCGGTCAGATGACCGGTAAACCCGCCCAGCTCCAGATAAAGGCGCGCAAAGAGCGGTTCGCCGGGCGCGCTTTCGACGCTGACCCCGCCCAGCTGGGTGTCATTCAACAGGCGCAAGACCAGATCGCCCAGGTCAAGCAGGCCTTCGCCACCGCCGAACAGGCGCAGGGAGTCGTTCTGGAACAACTGGTCCGTCCCGCTGACCCGGGCCTGGTTATGCTCCAGCGAGTCGTTCACCCGCTGGATGGTGCCGATCGAACCGTCGCCCGGGGATTCCTGGGGAGTGGATCGCCCGCAGGCCAGCACAGCCAGAAGCAGCAGGCTGGCGGGAATCCATAAAATCTTGTTGGCTTTCATGGGAGCATTCCTTTCGCCCTCCGGCGCAAGAAGGGCGTCTTGCCGATCATGGTGTTCCTACCGCAGCGGCAGGAGCGGAGAACCCAGCTGGCGGGCCAGCGCTTCGTAGGTGGCCCGGTCGAAGGGCAGCTGGCGCGGGGTAGCCGGCTGGTCGCCGACGGAGACGTCCACCCACCAGCCGGCGGGCAGCTGCAGCAGCGCTCCGCCTGACTGCACCCACACGGTCCCGGCGAAGTTGCCGGCGGTGGATACGCCGTTCTGCGGGTCGTAGGCCAGCATGAACTCGGTGCCCTGAACGAGCACCTGTGCGCCGCCCGGCGTCTCGAAGACGGCCTGCCCGCCGGATTGGGCCAGCTCGCCGGTGAAGCCGCCCGCCTCCAGGAACAGGCGCACGTCCAACGGCGCGCCTGGTTCGCTGGCGGCGGTCACGCCGAGGATGCTGTCGTTGAACAATCGCAGGCGCAGCTGGTCGCCGAAGTCGAGCAGGCCCTCGCCGCCCTCGGTGACGCGCAGGGCGTCGCCGGCGTGCAGCGGGTTGCTCTCAGCGACCGCCTGCAACTCCCCGCCCGAGACAGCCTGCTCGACCAGGTCCACAATGCGGGTGACGCTACCGATGGCGCCCTCGTCGCCGCCTGCCGCGCCTCGGCAGCCGGAAAGGGAGAACAGGGTGAAGAGCAAGATATGGAAAGCAGCAACCGTCTTCATCGTTTTCACCGATGAACATTACCTTCAACCGGTAGGGCGGCTTTCCCAAGCCGCCATTCTTCGGCGGGATAGAATCCCGCCCTACCGGCTGAGCAGAGAAGAAAGAAAAGGATTCTCTTAACCATCCATTAATACAGCTTTTCAGCGTAGAAATACCAGTCCTCAGACCAGGGACCTGGATTTCCAGCCCCATCGACCGCCCGGACGTGCCAGTGGTGATGAGCGCCTGGATAGATCGCGCATCCAAACGTGATACCGACGGATGTCCCAGAGACTTCACCGCTGAAAATGGTGATCGAGTAATCGACATCTTCCACGAACAACTCATAGTATAGGATCCCATCCGCATCGCTGACCTCTGACCAGCTCAGGGTGATATCAATATAATCATCATAGCCGCAATCGATGGTCGCGTCGTAGTCCGGCGAGTAAAGGTCCGGCGCCGGGGGAGGCAAATCCGGGACGTATGGGGTGTCTGTCGGGGTGGGCGGCGGGGTCGGCGTCGGCGGAGGTGCCAGCACCGGCACGCCGTCCAGGTCCCCGCTGAGAGCGATCTGGTCCTTATAGATCCAGCAGCTCTTCTGGCTGTCGGGGACTTTCATCCGCCACCAGGTGCTGTCCGCCAGCCTGCCGTCCAGATCGAGGCGCACGCCGGCCTCGAAGTCTCTCACCGACTCGAAGACCTTGCTGGTACCGGCGCGGCAGTGCGAACCGACCAGGACTTCGGCCATGGGTGGAAGGGCAGCCGGAGGCGGTGCTTGAGTCGGCTGCCGGGTAACTCCCGGGGCTGGCGGTGGCGGCTGCGTTTCGCCCTGCGGCAGCGCGACTACATCTCCCGGTAAGTTCAGCGCCTCTACCGGGGATTGCAGCTCGCGGGCGCGCCCCTCGTACTCGACCTGGGTGAACGGGATCGGCTCCTCCGGCCCGGGCGGGCTACCGGCCTGCGCCTGGCGCATGGTCCCCGGGCGGATCTCTAGCGGCCCGCTGCCACCCGATTCGATCGTCACCAAGCCGTCGAAGTTGCCGGCGGTGGTGACCCGGCTATCCCCATCGTAGACGATGACGAAGCGGGTACCCTTGATGCGGATCACGGCGCCTCCGGGCGTATCGAAGACCAGTTCACCATTCAAAGAGGCAAATTCCCCGGTAAAGCCGCCCAATTCTAAGAAGATGCGGATAAACAAGGGGTTGCCCGGCGCGTTTTCGATCGTGATGCCACCCAGGCGGGTGGTGTTGAACACGCGCAGGCGTAAATTGTCGAGGAGTTCCAGGATGCCCTCGCCGCCCCCCTCGACGAACAGCGAATCGTTCGCAAAGAGCGCTTCGATATCCTCGACCTCGGTTTGATTGTGGAAGATCGATTTTTGAACGCGCTCGATGGTCCCGATCGAAGGGGATTGGTCCGCTCCGGTCTGGGGTCCTCCCTGCGGTTCTCCGGCGGATTGGAAATCCGCCTGCATCGGCCCGGCGCAGGAGCCGAGTAAGATTGCCAAAACCAGGATTCGAACAAATCCAGTTTTCATGTTTACCTCCCTACCACCTTATCGAGGAGTGCGCCGCAGGCCCCCAGCGCGGCCAGCTTCAGCCGCCCCGCTCCGGCGCACCCCTTGCCTCCTCGCCCTGGACGGGGCTAATCGACCCCGCCGCAGGCGTACACTGCGACTCTTCCGGCGTCCCGTCGTAGGGCGGCTTTCCCAAGCCGCC
>DATDRQ010000370.1:0-3090 GCA_035291645.1 Anaerolineales bacterium
TGTCGCCGCAGGAGGTCAAGTCTCGGACACGGGCACGATCGTTTCGGTGCGCGAACCAGGGTGGGAAGTCCAGGTCAAAGAGGCACGCCGTCCGGTGGCCGGGATGATCGTCCACGCGGGAGAAGTCGTGGCGGGCCGGCCGCGCCGCGGCGACCAGGCGCTCGCCCGGGTGGACGCGCAACACAGGCAGGATATCCGGCGCAACCATACCGCCACCCACCTGCTGCACGCCGAACTGCGCGCCGTACTCGGCGATCACGCCCGCCAGGCCGGTTCCCTGGTCGCTCCAGACCGGCTGCGCTTCGATTTCACCCACCCCGAGCCGATCAGCGAGGAGCAGCTGGCGCGCATCGAGGCCGGCGTCAACCGGGACATCCTGGCGAACTATTCCCTGGACATCGTTCAAAAGCCTCTCCAGCAGGCCATCGCTGAGGGGGCCACCGCCCTGTTCGGCGAGAAATACGGCGAGACGGTACGTACCATTTCAATTGGAGGGGCAGACCCCTTCTCATACGAGCTGTGCGGCGGGACGCACGTCAGCGAAACCGGCGACATCGGTCTGTTCCTGATCACCGGCGAGAGCAGCGTCGGAGCCGGGCTGCGGCGCATCGAGGCCGTCACCGGTCGCGGCGCCTACGAGCTGGTCCAACGCCGCTTCGGCCTGCTCGATCGAGTCGCCGATTTGCTGGAGACCAACCCCGGACAAGTCCCGGAGAAGACCCGCTCCCTGCTGGACTCTCTCGGCGAGGCCCGCAAGCAGGTCGCCACGCTTCGCCTGGAAGCAACGACGCGCGAGTTCAGCCGCAGCCTGGAGCATGTGCCCACCGTATCAGGCGTAGCGGTGTTGACCGCCATCCTGCCCGAGGTCGATGCGGATACCTTGCGCCAGATGACCGACCGCTTCCGCCAGCGCTACCCGAGCGGGGTGGCCGTCCTGGCCTCCGTTACAGAAGGCCGGCCTGCCCTGATCGCAGCGGTGACCGAAGACCTGGTGAAACGCGGCCTGAACGCCGGAGAGCTGGTCAAACTGGTCGCCGCGCCATTGGGAGGCAGCGGAGGCGGGCGGCCTAGTCTGGCCCAGGCAGGCGGTAAGGACGCCGCCCGGCTGCCGGATGCGCTGGCGCTCGTCCCTGACTGGGTGGAGCAAAGGTTAGCGGCGACCTCCTGACCCGTCCTGGGCGTATCCTCGCGCCCTGCGCCACTTAACAGAGCCCGCTCCCGTGAAAACACAGATCTTGCAGCTGGAGCCCCACGACGACATCATCTCCACTCGAGATAAGTTGAGCTGGAGGCAGGCCAGCCGCGTGTTGCTCGTCTGGCCTAAGCGCAGCCAGGTGCTATCTCGCCGCCTGGACCTGGTCCTGCTGCTTCGCCACAGCCAGGCGCTCGGCATCCAGCTGGCCCTGGTAACCGAGGACCCGGACGTCCGCTATTACGCCCAGGAGCTGGGCATCTCATTTTTCAACTCTAGCATTCAAGCCCAGCGCGCTCGCTGGAAGCGACCGTTGCGACCTAAAATTCTGCGCGACCCCCTCGATCCGGTCGAGCATCTCCAGCGTCGCCAGCGGCTTCTAGAACGCCCCCAGGTGGTCACTTCTGAAAACCTGACGCCTGCCAGGCGCCTGGTATTCTTCACCCTGGGAGTCCTGGCGGTCCTGTCGATCGCTACCGCGCTGTTTCCAACGGCCCAGATCGAGCTAGACCCACAAGTGAGCAAACAGGAGATCCGTCTCGAGGTCCGCGCCCTGCCCGGCGTGGAGCGCGCCAGCCTCTCCGGACTGCTGCCGCTGCGCACGGTCAGCGTAATCGTCGAAGGTCGAGATAGCCTGCCGACCAGCGGCCAGATGTCCTTGCCGGATGGATATGCCTCCGGCGAGGTAACCTTCACGAATCTGACCGATCGACCGGTCTCTGTCCCTGGCCAGCTGATCGTGACCTCCCCCAGGTCGGATTCCCGTTTCGCCACCCAACGCGCCGGCCAGGTGCCGGCTGGCTCAGGAGAGGCCCTCGTTCTGCCCGTGCAAGCGCTCCTGCCTGGCAGCCGATCCAATTTGCCGGCCGGGAGCCTGACCGCCATCCAGGGACAGCTGGGCACCAGCCTGGCGGTGAACAATCCTTCTCCGACAAGCGGGGGCAGCCAGGCGCCTGCCCCGGCCGCCACTCGCCTCGATCGATCCAGGCTGTATGACCGCCTGAACGAGACCCTGCAGAAAAGAGCGGAAGAGCAGATCCAGGCGGAGATCCGTCCGGGGGATGTGCTGCTCACGGAGGGGGTTGAAATAACCCGGACGCTGGAGAACACGTTGGAGCCTGCCGAAGGAGAACCAGCCAGCCAGCTGGAGCTGCTGTTGCGGCTAGAGTTCCACGCCCCCGTTGTGAGCGCCCAAGACCTGGAAACACTCGCCAACGCGGTCCTGGACGCCAACCTGCCCGCCGGTTTTACACCACTGGAGAGCACGCTGGAGGTCGAAAACCTGGGTGAAGCGACCCTCGACGACGGCGGAGCAGCCCACTGGCAGGTGCGGCTCCGGCGTGACATCGTAGCCCGGCTGCCGGCGGCGCAGGCCATCAATATTTCGCTTGGCAGGACACCCGCTCAGGCCCGCTCACGGCTGTCCGCGACTCTGCCCCTATCCTCCCCGCCCGACATCCAGGTCAACCCGGCCTGGTGGCCGCGCCTGCCGCTGCTCCCCTTCAGGATCATCGTGAACAGCGCCAGGTGACCAGGCTATGAGAATCCTGGCTGTCGATCCAGGCAGTAAGCGCCATGGAATCGCCATCAGCGACCCCGGCGGGACGATCGCCGGTCCACTGACCGTGATCAAGCACGTCTCGCGCCAGGCGGACGCCGCCGAGATCGCCCGGCTGGCCGAGACGCAGGGTGCGGGGCGCATCCTGGTCGGCCAGGCGCTCGACGAGGAAGGCCTGCCGACCTTCGAAGGCCAGCGGGCTGCCCGCCTGGCGGACACCATCCAGTCGATAACTGCACTACCGGTCGAGCTGTGGGATGAGAGCTTCAGCACCCAGGAGGCGCAGGCGGCCCGCCGGGCAGCGGGCGCCTCCCGGCGAAGGCGCCGCGGCCACCAGGAT
>DATDRQ010000371.1:0-2202 GCA_035291645.1 Anaerolineales bacterium
CCGGCAGGCTTTCGAAGTCCAGCGCGCCTACGAGGAGCTGATTGCCCCCCTGCTGTTCCGGCCGGTTCAACCAATCGATGCGACCTATATCCAGGATAACCAAGCCCTGGTCGAGGAGCCGCGCCAGGCTGCCCGCCTGTACCAGCAGTTCTTCGACGAACCCATAACCCAGGCCGAGCGCGAGACCATCGTCCAGGCCGTCCGGTCGACCTGGTCGTTCGACCAGGCCGAGGCCGCCTGGCAGGCGGTCGACGACCGCGAGGTCCATCTGGTCCAGCAGGAGATCAGCCTGCAGGAGCACGGCGACTGGGCCGACCTGGAACTGCACGAGGTCTACCAGAACCAGACCGCCCTCGAGCAGGAAGTGATCTACTACTTCAACCTGCCCGAATCGGCCGTGATTACCGGCGTCTGGCTGGGCAGCAGCACCGATAAGTCCCAGGCGTTTAAATATCAGGTCGCCCCACGCGGCGCGGCCCAGGCAGTCTACCGGGAACAGACGCGGGTGATGCGCGACCCGGCCCTGGTGGAGCAGATCGGCCCGCGCCAGTACCGCCTGCGGGTCTACCCGATCCCGCCGCTGAGCACTCAGTTCGCCAATCAGCGCTCCCGCACCATCGTAGAAGATGCGCCTGAGCAGCATGTCTGGCTGACCTGGAGGGAGATGGCGGAGGCGGACGCCTGGCCCTTGCCGAGCCTGGCTTACCTGCGCAACGTTTACTGGGACGGCGAGACCAGCCGCACCGTGAATGGAAAGCCAGTCGAGGTTCTCGAGGACGCCTGGCTGCCCGAGTCGATCCCCTCCAGTGAGCCGGTCAAGCCGCAAGCCCACCGCGTCGACCTACCTGGCGACCAGACCGTACTGGCCCTGCCTGCCGGGCAGTCCTCGCTGCCGGCTGTGCCGGAGTCTCTGCGCCTGGCGGTTGTGGTCGACCGCTCGGCCAGCATGCAGGCCTACGCTGGCGAGATCGAGCAAGCCATGGCCCGCCTGAAAGACCTCGGCGCCCCGGATGCACCGGTGGACGTTTACCTGACCGCTTCTCCCTATCGCGGTGAAGATCCCTCCCAGGTTCCTCTGGAGACTCTCGACCCGGCGACTATCCTGTTCTTCGGCGGGCAGAACGCCGCCGAGCTGATCGCCCAGTACGAGGCGCTGCGCGGCGAGCGCCAGTACGATGCCGTGCTGGTGCTGACCGACGGGAGCGGCTACGAGTTAGGAGAGGGCGAGGTGAACGTTTCCGTTCCGGACAACCCGGTCTGGCTGGTCCATCTGGGCGGCGCCATCCCGCTGGGCTACGACGACCAGACATTGGAGGCGATCCAGGCTTCCGGCGGCGGTGTTACCGGCGATTTGGATACAGCTTTAGCGCGCATGGCGGTTTCTTTGCAGGCCCTGGATGCGGATCAGGACGCCATAAGCGACCTGCTGGATGGCTACCTGTGGGTCTCGCTGCCCACCGAACAGGCTGATGCTTATATCCCGGCCGGAACCGACCTTCTTATCCACGACCAGGAGGATGGCTTCTCCGCACTGGCGGCGCGCAGCCTGGTGCTGGCAGAGATGCAGCGCAACAGAGGCGCCATCGACCAGCTGGAGACGCTCGACTACCTGCACGCCCTGGCGACCAGTTACGGGATCGTCACACCCTACTCGTCGATGATTGTGCTGGTGGAGGCCCAACAGCAGCGTTTGCTGGACAAGCTCTCCAACCTGGAGGACCGCTACCAGCGCGAGGTGGAAGCCCTGGGCGACACCACCCCCGGCAGCCCGGTGCCGCTGACCGGCGTGCCCGAACCGCGCGAGTGGCTGCTGATGGGGATGGCCGTGGCCATGCTACTTTATCTGGTCTACACCCGGCGAAGGCAGGCGCTGGGAACTATCCGGGCGTAAAGGTCTTTAAGGGAGAATCTATGCTGCCGCCGGTCGCACATGGCGGCAGTTTGTTACCGGCAGCTGGAATCAACCGGTGAGTTTGGATCTTCCCAAAAAGCCAGGGCCATCTCCACCGCGCAAGGGGAGGCGCGCGTCACCCAGTGCCCGACCTCGGGGAACTCGAAAAAGGCTGCATCCGATAGATCTTCAGCCACCAGCCTGCCCCACTCCGGCGGGGTGATCGGGTCGATCTCGCCGGCCAGCACCAGGGTTGGGATATCGCTGTGGACCGGCTGGTTCTCGCGCGGGTCGGGCGGGACGAGCGCCCA
>DATDRQ010000372.1:0-7127 GCA_035291645.1 Anaerolineales bacterium
CCAGGCCAGGTTCAGGCCGTCGCGCAGGTTCTGCAGCCAGTACCCCCGGCTGAGCAGCTCCTGGTACCAGCCGACCAGGACGAAGACCAAGGCGGATATCCCCAGTCCCAGCAGGATGTTCTCCCAGCTCTGCTGCTCCCAGGTGTATCCCTCGAAGTGCAGCCAGCCCGCCGCCCACTCGACCAGGTAGATCAGCCCCATTAGCAAGCCGGCCAGAAGAATGCCGAAGAGCAGGTCGCCGGCAGCCAGCGAATCCCAGCGCAGCCCCAGACTGGTGAACGAACGCCGGTCCAGGGTGCGGCGCGCCAGGTAGACCGACAGGGTGATCGCTATGGCGGCGAGGATGTTCGTTACGACGAGCAGGGTTTCTTCGGAGAGGCCCGGGAAGAAGGCGACCCAGAATCCCAGGGGGATGCCCAACAGGATGAAGATGAGCACCAGCAGGACCAGCTGCCCGAGCAGGCGCCAGGCGGCGCGCGGGCGCCGCTCGGCCGGGTTGAGCAACAGTCGTTGGAGAAGAGATGGGCGAGCAGGAGGGATGCCCATGGCTGGTCCTGTCAGGCGGGAGTTGAGCGATAAAATCCTGTGAAAAAGGGTTAGATGAAGCGGTTCCGGCTCGTTCTAACCGGCGCTGCCCTTCAGGTAGATGCCCTGCGGGTCGAGGTCCTCCCGCAGGATGCACAGTTCTTTTTCTGTAGGCGGCTCGGTGGTCTTCAATCGGGAAGCGACCTTGAGGTCCCAGCCGGTGTTGGCGCAGGCCTGCTCGGCGGTCACCCCGGGGTGCAGGGCGGTCAGGGTCAGCTCGCCGTTCTCGTCCGGCTCCAGGATGCCCAGGTCGGTGACCACCGCCAATGGGCCAGCCCCGCGCAGGCGGGCCGCCTCCCGCTCCGCCCGCCCGCCCAGGAAGCCGGCCGAGGTGCGGAAATCGACCACCTCCGGGAAGCGGCGCTTCTGGTGAGGGGTCATGATGTAGCAGCGGTTGGCCCAGGCGGCGATCTCCATCGAGCCGCCGGAGCCGGGCAGGCGCACCTTGGGAGATTCGTAATCGCCGATCACGGTGGCGTTGATGTTGCAGAAGCGGTCGATCTGCGCCCCGCCCAGGAAGCCGACATCGATGTTGCCGCGCTGCAGGTAGAGGGCGAAGATGTCGTACATGCTGCACACCGCCAGCGACCCGCTGACCAGGGTCGGGTCGCCGATCGAGAGGGGCAGGCGCTCCGGCTGGGCGCCGATCACACCGGCCTCGTAGATCATCACCAGGTCAGGGGCGTGGGTGCGCCGCGCCAGGTTACAGGCCAGGTTAGGCAGCCCCACGCCGACGAAGACGACATCGCCGTCGCGCAGCATGCGGGCGGAATTGATGGTCATGATCTCTGCAGATGTGTAGCTATATTGTTCAGTCATGGTTTTTTATCCACGAATTACACGAATTTTTCGAAAATTCCTGTCTATCGGATCATTCTTTTCCACTCAAGTGAGTTCGATCCGAAATTTATTAATACACCAACTCGGAGGCCAGTGGCCTTCAAGTAATTCAATAGTTGGGCTTCATCTATGGAGGTTAAATGGCTGATTGCCTTGATCTCAACGATAATACTTTCGTAGATAACAAGGTCAGCAATGTATGATTTCTTCAGTGGTTTATTCTCGTAGAGAATTAACAAATCTTTCTGAGCAATAAAGGGGATCCCATGATTCATTAACTCAATTTCGATCGCCTCCTGGTAGACAGGCTCCAGGAAACCGCATCCTAACTGCCGGTGAACTTCCATCGCCGCACCAACGATCTCGTATACCTCTTCTTTGTACAATAGTTCGGACGCTTTCATAATATTACAGGAACCGTTTAGTATTTATCTATCAATTCGTGTAATTCGTGGATTAGTATCTCCCGTAGTCGACGACGGCGCTGGGGCGGGGGGATACCTGCAGGCGGGCGTGCACCTCCGGTCCCAGCTTCTGCCAGTATTCTGCCCGGTCTTTCACGCCGGACACCCACTCGTCCAGGTAGGCTTTGACACCCTCCCGGCTCTTGCTGATCTCGTCCCATTGCAGGTAAAAGGCGTTGTCCCGGTCGTAATAGCCCTGCGTGTACGAGGGGTGGCTGGCGAAAGGCACGTGGCAGACCGCATCGACGATGAAGCCGGGGATCAGGGTGCGGTTGGGGTCAGAGCGGATCACATCCGGGTTGACGATCTCCTCGGCGGTCAGGATCACCCGGCTGGCGGCGAAGGCGGCCTCCTTCTGCTCGCCGATGATGCCCCAAATGTGGGCGTTGCCCTCGGCATCGGCGCGCTGGACGTGCACGATGGCGACGTCCGGGTTCAGAGCCGGTACCACAACCACTTCACCATCTGAATAAGGATCGGCGACGCGCCGGTAGAGCGGGTTGGCGCGCTCCAGGTCGCCGGCGGCGGTGGGGTTCATCGGCATGAAGGGCAGCCCGGCCGCGCCCGCCTGCAGGCGCGAGATCATGCTGAAGTGCGAGTATTCTTCCCATTCGAGGTTGCCGGCCTCGATCTCGGCGCGCACCAGGCGCAGGGAACCCACGCCGGGGTTGCCCATGTAGGAGAAGATCACTTTGCGGGCGCAGCCGGCTGCCACCAGCTGGTCGTAGATCAGGTCTGGGGTTGCACGGGCCAGCACAAGGCCCTTCAAACCCTGGCGGATGATCTCGTGTCCGGCGGCGAAGGGGATCAGGTGGGTGAACCCGGCGGCGTAGACCAGGTCTCCGTCCTGCAGGTTTCGTCGGATGGCTTCGGAAAGGGGGAGGACTTTGTCCATGGGAGTATATTGAGGGTCTCGCGGTTTCCGGACCGGCGCATCAGAAAAGACAAAGCCACCCGGAACGCTCACGTGACTAGGGTTTGAATCTGCTCGTGCATGTAGAGCGGCAGGTAGTAATGACCGCCGGCATTCTTGCCGGCCGATCCGGAGCCCTTCCAGCCGCCGAAGGGTTGGAACCCGGGCCAGGCGCCGGTGGTGGCGCCCTGAGGGCGGTTGGCGTAGGTCACGCCGGCCTGGATGTTCTCGAAGAACCACTGGGCCTCATCCTGGCTGCCGTAGAAGCCGGCTGTCAGGCCGTAGTCCACGTCGTTGGCCTGGCGTATGGCCTGGTCCAGGTTCTCCACCCGGGCGAGGGTGGTGATGGGCAGGAACATCTCGTGCTTCCACAGCCGGTGATCCAGCGGGAGGTCGGCGACCAGGGTGGGGGCGCAGAAGTAACCCTTGGACAGAGCACCCTCGGTGAGCACCTTGCCGCCGGTCAGGAAGCGACCCGACTGCGAAAGTTCTTCCGCGAAGTTCTGGAAGTCCTGGTAGGAACTGCGGTTGACCACCGGGCCGAGATAGACGGCGCGATCGGTCGGGTCGCCGATGGTGATCTTATTGGTCAGCTCGACCAGCCTGGAGACGAGGGTATCGTACAGGGGCGCCTCGATATAGACACGCGAGCAGGCCGAGCACTTCTGGCCCTGCAGCCCGAAGGCCGAGCGCATGATCCCGATGGCGGCCCGTTCCACGTCGGCGTTGCGCGAGACGATCGCCGGGTTCTTGCCGCCCAGCTCGAGGATGGTCGGCCGTACGTAACGATCCTGGGAGAAATCGCGGAAGATGCGCATGCCGACGTCGAAGGAGCCGGTAAAGGTGACGCCGTCCACTTCGGGGCTGTCGATCAGCGCCTGGCCCAGGGTGCTGCCAGGACCGGTGACGAAGTTGAAGACGCCATCCGGCAGGCCGGCGTCGCGCAGGCACTCAGCCAGCAGCCGCACCACCCAGGGCGTGTCGGTGGCGGGCTTCATCACGATCGTGTTGCCGGTCGCCAGGGCCGCCCCGGCGGGCCCCCCAGTCAGGGCCGCCGGGAAGTTGAACGGGCTGATCACCAGCCAGACCCCATAGGGGCGCAAGACGGACATGTTGCGGCCGGTATAACCCACCAGCGGATCGCGGCCCATCTCGACGATATAGCCGTCATTCTTCTCCATCTGTTCGCAGGAGTAGCGGATCAGGTCGGCGGTCTCTGCTACGTCCCCGAGCGATTCCATGCGGTTCTTGCCCACCTCCATCGCCATGGCGGCGCCGATCTGGAAGGTGCGCTGGTCGATCAGGTCGGCGGCCTTGCGCAGCAGCGCGACCCGATCCTGCCACCGCATGCCGCTCCACAGGGGAAACGCCTTGCGGGCGGCAGCCAGGGCTTCATTAGCGTCCCGGGCGGTGCCTTTCTGAAACACGCCGAGCACGACGCTCGTGTCCGCCGGGGAGCGGTCTTCGAATTTCTCGTCGGCAAAGCGCTCCTTACCGCCGATGATCATGCCGTATTCAGCCCCCAGACCGGCTTTCGCACCCGCCAGGGCAGCCTCGAAGCGGGTGTGCAGCTCCTCGGGCGGGTTGAACATCGTAGCGTATGTCAGTTTGAAATTATTGTCAGCCATTGGCATTGTCTCCTTCGATTAATCGGTTGAGATGATCGTCCTGCTCTGATAGCCTGGTCACCCATAGGCCGGGTCGACAGACCGGAACCTATGGAGAGAAGATCCGCACGGTTTCTAGAACGATATAAGTATAGCCCAGGCGGGCATCCGAGTCAAAGTTAGGTGTATCCCGGATTGCTCATGACAAACATCCCGAATTGAATATTGCGTCCTATCGTATTTTGCGCTAAACTCCTTCTTGATACGACGGTTCTTGTGTCCTGGCGGATGGTACGGTGACCGCGCCCAAACCTATACTCTTAGCTCTGCCACCACATTGATATTATGTTCTACACCCAACCCACCTATCTCGGGATAGACCCGACTGCCAGCGGCAGGCCGATTACCTATGCGGCGCTGGGCGAGCATCACGAGCTGCTGGCGCTCGGCCAGGGCGATATGGAGCAGGTGCTGGCCTTCGTTGCCGGCCAGCAGGCCGCGCTGGTAGCCGTTTGTGCGCCGCGCCGCCCGAACTGCGGACTGATGCGGCGGGAAGAGGTGCGCGAGCGCCTGTCCCCGCCGCCCCGACCTGGCCGCTGGCATGATTTCCGCCTGGCGGAATACCAGCTGCGCCAGCACAATATCACCATCCCGCGCACGATGGCAGACGAATCCCGCTGCCCGGGCTGGATGCGCACCGGTTTCGCCGTGTACCAGCGCCTGGAGCAGCTGGGCTACCCGGCATACACAGAGGGGCAGGCGGCCAACCAGAGCCTGGAAGCTTACCCGCACGCCTGTTTCACGACTCTGCTGGGGCATATCCCTCTGCCCAAGCACACCCTGGAAGGCCGGCTGCAGCGCCAGCTGATCCTGCACGAGATCGGCCTGCACATCCCGGACCCGATGCTGGTTTTCGAAGAGATCACCCGCTACCGCTTGCTGCAAGGCATTCTCCCGTTAGACTCCCTCTATTCGCCCCAGGAGCTGGATGCCCTGGTCGCCGCCTATACAGCCTGGATGGCGGGGACGAAGCCCGGGCAGGTTACCCTGCTCGGGGATGCCGAAGAGGGCTTCCTGATCCTTCCGGTTGGCGAGATTAAAGGACGATATTAAAGGACCTATGCCGAAACACAAAGCCAAGTTGATCATCAACCCGAACGCCGGTCTTGGCCGCGCCTGGCGGTTGGGCTCCGACCTGCGCCCGATCGTGGAGGAATTCGGCGGAGCGGATTGGACGGGCACGGTGTATCCCACGCATGCCACCGAGCTGGCCATCCAGGCAGCTGAGGAAGGCTACGAGCTGATCATCGCCGTCGGCGGGGATGGGACGAACCACGAGGTGATCAACGGGCTGATGCAGATCCCGGCTGAACGGCGCCCAAAACTTGGGGTGATCCCGGTAGGAACGGGCAACGATTTTGCGTTCAATGTCGGCATGGAGACGCGCCCGGAGGTCGCCATGCGCCAGGTATTTAACGGCAACTCCAAGAGGATCGACGTGGCGAAAGTTGTCGACAGTCACGGGCGGTGTGAGTATTGGGATAATACCTTTGGGATCGGATTCGATGCGACCGTCACCATCCGCTCGCGGCGCGTTCCGATCGTGAAAGGTTTCCTGGTCTACCTGATCTCGGTGCTGCAGACGATTATGCTCAACCACGAGGCGGCTCAGCTGCAGATCAAGACGGACACGGAAGAATGGGAGAGCGACTCGTTGATGCTGGTGCTGTGCAACGGGCCGCGCGAGGGAGGCGGCTTCGTGGTTGCCCCAAACGCCAAGGTTGACGATGGCTTGCTGGATTATGCCATGATCCGGCGTGTGTCCCGCCCGATGATGTTCCGCCTGCTTCCTGAGGTGATGAAGGGCACCCATGGCCGATTTAAGTCCGTGCGCATCGGGAATTTCCGGCAGATGAAGATTCAGTCCGATCGCCCGTTGATCATCCATAACGATGGGGAAATCTTTGCCGGCTTCGGAACGGATGTCCGCCAACTCAGCGTCGAAATTCTGCCTGGAGCGCTGGAGGTCATGGTCTAAAGCACCGGCCCGCCTCCTGCTATCTTTTCTAACCATATGCCCAGCCTGGCTCACACCCTGCAAGGCCATGACCCTGGATACCTGCTGATCGTCGCCAAATACCTGGGCGTGCAGCTGGGCGCGGCCAACCCACAAAAGGCTCTCGAAGCGCTGGTTGAGGGGATGCAGGATCGGAGCCGGCTGGGGGAGGCGCTTGGCGAACTGCCGGCAGATGGGCAAGCTGCCCTGGAGGATTTGCTGAAAAGCGGGGGGCGGCTGCCCTGGTCTCTCTTCATCCGGCGTTACGGACCGGTGCGCGAGATGGGCGCCGGCCGCCGGGACCGGGAGCGGCCGCATCTCTCCCTGGTCTCTGCAACCGAACAACTGTGGTACCGGGCGCTGGTGGGGCGAGCTTTCTTCGACACTCCGGATGGGCCCGAAGAGTTTGCCTACATCCCGGAAGACTTGCTGCCGCTGCTACCGGCTTTACCAGCCAGGCCCGGCGCGCCGCCCGGGCGCCCCGCCTCTCCCGCAGAGCGCAGGCATCCTACCCCGGCCAGCGATCGTCTCCTGGATGACGCCTGTACACTGCTGGCCGCGTTGCGCCTGGCCCTTCCATTCGAAGAGGCCCCGCTAATTCATGCCAGCGCCTCTCAGCCGCTGACTCCAGCCGCGCTCCAGCAACTGCTGGCTTCGGCCGG
>DATDRQ010000373.1:0-5826 GCA_035291645.1 Anaerolineales bacterium
CCGACCTGGATTTGAAATTCGGAGTACAATAACCCCCGAATTTCAATCGGCGAGGTGAATTTTATGGCGAACATTCAAAGAAAGAGCGGCGTCATCGCCATCTTGACCGGCGGCGGCGATGTTCCGGGATTGAACCCTGCCATCCGGGCGGTGACCATCCGGGCTTTGCGCGAAGGTTACCAGGTGATCGGCATCCGCCGCGGCTGGGCTGGCCTGATGCAGATCGTGCGCGACCCGCAGGCGGATAACAGCAATAATTACCAGGTCTTGACCGAAGAAGTGGTCAACCGGGCCGGGCGAACCGGCGGCACCTTCCTGCACTCCTCCCGGGCGCGGCCCAGCCACGTCAAGCAAGCGGACGTCCCGGAGCATCTCAAGGATACCTACCAGGAGAAGATGAATGACCTGACCGATGAGGTGCTGAAGAATCTGGATTATCTGGGCGTCGATTATCTGATCCCGATCGGGGGCGACGACACGCTCAGCTATGCGGTGCGCATGTTCCAGGAGGGGGTGCGCGTGATCGCCATCCCCAAGACGATGGACAACGACGTCCCCGGCACGGATTACTGCATCGGCTTCAGTACCTGCGTCACCCGCACCATCCAGCTGGCCAACAACCTGCGCACCATCGCCGGCTCGCACGAACGCATGCTGGTGATGGAAGTCTTCGGGCGCTATGCCGGCTTCACCGCCATGCTCCCAACTATGGCGGGCGCAGCCAACCGTTGCGTGATACCCGAATACAAATTCGAAATCGACCAGCTGGCGGAGCTGCTGGTATACGACCGCAACCGCAACCCCAGCCGTTATTCCGTCGTGCTGGTCTCCGAGGGCGCCATGTTCGAGGGAGGCGAGATGGTCTTTGCCGACTCCACCACCGACGCTTACGGGCACAAGAAGTTGGGCGGGATCGGCGACCTGGTCTCGGCGGAGTTGAAGGAGCGCTCGGCGAAGTTCAACAACGGGGTAGAGGTCAACGTCATCAACCAGAAGCTGGGGTACATGGTGCGCGGCGGCGACCCCGATGCGATCGACTCGATCGTCCCCATGGCCTATGGCAACCTGGCCCTCGACCTGGCGATCGGCGGCATACACGGGCGCCTGGTTGTCTTGAAGAACGGGCGTTACGACAATGTCCCGCTGGAAGTCGTCACCAGTTCGAAGAAGAATGTCGACGTCGAAAAGCACTACGACACCCAGCGCCTGCGCCCCAAGTACAAGAGCTTCGAAATGAAGCCACTCTTCATCATGACCAGCGATTAGCGCCGCCTGGATTTTCCCCTGATAAAATAGCGAAAAAACGGGCTGCTAGCGCAGCCCGTAATGATTCATTACTGCTTCCAATCTGGAGGGATTACTGGATGGTGATCGGCTCGATGCGCAGGTGCTCCGGGGAGACGAAGACCCTCAGGCGCTGAATCAGCTCCTGGCTAAGGCCGGTGGTGAAGTTAGGGAATTCGATCAGATAGCCGCGGCCGTGCTCGTACACCTGGAAGGCGAAACGGTCCTTCCCGGGGTAGGTGATCAGGGTGCCGTAGATGGCGCGGATGCGCAGGTTATCGCGCACCTTGTCCTCGCTCGGCCGCAGGATGATCGTGATCATTTGCAGGTTCTCCCCATCGGCTGCCGCGATGGGAGATATGATGTACGGGGGGAGAGGAACCTCCGGGGCGCCAGTCTCGCTTACCGGCAACGGGGAAGCCTGGAATTCTTCGACGGAGACAGCTGCGTGGACAGCCTCCTCTTTGAGTGCAGGTGTATGGGGTGGTTTCGCCTCGACCTTGGGGGCAGGGTTAGCCAGCGCCATCGCATCGGAGGGGTGCGCCACGGCGTCGAACACCGCCGAAGCCAGCTCCCAATCCGGCGGGAACAGGTCCGGCGGGGGAGGTGCGCCCTGCTCCCAGCTCTCATCGATCTCCTCCATCCACACCTCGGCCAGTTCGATTCCATCTGGATAGATTATTTCTCCATCGAAGAGAGCATCGTATGGGGATGTCTCCAGAGAGAGGGCGAATTCTTGATCTACCTGTGGAGAGCCCTCGTCTACCTTAATGTGCTCGTTGCCGTTATTGTCCGGCGATCCGGCCTGGTCGATCTCCCCGGGTGGAATGCTTTCTTGACCCTGCCCCGACGCCTCCCCGTAGACCGGGGAAGTATATTTGTCCCGGAGCACGGCAGGCTGGTCTCCCTCAGCCGGTTTCACGGCGCTGGTGACCTTCAGGTCGATGGTCAGGCTGTCCACCAGCACCTTCGGCTGGTTGGCCTGGGCATCGACCCGACCTTCTGCCAGCACGATGCGGTCGATGGCGATCAGCTCCTTGGATTGTTCCCAGGTGCGCGGGAACACCACCAGCTCGATCTCCCCTTGCAAATCTTCCAACGTGACGAAGGCCATGCTCTTACCGGTCTTGGTCTGGTGCGTGCGGTAGCGCGTGATCACCCCCGCCACCCGCACCCGCTCGCTTGGGCCGGCCTCGGAAAGCTGGCTCGAGAAGTGAGTGACCGCTTCGGTCAGGATGTCCATCACCGGGCTGAGCGGGTGGTCGGAGACGTATAGTCCGATCAGCTCGCGCTCCCAGTTCAGCTGCTCGCGGCGAGGGATGTCGGGATACGCGCCGGGGAGCTGCACCATTTCGGTCACCCCGGTATGGGCGCCGAACAGACTTATTTGGCCCATCTCTGCCGCCCGGAAGTGCGTCACGCTGGCCGAGACGAAGCGGTCGAGCGACAGCAGCAGGGCGGGGCGCGGCCCGAACCGGTCCAGGGCGCCCACCTTTACCAGGCACTCCAGGGCGCGCTTGCCGACGTGGCGCAGGTCGACCCGATGGGCGAAATCGTTGATGTCTTCGAAGGGTCCGCCCTCGTGCCGTGCCTGCAGGATGGCATCCACCGGCCCACGACCGACGTTCTTGATGGCGCCCAGGCCAAAGCGGATGCTCGATCTTGCACCCGGGTGATCCTCGACGGTGAAGTCCCACCCGCTGGTGTTCACATCCGGCGGCGCGACGTCGATCCCCATGCGCCGGCAATCGGCCGCGTACAGAGCGACTTTGTCGGTATCGTTTTGGTTGACCGAGAGCACCGCCGTCATGTATTCGACCGGGTAGTGAGCTTTCAGGTAAGCGGTCTGGACCGCCAGCACGCCGTAATCCGCGGCATGCGCCTTGTTGAAACCATACCGGGCAAACTCTTCCCAATCGTCAAAAATCTTCCCTGCTGTATCCTCAGGGATGCCGTGCTGAACAGCCCCGGCGACGAATTTTTCGCGGTGCTCGAGCAGCTTCTCCTTCTGCTTCTTGGAGACCGCCTTGCGCAGCTCGTCCGCCTCGGGAGCGGTATAGCCGGCCAGGCTCATCACCGCGAACATCAGCTGTTCTTGATATACCGGCCTGCCGTAGGTCTCCTTGAAGATCGGCTCCAGGTCAGGATGGAGGTAATTTACCTCTTCTTCGCCGTGCATACGGCGGATGTAGCTGGGGATAAATTCCATCGGACCGGGGCGGAACAGCGCCACCATGGCAATCACGTGATCGAGCTTCTCGGGCCTCATCTGCATCAGATAACGGCGCATGCCCGACCCTTCCACCTGGAATACACCCGCCGTATCCCCTCGCCCGAGTAGCTCGTAGGTGGCCGGGTCATCGACCGGGATATTCTCCAGGCTGAGCTCCACCCCATGCCGCTCCTTGATCAGATTGCAGGCGCGCGCCATGATCGTCAGCGTCGCCAGGCCTAAGAAATCCACCTTGAGCAGGCCTAACGCCTCCAGGTGGGACATCTCGAACTGCGTAACGGTCTTGATCGGGCTGTCTTCCGCAGAACCGCTGGTCGGGCGGTGCAGCGGGATGTACTCAACGATCGGCTTATCGGCCACGATCACCCCGGCGGCATGCGTCCCGGCATTGCGCACCACCCCTTCCATAAGGCTGGCGGTGTCGATCAGGTCCTTGAAATAATCGGCGGACTGGTATACCTGCTTGAATTCGGGGACTTCTTGGAGCGCCTCGAGGATGCTGACCGGCTTCCCAGGAATGTTGGGGATCAGTTTCGCCGCCCGATCCACCTCGCTCAGCGGGATGTCCATCACCCGGCCCACGTCACGGATCGCCGCCCGGGCGCCGAGTGTGCCGAAGGTGACGATCTGGGCGACCTTATCGTCGCCGTACCTGCGAGACGTATACTCAAGCATCTCTGCCCGCCGGTCATCCCGGAAATCCAGGTCGATATCCGGCATCGAGATGCGCCCGGGGTTGAGGAAGCGCTCAAAGATCAGCCCGTGCTCGATCGGGTCCACGTTGGTGATGAACAGGGTATAGGCAACGATCGACCCGGCTGCCGAACCGCGCGCGTTGTACCAGATGCCCTGTTCCCGGGCGTAACGGCACAGGTCCCAGACGATCAGGAAGTAGGTATCGAAACCCATCTGGTGGATGATGCGGAGCTCGTAGTCCAGGCGGTCGCGGAACTGTGCATCTCCAGCGTGCTGACCGAAACGCTTGCTCAGCCCATCCTCGCACAGCTTTTGCAGGTAAGTTTCGGGCGTGAAGCCCTGCGGCACCTCGAACGGAGGCAGGCGGTAACCCTTGAAGCCCAGGTCCAGGCTGCAACGCTCGGCGACCAGGAGCGTGTTGCTGACCGCTTCCGGCACCTCGGCGAAGATGGTCGCCATTTCCTGCGGGCTGCGCAGGTAGAAGGATTTATCGCTCATGCGCATCCGGTTCGGGTCGCTGAGCACGCAGCCGGTCTGGATGGCGAGCAGGATATCCTGCAGGCGGGAGTCATCCGGATCGACGTAATGGACATCGTTGGTGGCGAGGAAGCGCGCCTGGTGTCGCCGCCCCAGGTCGATCAAGACCTTGTTGATGCGATCGAGTTCGGGGATGTCGTGCTGCTGCAGCTCCAGGAAGAAGTTCTCCGGGCCGAACACCTCGTAATACCAGTCCATCCGGCGGCGGGCGGCTTCCAGGCTTTCCTTCTGGATCAGGCGCGGGATCTCGGCCGACATGCAGCCGGAGGTGCAGATCAACCCCTCGGCGTGTTGGGCCAGAAATTCCAGGTCGACGCGCGGGAAATAGTAGAAGCCTGTGAGCTGGGCCTGGCTGGCGATCTGTAGCAGGTTGCGGTAGCCAGTCTCGTTTTCCGCCAGGAGCAGCAGGTGGCTGGATTTCTTGTCCTGCTGGGGGTCACGCGCCTGCATGCTGCGCGCCGCAAGATAGGCTTCTACACCGATGATCGGCTTGATCCCGGCGCTGGTGGCGGCGTTGTAAAACTCCATCACGCCAAACATGGTGCCGTGATCGGTGAGTGCCAGGGCGGGCATGCCCATCTCCCCGGCGCGCCTGACCAGCTTCTTAATATTGCTAAAGCCGTCCAGCAGGGAGTATTCGGAGTGCACGTGGAGATGGACGAAGGACATGCAGCCGGTACCTCGATCCGGTTCGTGGGGACCGTCGGGTTTCCCAAGGCGTTCTGGTTGGGGCGTAAAAAGAATGGTGTTCTGAAGGTCAATAAGCGCCGGAGTTAACCAGCCCGACAAGGATTATAGCATGCGGGGAGCGGCGGAAAGCTTAGAATTTTTTGGAATCGGGGAGCTCTCCACCGATCCGGAGGATATGGTATAAAGAACCCGACCCGCCAAAGGAACCCGAGAACACGACCCCTTTTTACCTGGTGCCTTGAAGCATGCCCGCCTTACAGCCCTCCCCGGCCAGCAGACGCCTGCTGCGCAATGTCGACCTGTTCCAGGACCTGGAGGATAACGACCTGGAGGCGGTTGCCCGGGTCGGGCGTCTGCGCCAGCTGCAGGAGGATGAATTCCTTTAT
>DATDRQ010000374.1:0-6383 GCA_035291645.1 Anaerolineales bacterium
TATATGGCATACCCCATCAAGAACTTCTGGCGAATTCTTGTCGGCGATTCCTCTCGAGAGGAGAAGGCATCTGTTCCCGTGGTCGGGGAAGGTCAAAGCCGAGGGATTGAGATCGGAATTGAATTCCCGGTCGAGGATCCGATCGTGGCTTATTTTCAGAGCGCTCCCGGAGCGGTAGAGGTCGATAAGATCAATCTGGACTCACCGGCGCTGCTTACACTCAAGCAAGCCGGGGTCAAGCTGGTGGTGCCCTTGATTAGCCAGGGAGAACTGATCGGGTTGCTGAATTTGGGAGACCGGCTGAGCGAGCAGGATTACTCGGTCGACGATCAAAGGCTGTTGAACAACCTTGCCAGCCAGGCGGCTCCGGCTGTTCGGGTCGCCCAGCTGGTGCGCCAACAGCAGATTGAGGTGCGCGAGCGAGAACGATTAGAGCAGGAGCTGCGGGTAGCCCGGATCATCCAGGAAACGTTGCTGCCGAAATCTGTACCGGAAGTGCAAGGCTGGCGGGCAGACGCGTATTGGCAACCCGCACGGGCGGTGGGAGGCGATTTTTACGATTTTATATATTTACCCGACGGGCGGTTGGGGATCGTGATTGGGGACGTGACGGATAAGGGCGTCCCGGCTGCATTGGTCATGGCAACCACCCGCAGTATCCTGCGTTCCACCACCGAACGAGTTTCGGCCCCTGGAAAAGTACTGGAGCGGTTGAATAACCTGTTGGTCGCAGATATCCCGCGGAATATGTTTGTAACCTGCCTGTACGTGGTCCTCGATACAAGCAACGGGCGTTTGCATTACGCAAACGCAGGACACAACTTACCGTTTCGCAGCGGGGATGGAGGTGTGGACGAATTGCGGGCAACTGGAATGCCTCTCGGTTTGATGCCCGATATGGATTATGAAGAGTGCGAAGCCCAGCTGGCGGAAGGGGATACCTTGTTGCTGTATAGCGACGGGATTGTGGAAGCCCACAATCCTCAAAGACAGATGTTCAGTTTCGACCGGTTGCGGAGTATTTTACAGGTGCATCCTGGTGGAGCGACGTTGGTGGAGTTCTTGTTAGCCGAGCTGGCGGATTTTACCGGGGATGACTGGGAACAGGAGGACGACGTTACCTTCGTTACGCTGGAGAGAGACCGGCAAGACAATCGCAGTATCCCGGTGTCTAAGATAGCGAAAGAGCCAGAAATTAAAGAAGGCCAAGAAGAAGAACAAGAATGGAAAGTGTTGAAGGAATTCCAACTACCAAGCCAGGTTGGTATGGAACGAGAGGCGATGGATCTTGTGGCTGAAGCAATATCTGGTTTGAATTTATCCGTGGACCAGTTTAACCGCATGCTCACGGCAGTCGCCGAAGCAACGATGAACGCGATAGAGCATGGTAACCATTTCGATTCCGAAATCCCGGTTCAGATCCGGGTACTGGTCAAAGAAGATTCCTTATGTGTCAAGATCCGGGATCAGGGAGGTGGGCAAATCGTGCCAGAAAAAGAGGCGCCCGATATCGAAGCAAAACTTACCGGCGCCCAATCCCCGCGCGGCTGGGGTTTATTTCTGATCAAAAACATGGTCGATCAGATGGAGATCATATCGGATGAGACTCACCATACGGTCGCATTATTTTTAAATTTAAGAGGAGGCCAGGATGCCAGTTAAACAGTTAGAGGCGAATTTGCGGCACGAACCGGACCTGGCGATCATCGAGCTGCACGGCGAAATTGACGGTTTCGCTGAAGAAGCCCTGGATAAAGCTTATCTGGAAGCAGAATCGAAGCAGCCGAAGACGATTCTGTTGAATTTCACAGATGTGAACTATATCAACAGCACCGGTATTGCCTTGATCGTCAGCTTGCTTGCCAAAGCGCGCAAAGAACACCGCCGCCTGGCGATCAGCAACTTGAGCGATCACTATAAAGAGATCTTCCAGATCACAAGGCTTGCAGATTTTATGACCATCTTTCCAGACGAGCCAACGGCCCGAGAAGCATTGATGAATTTGGATTAGTATAGAGGCTGTAACACTCTGGGGCGAGGAATCCGGACCACGACTGAGGATTCGAAGATTGCCGCATCAAATAAGAGGGAATTATCTGAATCCCTTCGCAATTAATTCTAAATAAGGAGAGATTTTATGAACCAGACAACCGTATCCATGAATGTCCGGCTGGTGACCGCAGAGACCGGCATCATCGATATCCAGGGTGAGATCACTGCTGCGGCCGAGAACATCCTCATGGATGCTTATTCCGAAGCCACGAAAGCAGGTACGCAGAACATCGTCCTCAATTTTAATGATCTCGAGTATATGAACAGCTCGGGGATCGGATTGCTGGTAACCTTGTTGATCCGGACTCAACGCCAAAAACAGCACTTATTCGCATGTGGATTGAGTTCACATTACCAACAGATTTTTGAACTTACCCGGCTGAACGAAGCGATCCTGATTTATCCGGACGAGCAAGCAGCCCTGGCGGCTGTCAAGAAGTAAGATTTGTAAGGCCCTATCGAAAAAACCTTTAACCGTATTCGTTTAACTTCGCAATCCTGGAGGATTCCGATGACCGCTTTTTCGTCTGAGTCTCCTGATCAACATCCCCGCGATGAAGCTAATTGGGCACCACCGGTGTCCCGCCTCAAGGTCGGCGATGTACCGATGGGAGCGATGAACCTGAACGTCGATGGCCGGGAGGTCGTCGGGCCTTTACAAGGCTTCGGGCAGCTATGGCAGAAGACCTACCGGGTGAGTTTATCCGGAGCCCAGTCCACCCCTCAAGAGGTGGTCCACTACTGGAAGGAACACTTGCCTGACTTGATGCCCGATAACAGTCGTTTTTATCCATCCCTGAGCGGAGTTCGACCGGGTGAGGTCGTCTTAATCAACGCCACCTTACCTGGGATTCCAGGCGGGGTGCCTGTATCCACTGGCGTGATGGTCCTCTATGCAGACGATGAGATGTTTACCGTGATGACGCCAGCCGGGCATCCAGAATCTGGATTCAACACATTCAGCGCATACGAAGACGGCGGAGAAACGGTGGCCCAGATCCAATCCCTCGCCCGGGCGAATGACCCGATCTATGAATTCGGCTTCCGCTTCATGGGGGGATCTTCACAGCAAGAAAGAATCTGGCATTCAGTCCTGCTGGCTCTGGCTTCAAATTTCGGCGTGAACGGCCAGGTCCAGGTACAGAAAACTTGCGTGGATGCGCGCCTGCAATGGTCACATACCGGGAATATCTGGCAGAATGCGTTAGTCCGGACCGTTATCAACACGCCGGTGCGCGTCTTTAATAAAGTGACCAAACGCTGAAGGTGAGAACCCTGCGGGAATTGTTAAAGAAGAAGCGGTATGAAGCGGTATGATGCGGTAATTATCGGCGCTGGACCGAATGGACTGTCCGCGGCGATCGCGCTTGCACAGGCTGGCTGCGCGGTCCTCGTTTTAGAGGCCAAGGAAACCATCGGCGGGGGATGCCGTTCGGCAGAATTAACTCTGCCAGGTTTTATCCACGACCCGTGTGCGACGATCCATTCTTTGGGGGTAACTTCCCCATTTTTTCGTTCTCTTCCCCTGAAAAAGTACGGGTTGGAGTGGATATTTCCACCTGCCTCTCTGGCGCATCCGCTGGATGATGGTTCGGCTGTGATTCTCGAACGGTCGGTAGAAAAGACCAGCCAGAGTTTAGGGGAAGATGGGAAGGCATACCAACGATTATTTTCCCCCCTGGTGGAAAACTGGGGGAAGCTATCTAAAGAGCTCTTGGGTCCGGTGCCGATCCCCCCACGACATCCGCTGCTCCTGGCGCGATTTGGGCTCATCGCCCTGCGACCTGCAGCGTCCGTCGCGGCTGGTAGGTTCAAAGGGAAACGCGCTCAAGCTCTGTTCGCGGGATTAGGAGCGCATTCCATCCAGCCGCTCGACAATATCATGACTGCGGCGTTTGGGTTGATGCTGGGGACCTCGGCGCATGCCGCCGGTTGGCCGGTAGCCAGGGGTGGATCGCAAATGGTCGTCAATGCGCTCGCCCAGTACCTGGTTTCATTAGGAGGGGAGATTGCGACCAACCATCCGGTAAAAAGCCAGGCGGACCTACCAGACACAACCGTGGCTCTATTCGATGTTGCTCCAAAGCAACTGCTCGAGATCATGGGAGACAGGCTGCCGGATGGATATCGAGAGAGATTAAAAAGATATCGCTACGGACCGGGTGTATTCAAAGTTGATTTTGCGCTGGATGGTCCAATCCCCTGGAAAGCCGCGGATTGCCTCCGCGCGGCAACCGCTCACCTGGGGGGAACGTTAGAGGAAATCATCCAGGGCGAGCGAGCCGTGGGGGAAGGAGAACACCCGCAGCACCCATTTGTGCTCCTGGCCCAGCAGACACTTTTCGATCCGAGGCGGGCTCCAGACGGCAAACACACGGTGTGGGCTTACTGCCACGTGCCGAATGGCTCTACGGTGGACATGACCGAGCGGATCGAAGCCCAGATCGAACGATTTGCACCGGGCTTCAGGGACCGGATCATCGCCAAAGCCACCCGCTCTGCAGTAGAGATAGAGGCATACAACCCGAATTACATCGGCGGGGATATCAATGGAGGCGTTCAGGATCTGACCCAGCACTTCACGCGCCCGACTGCTCGCATCGTCCCGTATTCGACCCCGCTAGAAGGGATATATCTATGTTCTTCCTCGACTCCACCGGGAGGAGGCGTGCATGGAATGTCCGGATATTTCGCTGCCAAGGCAGCTTTATCGATGCTGGGGAAGAAGGCAAGCGCGTTGATCGAGTTCCAACCGGCGGAAGCGGGTCTATGATGCCGGCAAGATCCAGGTCTCTATCCGGCTGCTTTAAGGAGAGAAAAAAAACGCTGCCAGGTGAAATACTCCTGGCAGCGAAGCTCGATGAGATTGGCGGTCCCGACGGGATTCGAACCCGCGATCTCGGCCTTGACAGGGCCGCATGTTTGGCCGCTACACCACGGGACCAAGCGGAAGGTAGTTTACCATAGGGGCAGGGTCCAGTCAAGCCTCACGGGATATGGCATTTTTTTATGAGTTTTTTTGCAGTTGAGCAACTGTTATGAATGTCAAGTTTACTTCATGTTATACTCATCCCGCGTTCCTGGCTTTCTTCCTAACAGATGGAGTGATCAGATATGGATATCGCCACTACCCAATTAAAACGCTGTGATTTGTTAAGTGTAAACGGGCGCATCGATAGCTATACAGCCCCTCAAGTCGAAGACGCGCTCAAATCACTGCTCGACAAGGGGAGGTTTAAGATAGTCCTGGATATGGCAGGGGTCGATTTTATGTCCAGTAAAGGGTGGTGGGTCCTGATCGAGGCCCAAAAGGCTTGCCGGAGGTACAACCGGGGAGAAGTCGTGCTCGTCGATTTACAGGACAAGCTGCGAGAATCACTGAACCTGGTCGGCATGGGTTCTTACTTCAAAGTCTTCGATGATGTTACTACAGCTGTCGGCAGTTTTTAACATTAACGGGCCTCGATGACCACTGAAGTATTCCCTGGGAGTTACGCAAGCCTACATCCGATCCGAGAGTTCGTGGTAAAAGCAGCCAGGCAAGCTGGTTTTGATGAGGCGGGTGTTTATTCTGTAGAGTTGGCTGTTGACGAGGCATGCTCGAATATCATCGAACATGCTTACGGCGGTGAGAGCAAGGGCGACATTCGTTGCACTTACCAGATCAGTGCTGAATCATTGACCATCATCCTGAAGGATCGAGGAAAACGATTCAATCCTGAAAACGTTCCGGATCCTGACTTTAGCGCACAACTGGAAAACTTAAAGGTGGGTGGAGCAGGTCTTTTCCTGATGCGGAAGATGATGGACATGGTGACGTTTGAGTTTAACGAGAACGGAAATGTTCTCACCATGGTCAAGTACAGACCCCCCTCATCGGACTAAGATATCCGCGGATAAGTTGGGCGTGGTTTCCAGACCACGCGCAAGGATGCGAAGACCGTCGTATCAAGAAAGATTGGAAGGCATCACCAAATCACGAATCAGGTTTAGAAGACCGCCGAAAAAAAGAAATATCTACTGATACTTATATTCGTTGTTCCAGGTCGGGACCTCGGGTTTGACCGAGGTCCTTTACACTTAATCAAAGAATTTGGGTTAATAACAGGCATTCAAATTGAAAGAGGATTGGTATACTAGCCACGCGAAGGAATATTACGATGCGCGTTGAGAACCTGATGGATTCGCTTCCGAAGACGTATACCCAGGCCGACCGGGAACTGATCGAACGCGCTTATCGGATTGCAGACGTCGCCCATGAAGGGCAAAAAAGGGCTTCCGGAGAACCATATATCAGCCACTGCCTGGCGGTTGCAATGATCCTGGCGGAG
>DATDRQ010000375.1:0-17045 GCA_035291645.1 Anaerolineales bacterium
CGAAGTCGACGATCTCCACCAGGCGGCTCTCGCGCTGCAAGTACTCCCGCAGGGCTTTGCCGTAGTTCGAGCGCATCCATTTGTTCGAGACGATCATGCCGAACCAGCCGCCCGGCTTGAGCAGTTTATGGGCCTGCTCGATGAAGTAGATGTACAGGTCGGCGGTCCCGGCGTAGGTCTCGAAGTGCGCCTGGGCGAAGTGTTTGAACTCCGCCCCCAGCGTCTCCTGGCGCACGTAGGGCGGGTTGCCGACGATCACGTCGAAGCCGCCCGCTTTCATCACCTGCGGGAAGGCCTGCTCCCAGGTCTCCGGGCGCAGGCTGTCGCCGTGGGTGATGTTCTCCAGCATGGGCAGTTTCTCTGGACTGTGCAGGGCGCGCAGCAGCAGGTTCAGGCGGGCCACCTCCACCGCCTGTTTGTCCTTGTCCACCCCGAAGATGCAGTTCTGCAGCACCTCCACCTGGCGGGCGTAATCGCGGAAATCCACCTCGCCGCCGTGCGCCTGGCCGCGCAGCCGCGCCACGTAGGCGTCGATCGTGTCGAAGGCCTCGATCAGGAACGACCCGGAACCGCAGGCCATGTCCAGCACGCGCGGCGGCTGCGACGGGTTGTAGCCGTGCTCTTCCAGCCAGGCCGCGACCGTTTTTTGGACGATATAACGGGTCACGAAGCTTGGGGTGTAGTAGATGCCCTGCGACTTGCGCTTCTGGCGGCGCTCCTCCACGCTAGGGGAGGCCTCCACGCTCGGGGCGGTCTCCCCGAACAGGGCCGGCTGGCCGGCGCTTTCAGCGGCGCTTCCAGCGACGCTCCCCGCTTCCCGCTCGGTGACCATCGACCCCAGGTACTGCTCGTAGACCGTGCCGAGCACGTCGGCCTCCAGGGCGTTGAAGTTGTAGCGTACGAAGTTCTTTTCGTACAGCCCTTCGATCACCTCCTCCAGGACGCTCGGGGTGACGTACAGCTCTTCCGAGAAGTGCCGGGCGAACAGCTCCGAGTCGTAGACCGCGTCCATCTGGCGGAACAGGTCCGCCAGCCCCTCCCACAGGTGATCGTACTTTTTTTGATCTTTGAGCGCGCGCACCAGCGCCCGCAGTTGCGGCGCTTCCACCTGGCGGTCCTCGGCGGTGCGCACGAAGATCAGCCGGTTGAGCAGGCGCAGCACGGCCTCGTCCACCTGGGCCGGCGACCACATTTTATTGAAGCCGCGCATATCCTTGAACAGGTCCGCCCGCCACGTCTTCAGGTCGGCGAACAACGCCTGGCTGACCGGCAGGCGCTTGCCCTTCTTGCCGACCTTCTCGGCCTCGCGGTCGAGCCGGCCGGTTAAGGTTTCGTCCCGCGAGAGCCACCACAGCCGCTCGAACTCGCTCAGATAGGTATCCAGGCTGAACTCGATGAATTGGGCGCTGAACGGGTTGGATTCCTTCCATTCGGCGTTGAACACCCGCAGCCCCTCGAAATCCGAGAGCAGCGCCCAGGTCACCGACTTGGTCCAGGCGTAATCGATCGCCTGGCGCACCCAGCGCGGGTCGTTCAGGTCCTCGCTGGCCTTCTTGGTTTCTAAGAAAAAGCGCGGGATTCCGCCGATGCGGAAAGAAAAGTCCACCCAGCCGCGCGACACCTTCTCCTCAGGGCTTACTTCATGGGTATTGCTGGTATCCCATCCCAGTTCGCTGAACAGCGGCAGGATATACCCCAGGCGGGTGGCCTGTTCGTTCATCCCGCGGCGTTCGGCGACGGACAATGACTTGAACCTGGTTACCAGTGCTTTTACCCGCGCGTAGGCCTGTTCGGGCGCTGCCATGATCCTCCCTTCCTGGACGCTGTCACTTGTGAATGCTCTGCTAGAGATTATAGTTGAGCCAGGAGTTTTTCGTAATCCGCATGCGAACCGATCCAGAACCAAACGATGTCATCCAGCTCTCGGATGCCAATGGCGCGATAACCCAGGCCAATCCGGACTGAGTAAATTGGCCGGGTTGAATGGATAGGTTTGAATCTTAAACTGGGGTGATAGGGATCTTGCTCGAAGAGTTTGTAAGCTGCGCGGGCGCGGCGCTGGATTGGCTGGGGGAGTTCCGCAAACGCTTCCCGGAAGCGCCGCGTAACGTGCGAATTCATAACCGGTCTGGATCAAGCGGTTCTGATTTCCCAGCGCGATGTTCAGCAATCGCTTCGTCGGCCAGCCTTGTAAGGATATCGGCCGAGCGGGCAAATGTTTCTGCCCATTGCCTTTCGGAGGCCAGTTCTTCTAGAATCCATTCAGCCAGGGCTTCCTGCTCTTTCTTGGGCAGTTTGGCAGCTTCCGCAAAGGCCATCTCCAACTTCGTCATCGCGAGACTCCTTTCTTTGCAGACACGATTCTACTACAGGAAGGTGAGCTACCCCGATACCGACCTGGGTCATGCCCTTGCAGCAGCGCCTGGGCTAATTCTTCGTTTTTCCCTTTGCCCCTGTCTGGCCGTTGGCTGGCGGGGGATTCAAAACTCGTTATCCGGCCGGCACCCCAGCAGGCGGGCGAAATTCTCCCAGGTCAGCAGGTCGACTTCGTGCGTCCTCTCCAGGAACGGCTTCACATCGGCGGCGCTTTTCATCCAATCGATTTTCCCCAGCTGCTGGCACAGCACTTCCCGCCAGTTGTCCTGGTCGGGGAGCGGCCCATCCCAGCCCGTCTGGCGCAGGGCGTTTTGCAGCAGGACCAGGTTGGGCGCCGGCCAATCCGGGTCGCCGAGGTACCACATCAGGTCGTATAGATCGCGTCCCTTCCCATAAGGGCGTTGCAAGACGGCGTGCAGCTTGCCCGCCAGGAGCGAGGCGCGGTCGTGGTGCTGGAGCCGCAAGGTCACATGCCGGCGGACGAGCGTCGTTTCCAGCCCCGCCCCGGCCGGCGGGCGGGTATCCACTTCGACCTTCACCGCCAGGACCGCCTCCCGGTGAGGGGATAATCGAAACTCGTAGAGCAGTCCTTCGAAGCGGATGAAGGCAGAATGGACGGTCTTCTCGTCGTTCAGCCTGATTCCGAGCTGATAGCCTTCTTTGGTAAATTCCTCCTGGATGTCCCGCAAATATGCCCGGAAGTCGTAGCCGGCCTGAGGTCTCTCCAGGGCGAAGTCCAGGTCTTCCGAGAAGCGGTGCAGGGCGTACAGGAAGCGCAGCGCGGTGCCGCCGTGGAACGCCAGGGGCATCATCGCCCCGGAGCGCTGCAAACTCTCCAGAATCCTAGCCTGCAGGTATTCGCGCAGCAGGTTGCGGCCCGCGACCGGGTTGGCGACCTCGCGGAGGAGATATTCGATGTAAGCCTTCATAGACTGATGAATTCCTCGCCTTCGCCTGCCAGGTTGCGCACCTCGGCGGCGGCGCGGGTCAGCTTGGGTTTTTTCAGCTGGTGGGCCAGGCCCTCGATCGTGGGCAAGTCGAGCTGGTCCAAATTTTGCAAACGTAGTTCCTGGAGATAGTCGCGCCGGTCTCCGCCCGGTGTCAGGTATACCAGATCGAGCAGTGCTTTTTCGGGACTGGCGACGAAGGCCTGCTGTCCTTCGCCCACGTGGATGAACTCATAGCCAACGAACAGGCCGTCCTGGATGTGAAGGAAATCGAAGACGCCCAGGGGCGTCTCCCAACGAGCGGGACGCCCGGTCGTCACGCTGGTCGTGACCGGCGCGTGCTCGGGGATCATCCCGTAATAAGCCAGCGCCGATTGCAGGCTGACATAAGACGCCGGCACCAGGCGGTTGGCGAGCACGAAGGGGTGCGGGTTTACCTTGCGAAAGGGGGGCGCCAGGGTGTACAGCCCGCGCCGCAGCTGGTATATTTTTCCGGTTTCCTTCCAGCGCGAGAGCTGCTTTTGAATCAGGCCCGGTTTGGCCTCCCCCGCCAGCAGCAGGCTGCTCTCGAATATCGGTTCCTCCCCCACAATCTCGACCAATTCAGCGAATTCCATGCAGATAAGTTACCATAAATGGGAACTTATTGCAATGGAATTGTGATGACCTCTATCTTTGTGTTCCTGGCTGCTTCGAGTAATTGCCCATCGAATGACGCCAGCGTTATGGGTTGGTTCAGGGTTTCCTGCCAGATCAATGCACAGGCAAGGTGAGCGGCGTCGTACCCCCTTAGATTGTGCTCGTAAGCGAGAAAATCGCCGCGCATCACGGTGTTCTCGGTGATTGGCAAACGTAGGAAACTCTCCCACTCGGAGCGAAACTGGTGCAGGGCGGCCTGCGCTTCTTCGCTCGCGATCAACTTCATTCGCCGGGCGCGGCCGATGGCGGCAGCCACCTCCACTCGAGTGATCAGGCCGGTTACAACCATCCCGGCAGCTTCGATCCAGGCGTTTACCTGCTCCGAGCTTTTTTCGGCGATGTAACGCTTAACCAGCGCGCTGGCGTCTAAATACAGGATCACTCGCGCATCTCAACCAGGAGATCGGATACCTGCCGCTCGCCGCTGTTGGTCGCCGGCGGGGTGATCGCCTGCAACTTCTGCCCGTTCCAGGCCACCAGTCCCGCCGCCTGCAAGGCCTGCAGGCGCTCTTCCAGTCTCTGCTCGACCGGCGACAGCCGCCCGACCGGGCGCCCGTGGTCGGTGATAATCACGGTCTGGCCTCGCTGGACCTGGCGCAGGTACTCGCTCAGGCGCGCTTTTAGATCTCGAACTCCAACTCGCATCTCGCTCATCTCAAACCTCACTATGTGACTATATTATACTATTAATAGTCACATCCCCAAAACCGCCTCCAGGTCGCGCCCCTGCAGCAGCATCCGGGCGAAGGCCTCCGGCAGGCCATAAGCCCGGATGGCAGCCACGCTTCGTGCGACGTCGTACGCCACCCGGATCAGCTCGACCGTGAATTCGCCCTCCCCAACGGTCAGCACGGCGTAGGCGGCGCGCGGGTCGCCGTCGTCGGGCCGCCCGACGCTGCCCGGGTTGACGAACCAGGCCCCCTCCACCCGGCGCGTGAAGGGCACGTGCGAATGCCCGAAGAGGATGGCGTCCGCCCTGGTCTCCCCGCCGGAAGCGGTCATCTCCAGCAACTCGCGCAGGCGCGCCTGCGGCGTGTCCGCGGTGAGGGCTTCTTCGATCGAGGCCGGGCTGGCGTGGGTCAGCAGGAGGCTCAGCCCCCCTTCCTGGAACCGGATTTCTTTCGGCAGCGATTTCAGATATTGGCGGCTTTCCTTCGATAATCGCTCGTACGCCCACTGGAAGGCCAGCCACTTCTGGGGGTGCTTGGTCGTGCTCCACTTGCCTCTGCGCTTGGGGACTTTCAACACCTTGAGGTCGTAATTTCCGATCACGCTCAAGGCATTTTCCTGCATCAGCCGTTGGACCACCTCTTCCGGGAATGGCCCGTAGCCGACGAAATCGCCCGTGTTCCAGGCAGCGCCGGCGCCCTGCTGTCTGGCGTGTTCCAGGACGGCTTCCAGGGCCGGCAGGTTGGCGTGCACGTCCCCCAGCAGGGCGATCTTGCGCATCTCGCTGGCGGGTTCGATCAAGAGGATGGGTGCGGGGTAATATCCAGGGCGATGCGGTCGGCCCCGCGGTCGATCTCCCAGGGGTAGACGATATGAGCGTCCGTGATGGCTGCGTAGTAATCCGGGCGGGTGCTGCTGAACAGGTTGCGATAGGGATTGAAGTGCAGGACGCAGGTGTAGGGGGCGCCTCCGGCCGCCAGGACGCGGTTCTTAACCGAGGTGATCGTCCGTCCCGAACCCCAAACATCATCGATGATCAGCGTGCGGCGGTCCCGCAGGAGGTGATCGTCGGGGAACTGCAGGAAGCGCGGCCAGGCGAACAGGCCGGTCTTCTGCATTTCCATTTGGGCGGGGAAGTCCACCGCGGCCGTCAGGATGTGGACGAGGTTCATCGCCTCCGCCAGCAGGCCGCCGGGAACGATCCCGCCGCGTGTGATCACCACCATCGCATCGAATTCTCCCTCGAACTGAGGCAAAAGGTGATCGATCAGCGCGTCGAGATCGTTCCAGGTCAGTATTTCGCGCCGCATCTTATCCATGATCTACTCCTGGTGAATTTTTCCTGTATTATAGCAAGTTTGGCGGGTTAACTTCGATTCGCCACTCGCCCGGCGGTCGCCCGCGCAGCAACGAGGCCGGGTCCGGGCCGCGCAGGATGATCTGCCAGCGGTACAGCCTGTTCAAACGCGCGTAGAAGCAGGGCGCCGGGCCGATCATCTCGGTGGCGCGCCGGTCCTCGGAGGCGATCCGGGCGCGCAAGTCTCCCGCCAGCTGGCGGGCGGCCTGCTCGGCTTTTACATCCTCCATGTGGCGGTACTCCAGCCGTACCAGCTGGGTGAAGGGAGGGTAACCCAGCTCCCGGCGGTAGGCCAGCTCGCGTTCGTAAAAAGCCTGGTAGTCGTGCCCGGCAGCGGCCTGGATGGCGTAGTGCTCGGGTTGGAAGGTCTGCAGGATCACCTCCCCGCCCAGCGGGCTGCGCCCGGCCCGCCCCGCCACTTGAGTCAGCACCTGGAAGGTGCGCTCCGCTGCCCGGTAGTCCGGCAGGTTCAGGCCGACCTCCGCCAGCACCACTCCAACCAGGGTCACCAGCGGCAGGTCGAGGCCTTTCGCCAGCATCTGGGTACCGACCAGCACGTCGGCCCTGCCCGCCTGGAAGTGGCTGAGGATGATGTCGTGGGCGCCTTTGTTGCGGGTGGTCTCGTAATCCCAGCGCAGGGTGCGGGCGCCCGGGTAGAGGCCTCGCAGTTCGGTCTCCACCCGCTCGGTGCCGGTCCCAAACCGGCGGATGCGCTGGCTGCCGCACTGGGGACATTTCTCCGGCAGATGCGCCCGGTAGCCGCAGTGGTGGCAGGTCAGCCCAGGCGGGGATGGCTGGACTGCGGGAGGAGCCGTCTCTTGTGTAGAGGGCGGGCTGTGATAGGTCAGCGGGGTATCGCAGCGCGGGCAGCGCAGGCTCCGCCCGCAATCCCGGCAGAAAACGTAGGTGGCCGCGCCCCGCCGGTTCAGGAACAGGATCGCCTGCTGCTCGTGCTCCAGCACCTGCTGCAGGGCTTCTTGCAGCGCCCGGCTGAAGATCGAGCGGTTGCCGGCCTTTAACTCCTGGCGCATGTCCACCACTCTCACCGGCGGCAGGTCCCTGCCATCCGCCAGCCCTTCCAGGGAACGGTAGGCCAGGGCCTCAGGACGCACAGACAGGCGTTCGGCGTGGGCGCGGACTGCTTCGTGGTGCGCCAGGATGCGCTCTGGCAACTGCAAGTAGCGCCACTGCCCTTGCTCGGCCCGGCGCCGGCTGGTGAGATCGGGCGTGGCCGATCCCAGCACGCAGACTGCCCCGGCCAGCCTGGCGTAAGCCACCGCCGCCTGGAGGGCATGGTAATACGGCGGCCCTTCGCTTTGGTAGTAGGAATCGTCGTGGCATTCGTCGACCACGATCAATTGCAGCCGGGGGAAGGGGGTGAACAGCGCCGAGCGCGGCCCAACCACCACCCCCAGCTGGCCTAGCTGGGCGCGCCGCCAGGTATCGTAGCGCTCGCCGGTCGAGAGCTGCGAGTGCAGCAGCCCCACCTGACCGGGAAAGCGCGCCAGGAAGCGCCGCACGGTTTGCGGGGTCAGGGCGATCTCAGGAACCAGGACAATCGCCTGCCCCCCGTTCCGCAAGACTTCTTCGACCGCCCGCAGGTAGATCTCGGTCTTGCCCGACCCGGTTACCCCGTGCAGCAGGTAGGGCGGCGTCGCAAGCCCGGCGGCGGCCTGCGCCAGCCCGGCCAGGATCGCCTCCCAGGCGGCTTCCTGGTCGCGGGTCAATGGGGGTGGTTCGCTGGGTACGAACTCGATCCCTGCGACCGGGTCGCGCCACACCTCGCTCTCACCCAGGATCACCAGACCGCGCTCCGCCAGGGCATACAGGTCCTGCAGGTCCCCCCCGCTTTCGGCGTAGGCCCAGCTGACATCTAACGGACCCGGTTCCCGCATCAAGAAGTGCAGGATCGCCTGCCGGCGGAGCAGGGACTGGCTGCCCTTCTTTCCGATTCGATCGAGCTCCGCTGCCACTACCTGTGGAGCGCGGGCAAGTTGCACGGTCCGCACCACCTTCGGATGGACGCTGGGGGGAGAGAGGACCGGCTGTATGGAGACCAGGCCGTGGCGGGAGAGTTCTCGGGCAGCCGGGCGCCAGTTCTGGCGCGGCAGGGCCCGGTCGATCTGCCGCCCGTGCAATGCGCCGCGCCGCTGGAGCAAAGAGAGCAGGCGTTGCTGCCCTGGGGTGCGATCCCCTTGAGGTGCGGGGAGCGGGCCGGCGGCTTCGTAGCGGAAATCCCCCATCTTATTCAACCCGGCCGGCACCATCAGGTTGACGCAGGTCGAGAGAGGCGCCAGGGTGGCCTCTGCCAGGTGAACAGCCAGCGCCAGCTGGGCCGCGCTAAGGGCGACCTGCGGGTCGACCAGGTCCAGGACCGCCTTTGTTTCCGCCACCGCCGGTTCGGCCACTACTCGCAGGACGACACCCTGGAGGCGCTGCCGCCCGAATGGCACCTCGACCAGGTGCCCCGGCCGCACGCGCCCCTCCAATTCTTGCGAAAGATGATAGTGGAAAACGCCGGTTACCTGCGGGAGGTTGACGGCGATCTCGAGGTAGGTCGACCTGGGCTGAGGGCCTTCCTCTCGGCTCGGGGCAGGTTCCGCAGGGAGAGGCTGTCTAGTGACCAGAATGATCCTTGTCTGGCATGGTCAGGGAAAGGCGGTCAATGCGCAATCCGTCCATAGCCTCCACCTGCAGGCGGATGCCGTCGTCCTCGATGCTGTCCTTTAGCTGAGGGATTCGCCCGATCTTGCCCAGAAAGTAGCCGGCGATCGTGTCGTAATTAGGGTCTTGCAAGTCCAGTCCGAGCTGGTTGTTGACCTCCTCGATTAAGGCCATCCCGTCGACCAGGATCGAGCCGTCGGGCAGGCGTTGGATATCCGGGGTGAAGCGGTCGAAGGGATCGCTGACCTCCCCGACGATCTCCTCCAGCAGGTCCTCCAGGGTGGCCAGGCCGGCGGTCCCGCCGTATTCGTCCAGTACGATGGCGATGTGCTGGCGGTTGGCGCGGAACTGGTGCAGCAGGGCGGAGACCTGGATCGTCTCAGGGACATAGATGACCTCGCGCAGGATGGAACGGGCTGTGTCGTTTTGCCAGCCGGGTTCCAGCATCCGGTGCAGCAGGTCCTTCACGTGAACGATGCCCAGGATCTGGTCCAGGTCGTCGTCGTAGACCGGGAACTTGGTGTAGGTTGATTCGGTCACCAGGGGGATGATCTCGGTTAAGGGCAGGTCAGCTTCGATGGCGATGATCTCGGTGCGCGGGATCATCACCTGCCTCACCAGCAGGTCGCCGAAATCGAAGATGGCGTGCAATAACGCCCCCTCCTGAGGCTCGACGGCGCCGCCCTCGGTGCTGGCCGTCACCAGCATTTTGAGTTCCTCAACCGAATGGACCAGCTCGAGCCCTTGGGCGGGGCGTACGCCGATCAGGCGCAGCAGCGCGTTCCCGGCGCCGTTCAGCACCCAGATGGCCGGCTTGAAGATCCGCTCGCTCCACAGGGTGGGCCGGGCGACGATCAGCGAGGTCCGTTCGGGGTTCTGCAGGGCGATCGATTTAGGCGCCAGTTCGCCCACGACTACATGCAAGAATGTGATCAGTGCAAACGCGATCCCGGCTGAGATAGTATGGGAGACCTCTGGCTGGAGGTTGGCAGGGAAAAGGCTGACGACCGGGTAGATGAGATGAGACAGGGCTGGCTCACCGATCCAGCCCAGACCCAGGCTGGCCAGGGTGATCCCCAGCTGGGTCGCGGCGATCACGCGATCGGGGTTCTTCAGGGCTTCGTGCACCGCGACTGCGGAGGCATCCCCGCGGGCCATGAGTTCAGCGATACGTGTCTGGCGCACGCTGACCAGGGAAAACTCCGCCGCGACAAAGAAAGCGTTGGTCAGCACCAGCAAGAACACCGCCAACAGCTTTAAAAGGTCGATATAGATCGAGCTATCCATGCTTACCGTAAAAGGTTCGCTTTATCAATCAAATGATTCCTTCTTCGTGATCACCGCCTTCGTGACCACCGCCGCAGCGTAGCCAACGACTTCGGAATAATCGCCGGTCACGTCGCCGGAGGTGGCGTGGCGCAGCACCTGGACCCGGTCAGCCCCCAGCGCCCTGGCCGCCCACAGCACAGCAGCCAGCGCGCTGCGCCCGCAGGCGAAGCCCTTGCCCTCCTCCTCGATGCGCAGCACACCAGCCGGATCGAAGGCCTCCACCTGGTGCAGCATCTCGGCGTCCAGGGCGTTGGCCAGTTGCTGGGGGTAGAAGTGGGAGAGGTCCGTGCTGGCAACCAGCAGGGCGGGCCGGCCCGCCAGGACTTTCGCCAGCGCTTCACCCAGGACGCGCGCCACGCGGGCTGTCTGGTCGCGCATCATGACCGGGATCAGGCCGAAGCTGCCCTGCAGGGCGCGCTGCAAGAAAGGCAATTCGATCTCCAGCGAGTGCTCCGGATCGTTGCGCAGCGGGGTTAGCCCAAAGCCCAACTCGGCCTGAAGGATCTCGTCGAGAGCCTTCAAGGAAGCAGTGTCGATGTGTACCGCTCCCAGGGGAGTCTCGTAAGCGCTATGGGCGGAGGTTAACAGCGCAGGCTGGTAGGGGAAATGCATCGGCGAGACGACCGCCACCACCTCCGGTTCGAGGCCGCGCAGCGCGGCGAAGGCGTACCCGGCGACCGGGCCGGAGTACAGGTGACCGGCGTGCGGCGCCATCACCGCGATCACCCGGCCTTCAATCTTGGGCAGACGGGCTGCCTCCAAATAGCCGTCAACGCTGCGCGCCAGCTGGTGCGCCTCGGCGGGGTACCACCGGCCGGCAATGGCGGAAGGGCGTAAATCGATCTGCGAGCGCATCACTCACCTCCTGGGTGAGCCCGGCCAGGCGACCTAACATCGGGAGAAGTCCCCATTTCGCTGACCGCTTTCATTTTAACATACATGTTATACTAACCTCAAGAACCCTGCCGAAAGAATCTGGGGAAAATCAAGGAGTCATTGCCGATGACAATTCGTATCGACCTGGTTTACTGTGCAACCTGACACTATACCGACCGCGCCGCCGGTCTGGCGGCCGAGTTGTTGAAGGAATTCGAGCCTGAGATCGAATCGCTGAGTCTGATTCCCTCCGATGGGGGGCGCTTCGAGGTGAGCGTCGACGGGCAGCTGATCTATTCCAAATTAGAGACGCACCGCCATGCAGACCCGGGGGAGGTAGCCGGGCTGGTGCGCAAACACCTGTAGATAGGGCAGGGAGCAAGGGCTGCCAGCGCCCTGCTCTCTGGATGAAAAAACATGCGAGTCGTGGTGCAGCGCGTGCGGCGCGGCCGGGTCTCGGTGGACGGGCGTACGGTCGCTGCCATCGGGCCTGGGCTGGTGATCCTGTTGGGAGTCGGGCCGGGTGACGGAGAGCAACAGGCGCGCTACCTGGTCGAGAAGATCGCCAACCTGCGCATCTTCGCAGACGAGCAGGGCAAGATCAACCGCTCCCTGCTGGATACCGGCGGGGAGGCGGTCGTCGTCTCGCAGTTCACCCTGTATGCCGACATCCGCAAGGGCCGCAGGCCGTCCTTCACCGGCGCCGCCCCGCCGGAGGTCGCCAGCCCGCTGGTGGCGCGCTTCGCCGCCATGCTGGCGGATGAGGGCGTCCCCACCCAGACCGGCGAGTTTGGCGCCCACATGCTAGTAGAGATCGACAACGACGGGCCGGTCACGATCTGGCTCGAGCGCTGACCGGCCTGGCGCTTAGATTTCGAATTCCCCACGCCAAAGGACCACGTCCAGCTGCACGGCGGCCGCCCCGGCCGCGAACATCGCGCCCACATCTCCAGGCTGGAAAACCCCCCCGGCGCCGATCACAGGCAACCCGCCGAGGCAGGCTGCCCCGACAGCATTTAATGCGATCGGCAGAACTGCGGGTCCGTACAGCCGCCCGTGGGCCAATCCCCCACCCGGCCCGGGCAGCGCGCCGCGCGGCGCGGCCAGGCTGAGCGCAGCCACCCCGGAACCTGCCAGCGCCATCGCCAGCGGACCAGCCTGCTCCAGCGGCAGCCGCACGATCAGGGGCAGCTCCCCCTGCGCCGCGCTCAGCAGGGCCAGCATGGTCGCCGGGTCGCAGCCGGGCGGCAGGCCCAGCTCGATGCCCCCCACCCCCTCTACCGCTTCCAGCCGGACGACCATGCTGCGGACATCGGCCGGGCTTTCCGCCAGCAGGTGCACCACCACCGGGAGCGGGGAGCGCGCCCACCGCGCGGCGTGGCGCTGGACTACCCGGCGCAGCCCGGGGTTGGGGTGCCCGCTGTGCAGCATGAAACCACCCCGGAAGGGCAGCAGACGCGCTCCCTGGGCGGGCGTGCGCGGCCGCAGGCTGACCGGGTTGGTCACAAAGGCGCCCAGCTGTTCTAATGCGATTGGCCCCCGCCGGTAGGGGGCGAAGCCCAGGCTGCCGGCAGCGTTCATCAGGGGCGGGTCGAAGGCCAGGTCGAACTTGGGCATGGGGAAAGTAAGACGCGAGGCGTAATCCGTAATAGTAATGAGGGTAAACGAATGAAGGGTCCTTATGCTTTTCCTGTTATGGAAGCGTTGGCTTTAGCGAGCCAATCGAGGGCGCCTGGAGTCACTCGCCAGGCCTCTCGATAAAGTTGGAAATATTCGAACGCTTCGCTCTCCTCACCGGCCTCTACGGCATCTAATTCCCAGGAATCGATAAAATACTTGTTGAGCAAGTATGAAGGAACAAATGGATTACGGGTGAGTGCCTGGCGGAGCAAATCCCGCGTGCTGGCGTGATCCCCCTTCCGCCGGAATTGTAGCAGGGTCTTGTTATATGACCAATGATAGTGATTGTCCTCGTAGTATTGGGCCATCAGGCGCTGCGCTGCGCCATTCTCGTTCTTCTCAAGCAGGATAGCTGCTAAAACATAGCGCGCCCCCTGGTTATCTCCAGGGTTGAGCCGGATGAGTTCTTGGAAGTGATCGAGGGCCTCCTCTTGCGCGCCGATCCTCCACTGCGAAAACCCTAACGCAAAGCGAGCCCGCATATACGGTCGCGTGGTGACAACATTCCAAAAGGGGTCTTCATCCGGGTGATAGGATGTGATTTCCATCAACTTCTCTGCTGCCGAGAGCGCCTTCGTTTCGAATTTGATCGCTTCTGCCCACGTATCGCTGTCATGGGCGAGCAGCAGATAAGCATCTACAGCCTCGGTTGAAAGGTTCAAGGCGGATTGGGCGGCGTTCGACCGGCCGCGGGTTGTCTTCTTCTCCCAGCCCTGGTAAGCCATCTCTTGGGCCTGGTGCCACAGCTCTGTGGGTTTGGGAAATTTTGGTTTTTTTCCGCGGGGTAAGTATTTTTCCAGGACCGCATTCAATTCTTCTTCTGAAGCGAATCCTTCAGGAGGCGTGATTGCGAACAGGTGTAGATAAGGCGATTCCATGGGCCAGGGCTGAGCCGCTTTTGGCACTCGCCCATCTGTTCCTATTATTGGCCTGAATGCTAAAGTGACTCCTGGAGGAAAATAACGAGTTTGATCTCTTCGACTTTTCATGAAACAGATCCTTTATGCTGATATTCCTGCCAACCAGGGAATGAGAAGTTGCGATAAATTATCCTTCGGCTTGCCTTTAGCCGGCGGGTGAACCCGGTGCAGGCTTTCCAGGCGCATCATCACCTCCCGGAAGCTCATGGGGCGACCGGCTTCCTCAGAGGCGCGCCGCACGAACAGGGCGTGCTGGGTGCGGTGGCACAGGGCGGCTCTCTCCTTCTGCGGCAGGGCAGGGGTGACGTCGAGCACCAGATGGGCTTGGTCGTCGGCGTTCGCAAGGCGCGGCCGGGGGTGTTCCGGGAAGCTGGCGGCGACCGTGTACAGCAGCGGGGCGCTCTCGCCAAACGATAGCACCGCCACCAGCGCCGCCTGGTAGGTGAGCTGGTGGGCCGGGTGCCCGTACTCCCCGTTCGAGCCATGTGTGATTACGACGTCGATCACGAACTGGCGGATGGTGGCAGCCACCTGCCCGGCCAGCATCGTCAGATCCTCGGTGTAGGCGTAGAGCTCCTCCCCGGGGCCGGCGCGTGGGTCGATATAATCCAGGAAGGTCAGGCTGCGCCCGCCCAGGGCGCCCACCGCGCAGACCAGCTCGCCTTCGCGCACTTCCCCGAGCTGCTCTTCCGTGCAGACCTGCGGTTCGCCGGTCTCGCCGCCCTCGCCGCGCGTGGCGCACAGGTAATGCACCTGCGCGTCGCTGCTCGCCAGCAGGGACAGGGTGCCGCCGGCCAGGATGGTCTCGTCATCCGGATGGGCAAAGAAAGCCAGGATGTTCATAAGATTCCGTAACGAGTGATCCGTTAGGTGGTTACGGATTACTCCTTACTCGTTATCCCATGATTTCTCTCAGGTCGAACACCGGCCCGTCGGCGCAGGCCAGCTTCCAACCCCGTCGCGTGCGGATGGCGCAGGCCCCGCACTCCGACAGCCCGGCGCAAGGCATCGGGGCATGTAACAGGATCTGTCCGGGGCAGGGCAGCCGTTCCCCAGGGCTTAATCCCAACCGTTCGTCAAAACCGGTTAAATCATCCAGCGGCAGGTCGACCGCCAGGAAGTCGGCCCAGGCGAGCGCTTCCTTTAGAGTGCCGAGCGGGTAGGCCTCCAGAGAGGCAGGCAGCGGTGGCAGGGGCAGGTCGGTGAACAGGGTCACCGCCGCTCCCCGCGCCAGTGCAGCCGCCGCCAGGGGCAGCAAGCGGGCCAGGCAGTCCCCGGCCGCGACCAGGGCCAGGCGCTGCAGGTTCTCCGGCAGGCGAAAGCCGCGCCCCAGCGGGCCGCGCAGCGCCAGCGGCGTGCCGGGCGCCCACCCGGTCGGCAGCGGGGGCGCCGCCAGGAAGCCGCCCTGCCACTCCCCGGCGTAGAAAAGCGCAGCCCCCAGGACATCCGTGGCTGCGGAGGCCTGGGCGTACTGCCCAGGGCCTGGCACAGCGCGCCCCGGGCAGGCGATCGTCGCCGCCGCACAGCCTGCCTCCGTCCGCACTTCCGCCACCCGGCCTGTGAAACTGCCCATGGCTGCATGGTATCACGATTCACCCGGCGCGGCAATCGGGTCATTCGGTTATAATCACCGCCAGAGAACTCGTCATAAGGAGGCTTCAACCTATGGACATCGCCAGTTTACTAAAAGGTTTAGCCGGTTTGATATGGATCGGCGTAGTTGCCATGCTCGTGATCGCCGTGCTGCGCGCCTCGCGCGGCCAGAAGGTGCGCGGGCTTTCGGTCACCATCCTGGTCGTCACCATCCTGGCAGTCCTGCTGACCACGGTCAGCGCCGGCCTGGTCTTCATCCGCCCCGAGGACCGCGGCGTGGTAATTTCTGCCCTTTCCCCATCCGGTTACCGGGAACAGGCCCTCACGCCCGGCCTGCGCTGGATCGTCCCTTATTTCGAACAGGTGGTGCGCTACCCGATCTCCCGCCAGTCCTACACCATGTCGATCGCGCCCGCCGAGGGCCAGATCCAGGGCGATGATTCGATCACCGCCCGTACTTCCGATGGGCAGGAGATCTTCCTGGACGCTTCGATCATTTACGCCATCGACCCGGCCAAGGTGGTGGGTGTGCATATCGACTGGCAGAACCGCTACCAGAACGAGCTGGTGCGCCCGCTGGCGCGCGGCGTCATGCGCGACGTCGTCTCCCAATATCGCGTGGAACAAGTCGTCAGCACCAAGCGCCTGGAAATGGTCCAGCAGATTCGCGAGGGTCTCAATCAAAAATTGGGCGATAACGGCCTGACTCTGGTGGATTTCATCATGCGCAACATCACCTTCTCGCCGGAGTACGCCGCCTCGGTGGAGCAGAAGCAGATCGCCGAACAGCAGGCCCTTCAGGCGGGTCTGGTCGTCGAGCAGCGCCGCCAGGAGGCCGAGCAGGCCCGCCAGGTCGCCCAGGGCCAGGCGGACGCGGTCGTCATCCGGGCAGAGGGCGCCGCCCAGGCGCGCGTCATCGAAGCCCAGGCCGAATCCCAGGCGCTGGACCTGATCGCCAAGGCCCTGCAGGGTCGCGCCGAGCTGCTCAATTACCAGTACATCACCAAGCTCTCCCCCAACATCCAGGCCATGCTGCTGCCGAGCAACGCCCCGTTCCTGCTGCCCCTGCCCACCCTGCAGCCGGCGCTGAATGTCCCCACCGCGCAGCCCACTCCGCTGCCCACACCCCTGCCGACGCCTTTGCCCACGCCCTGAGGTGTGATACCGTAACGAGTAATCCGTCACCTCCTTACGGATTACTCCTTACTCATTATTCTTGACAAATGAGTGATAAGACCCCCTCCGGGAAGCAGATCCGCCTGACCAGCCTGTCCCGCTGCGCCGGCTGAGCGTCCAAGCTGAGCGCGGCAGCGCTGGCGCAGGTGCTGCGCCCGATCGAAGGCCTGTTCGACCCCGCCCGCTACCCCGACCTGCTGGTCGGTTTGGGCGAGCCGGACGACGCCGCCGTCTGGCGGCTCGACGAGGGGCGCGCCCTGGTGGTGACCACCGACTTCTTCACCCCGGTGGTCGACAACCCCTACGATTACGGGGCGATCGCCGCCGCCAACAGCCTTTCGGACGTGTACGCCATGGGCGGGGCGCCTTTCCTGGCGCTCAACGTAGCCGCCCTGCCGCCCGACCTGCCGGCCGAGGTGACGGCGGAGATCCTGCGCGGCGGCGGCGAGAAGGCCCTGGAGGCGGGCGTGGTCATCGCCGGCGGCCACAGCGTGCAGGACCCGGAGCCCAAGTACGGCCTGATCGCCCTGGGTTTCGTCGACCCGGCGCGCCTGATCACCAAGCGCGGCGCCCAACCCGGCGACCGGCTGGTGCTGACCAAGCCGCTCGGCACCGGCACCATCTCCACCGCCCTCAAGCGCGACCTGGCCGACCCGACCGACGTCTCCGAGGCGGTCGGCTGGATGAAGCGCCTCAACGCGGTCGCCAGCCAGGTGGCGTTAGAAGCCGGTGTGCGCGGTGGGACCGACATCACCGGCT
>DATDRQ010000376.1:0-2004 GCA_035291645.1 Anaerolineales bacterium
CTCCTTTGCTGAGGGTGCGCTTTCACCTGATAACGCCGTGCGTGGGGTAATCTCAGGTATCGAATCGGTCGGATTCTGGAGTTCATCTTGAACAACTCTGGCGGTCTCCACCGGAGTGGATAGGACCGGCGGAAGGCCGCAGGCCGTTGCCAGAAGATTTACGAGCAGAACTCCCAGAACCATCACACTTGCAACCATAACGACTCTCCTTATGTTGGTTTGGTGGTTTTGGTTCAAGGAGTTGAAGTTATCATACATGTGAGAAACGCGTCAATAACACTTTGGTACCAGGAAGCTGTGAGAATCTTGCTGCAGGGCCCGGCCCAGAGCCGGGCAGGTCTTCCGCAGGCATTTCTTCTCTTAGAATTCCTTCGCGACCTCCCCTCTTGCTTTGAAAGAAAATTCCTCTTCATCATCACCGGATTCAGGCAGCGCAAAGCGCGCGATCACGTCCGCGGGCAGATGGTTGATGCAGCTGCGAATCTTCCCGACCGGATTCCGCTCCAGCTCCTCCACCCCACAAAACCGGATCTCCAGGTGTGTGTCTGCCCCCAGCCGGTCGCGCAGCGCCTCGCGCACCCTATCTGTGTCCTCAGGGTCTTGATAATCACGCGCCTTGACGATATGCACTTCGACCGTGCCCAGTTCCCGTTGGATCAGCTGGAAATACAGGATTTGGGGCATCAACTTCAATCCGAAGACCGCCGATGTACCGGAGGTCAGTTCCCCTGTCGGAGAGACGATATAGTCATTCTGGCGCCCGACGATCTGTTTCACCACCGGGAAGGACTGCCCGCAAGAACAGGACTCGAGCGACCAGCTGGCTAAATCCCCGGTGCGATAGCGGATGAGCGGCATCGCCAGGTTGTACAGCCCGGTGACCGTGATCTCGCCGACCACGCCGGGCGGAACGGGATTGCCTTCCACATCCAGGATCTCGTGGTGCCCGTAGTCCTCCTGGGCATGCAGATTTCCTGAGTCGCATTCTAAGATCGAGGCGGCCCGCTCCCAATGGGTATAGTGGTTATACACGCGCCCCCCCAGGGTGCTCTCGATCATGCTGCGCTGGAAGTCCTGCAGCATTTCCGAGCCCGAGATGATCATCGGCACATACAGGTCAAGCCCTTCCTCGTGCAACAGTCTACAGAATAAATACATCGATGAGGGATAGCCGCGCATGAAACGCGGCTGAAAGCGCTGGATCAGGTCACGGTACAGGTGCACCGTCTTCCGGTCTACCCGTACCGAGGATAGCTCCAGGGTACGGATAAGCTGGTTGTATCGCCAGCCTTCCTCGTTATAGAGGCCTTTCAGGGCGGCCTGGCGCTGCCCTAACCGCCAATACCCTCCGCTGCCCCATGCCCGCCAGAACAACGCAAAGGCAGCCGAATTAATCCGGCGATCGAGCAAGATCTTCAGTGGCATTCCCGTCGAACCGGAAGTAGAAGCCCACACCGCTCCCTGGCTATACTTCCCTCTTGCCGTCAGCGCTTCAGAATTACTCCGCAACGTGTTTTTGTCCAGCGTAGGAATCCGCCTCCAAACATCTGGATCATCAATCTCAACAAGGCGAATGCCATTTTCGTCAAAAAGATGCCGGTAATAAGGCACATTCTCATAGGCGTGTGCCAAAATCGCCTTGCGACGCCCATTGGACCATTCCGCCAGCTTGTCAGGCGACCAAAACGGCGCCGATTTCATCCGATTGTGATGTGCAAAAACCTGAGCCGGGTAAAAATAGTCCTGAATTCGAAACTTCATTGACTTCCACTCCTTGGTTTATCTGGCATTTCCGTCACCACGACCCGCGCCCGCTCCAGTGGATCTGTTGGGTTAGATGAAGATCTATCGGTTTCAATCCTCTCGCTTCTCATTTTCAAGAGTTTAGCCGGGACTCCGGCTGCGATACCTAACGGAGGGATGTCTTTGGTGATGACTGCACCGGCTGCGACGATGGCGTCGTGGCCAATGTTCACCCCGTCTAGAACGGTCACTCCCGCCCCC
>DATDRQ010000377.1:0-8315 GCA_035291645.1 Anaerolineales bacterium
GCCCAGGTGGAACTCCGCCTGGCGCATGCGCCCCTCATGAACGAAGCCGGCCTTCTCGTAGGCGCGGATGGCGCGCGGGTTGTCTTCGAAGACGCGCAGGTAGACCCGGTTCAGGTTCAGGGTGCTGAAGGCGTGCTCGAGTAGCAGCTGCATGGTCTCGGTGCCGTAACCCTGGTTCCAATAGGACTTCTCGCCGATCAGGATGCCGACCTCGGCGCTGCGGTTGCGCCAATCCAGGATTTCGAAGCCGCAGCTTCCGATCGGCTGCCAGCTGTGCTCCTGGCGGGCTTCGATCGTAAAGGGGCGTTCCTCGGCGGGGCGCTGCAGGGTCTTCTCGAGCCACTGTTCCTCCTCGGGCTGGGAGAGAGGCAGGAACAGGGCCAGCCCCTGGCGCACCTCGGGGTCGTTGAGCCAGGCGACGAAGCGGGGCAGGTCGTCCCGCTCGGCATGGCGCAGGCGGATGCGCTTGCCGTAGATCATGGGGCAAGGTCTCCATCCAGCAGGGCTGCCACGGCCTGGTGAGGGGAGAGCCGGCGGGAGAGTAGCCGGTCGAGCACCTCCTGGTAGCGCCCGGCCGGGATCGAATCGCGCCAGCGGGCGATCAAGGCAAACTGCAAAATAGTATCCAATTCATGCTGCAGACGGGCGTGCTCGCGCCGCTCCCAGCCACCGCTGCTGGTCAGATAATACCGGTGGCGCTGGATGGCGGCGGCCAATTCGGCCACTCCGGCGCCCTCGGTAGCGACCGTGCGGTAGATGGGCGTCTCCCAGGCGGGAGCCGGCTCGGGGTTCCCGGTTGCAACAGGCAGCTCCACCATCCGCCCGTGGTGCAGGCTGGACCGGTCGACGGGGTGGGCCAGCTGCAGCATACCGCGCAGGGCGCGCTCGGTGTTCTCCACACCCGGGCGGTCGGCTTTGTTGACCACCAGGATGTCGGCGATCTCGAGGATGCCGGCCTTGATGGCCTGGATGTCGTCTCCCAGGCCGGGCGCCTCGACCACCAGGGTGGTGTGCGCCAGGCGGGCGACGTCCACCTCGGCCTGGCCTGCCCCAACCGTCTCGATCAGGATCACCTCGAAGCCGGCCGCGTCGAACACCTCCACCAGCCCCCCGGTGGCAGGCGCCAGCCCGCCCAGTGAGCCACGCGCCGACATCGAGCGGATGAACACACCGGGATCGCCGGACAGGTCGCGCATGCGCACCCGGTCGCCCAGCAGGGCGCCGCCGGTGAACGGGCTGGCCGGGTCGACCGCGACCACCGCCACGCGCCGCGGCGCCTGCCCCTCGGGAGGGCGCCTGTAATAGCGCGCCAGCTGGTTTACCAGCGAGGATTTGCCGGTGCCAGGAGCGCCGGTTACCCCGATCAGATGCGCTTTACCGGTGTGTGGGAAGAGTTCGCTCAGGGCTGCCCGCCCGGCCGGGGTGTCGTTCTCGACCTGGGTAAGCAGCCGGGCCAGAGCCAGGCGCTCTCCGGACAGGACAGCCTCGACCAGCGTCATCGGCGCACCTGGGAGGCTACTCGACGGCCGCGCCGAGCACGGCCTGGCGGACGTCGCGGATGATGTCCCCGGTCGGGGTGCCGGGGCCATACACGCCGACCACGCCCAGCTCCATCAGGCGCAGCACGTCCTCGTCGGGCACGATTCCGCCTAAAAAGACCCTGACCTGCTCCTGGCCATTGGCCTTGAGCATCTCGAAGACGCGCGGCACCAGGGCCATGTGCGCCCCAGACAGGATCGACAGGCCGACCACGTCGACGTCTTCCTGCAGGGCGGCCTCGGCGATCATCTCGGGGGTCTGGCGCAGGCCGGTGTAGATCACCTCCATGCCGGCGTCGCGCAGGGCCCGGGCGACTACTTTGGCGCCCCGGTCGTGCCCGTCCAGGCCGGGCTTGGCGACCAGGACGCGGATCTTGCGTTCTGCCATCCTGCCTCCGTAAAAAGCGGTGTTTAGATCGATTATACCGCGGACGGGAGAGGGAAGCTGAGGGGATGAAAGTAGGAGCTGAGGGGGGATACGGGAGGTCGAATCATGGTATAGTAAGCTCATGCGAAGCGAGATTCCCCGGTATGTTGTGTGGAGCGCTGACGACGTCGATACCGATGACCCTTTCCAGAGGCGATGGCTGCTGCGCCAGATCTTGATTCATGGGCGGGCGGAAGACATCCACCAGCTGAACTTGAGCGAAGTATCCCAGGAACTGGAAGCGCTCGATCTGCCCCCTGACCTTCACCAGCTGTGGAAAAGTTTCCTGGAATCCCGGCATGGTGACGGCTAAATTGCAGGGCAGGGGGTTATTGACACCCATCCAAAAGCAGTTTCTAAGGCTATTTTCAGAACTATCTGACCAACGCTATTTTTATCTCACCGGCGGCACCGCTCTGGCGGAGTTTTATTTAGGACACCGACTTTCCTTTGATTTGGACTTTTTTACCGCCGAGGAGGGGTTGATTCTACCCGCTTCCTACGCATTAGAGAAACATATGGAAGAAACCGGGTTAGCACCCACTATTGTAAGACGGTTTAGCACGTTTGTAGAATTTCTAGTAACCAAGGGAGAAGAAAGCCTAAAAGTTGATCTGGCGCTTGATTCACCTTTCCGCTTCGCACCTCCAGTCCCGGCAGAAGAAGGAGTCTTGATTAATAATTACCAAGACCTTCGGGTTGATAAACTGCTGGCTTATTTTGGTCGAGCGGAACCGAGGGACGCCGTCGACCTGTATTTTATTTTACAGGAAGAACCTTTAGGACCAATTCTCGAACAGGCAAGCATTAAGGATCCCGGGTTTGACTTGTACTATTTTGCATTAGCCCTCGAAAAGTCGAATGGATTTCCAGACAAAGCAGATCGCTGGCCAGTGAAAATGTTGGTTGAATTCAATGCGAGGCTGTTAAAACAACTTTTCCACCAATATGCGTTGATGATTATGAATCAGGTAGCTGGCAGGGACGTCTAATTTTTCTAACGCAAAGTCAATCCAACTCAGTGAGGTAGCGGGGACATTCAATTTGTATCGAAACCATAAAATATATTGACTCAATCGAAATATATGATACAATAGAACTAAAGGGAAGCAACCGTGCCCGAGATTGACGATATCGAAGAGATCATCCGGCTGCATTGGAGCATTCTGACCGCCATGCAATTTTCCAGCCGACCGGACTGGATGGAGCTGGACATGACCATGGCCCAGATCAAGGCGCTGTTTACGATCTCTCAAGGCAAGGCCGTGCCGGTCAGCCGCATCGCCGAATACCTGGGTGTGGGCCAGCCGACCGCCAGCCATCTGGTCGACAAGCTTGTCCGCCAGGGATTTGCCGGTCGATCGGAAAGCCCCACCGACCGGCGCGTAACCCTTGTTCGCCTGACATCGCAAGGTGAAGATCTGGTGCGGCGGCTTTACCAGGGCGGCGAAGAACAGTATCGCGCCTGGGTGAGAACGCTCAACGGTGAGGAGCGCAAGAATCTCCTGAGCGGGCTGCTAGCTCTCGCCCGGGCTGCTTCCGTGACAACGAACAGCTAACAATCCAGCCTCAAAATCATATAACGTCGTCAGTTGCGCCGGAATCCGACCGCCAAGCGAAATCACCCGCTCTGCGTCTCTTCAATGCATCTATTTTCGGGAAATTACTGGCAAGACGTTCTCCGGTCAATTTAGAACTACGAAAGGATGGTAGAAATGGAGCACAAAACCTTATTAGGACGAAGTAATCTTCGAGTGCCTCGCGCGGGTATCGGGGCGATGACCTGGGGCCAGCCTTCCGGGATGGCCCGCTGGACGCCCGCTCAACTGGCTTACGGTCCCTCCCAAAGCCCTGACGAGGAGCAGCGCGCCCTGGAAGCCAGTCTGGCTGGTGGCGTGAATTTGATCGACACAGCCGAGATGTACAGCAACGGCGCTTCTGAACGCCGGGTGGGGGAACTGTCACGCGGCAGGGATGTCCTGATTGCGACCAAGTTCCCGCCTTCTCCATTTGCCCGCGATGAAAATTATCCCAAAGCGCTTGAGGACAGCCTGGCGCGCCTTGGACGCAGCACGATTGACCTGTATCAAATTCACTTTTCCTCCCGGCGGTTGTCTATTCCAAGGCTCATGAATCTCATGGCCGAGGCGGTCGAGGCGGGCAAGGTCAGGGCCGTTGGAGTCAGCAATTATTCCGCCGAAGAAATGCGCCTGGCGCACACGGAGCTGGCGAAGCGCGGCATTCCGCTCGCTTCCAACCAGGTCCAGTACTCCCTCCTGCACCGGAAACCGGAGGTGGACGGGGTGCTCGACGCCTGCCGCGAGCTGGGTATCACCCTGATCGCCTACTCCCCGCTGGGAATGGGGGCGTTGACCGGGAAGTACTCGGCCAGGAAGCGAGCCGGCGGATTCAGGCGTTTTCTCCCCAATTTCCGCGGTAAGGCTATGGATGCCGTCCAGCCTGTCGTGGAGCTCCTGCGAGAGATCGGTGAACGCTACACCAGGAGTCCCAGCCAGGTCGCCCTGCGCTGGCTGATGGAGAATGAGCATGTTCTGCCTATCCCTGGCGCGAAAAATGGCCGGCAGGCGGCCGAGAACGCCGGCGCGCTTTCGTTCTCCTTATCTCCCCAAGAGGTCGAGGCGCTCAACCAGGCGACCATTGCCTGGCGGATTTGACGAAAATAATGAAAACAGGGATAGAAATCCCAATCCCTGCGGTAACCGCGTTTCGCTTATATTCCGCTGATGCTCAGGTGAGCGGACATATGGGAGGTACGAGACCTGCATCTTAATCTCCCAATTGATCGGTATCTATAGCCTATTGACCTCCAGTGCTCCTTGGGATACCTTGAAGGTATCCAGGTTCGCATTGTTCATTATCCCGCCGGAGGTCCTATGCCAAACACCGCCCGCCCATTGCTACTCCTGCTCCCCTTGCTGGTCCTCATCGCTACTATCGCGAAGGCGGCCCAGGAGAACCAGGTATACTTGCCGCTGGTGCTGGCCGCGCCGGAGACGAAAGCGGTGCAGGCGCCGGTGCTGAAGTGGCAGCGCGGCGGCTGCTACAGCTCGTGGTGCGAGACCGGCTGGTACAGCTCGCCCGCCGCGGCTGACCTGGATGGCGACGGCAGGGTGGAGGTGATCGCCTCGGCATACTCGATCGTCGCCCTGGACGGGCGCAGCGGCGCGCTGGAATGGCGGGTCGCCTCCGGGCACGACCGCAGCGAGCCAAACGCCAGCAGTGTTGGGCGCACCTGGCCGGGCATCGTACTGGCAGACCTGGACAATAACGGCGACCTGGAGATCGCCAGCGCCCACGGCGCAGGCTACCTCTCGGTGTACGAAGCCGACGGCTATTTCGCCCCCGGCTGGCCGCAGCGCCCGATCGGTCAGGAGCTGCGCGGCCTGCTGGCCTCCGACCTGGACGGGGACGGCGACCTGGAGCTTATCGCAACCGGCGCGGTGGGCAACCAGACCAACACCTGGGTCTACGACCACAAGGGGGCGCTGCTGCCCGGCTGGCCGCAGCTGAGCAACGACAGCGGCTACGCCTACGGCGCCTTCAACGCCAACGCGGCCGCCGGCGACCTGGACGGCGATGGCGCCGGAGAAATCGTCGTGCCGTCCGACGTACACTACATTAATGCTTACGAGCGGAATGGCGCCCAGATCCCGGCCCACGCCATGTACGCCGGCAAGGGCTGGGGCAAGGTGGGCGTCTGGGAAAGTCCGGCGACCGAGCTGCGCGGCTGGGGCACTTGCGATACTTCAGACGGGCGAGCCGAGCGCTACCGGGCCAACTTCGCCCATGGCCCGGCGGTTATCGCGGACGTGGACGGCAAGGGAGGCCGAGAGGTGGTCGTCACCGGAAATGTGTACGACTGCGGCTACGGAGATTACCCCAGCCAGTATATCGGTCTGTATATCTTCAATCCCGATCGCGGCCGCTTCAACGCTGGCGGCTACGACTGGCGCACCCCGCCGGTCGACACCGGCGCGCCGCTCAGCGAGGATTACGGCAAGATCGAGAACGCCCAGCCTAACCCGGCCCTGGCCGACCTGGACGGCGATGGCCGGCTGGAGATCTTGTTCGCCTCCTACGACGGCCGCCTGCACGCCTTCTGGCTGGATAAGCAAGAGCACGGCAGCTGGCCTTTTGCCGTCAACCAGTCCGGCGAGGGCTTCCTGCGCTTCGCCTCCGAGCCAGCGGTCGCCGACCTGAACGGCGACGGGCTGGCGGAGGTGATCTTCGCCTCCTGGACCGAGAAGGGCAGCCACGCCAGCGGGAAGCTTCACATCCTGGACTACCTGGGGAACGCCCTGCACGAAGTACCCCTGCCCCCGGCATTCTCCGGCAATTGGAACGGGTCGCTGGCGGCGCCAACCCTGGCGAACCTGGACGCCGATGCGGACCTGGAGGTCGTGTTGAACACGGCCAACAGCGGCGTGGTGGCCTATGACCTGCCCGGTACGGTGGGCGCCCAGGTTCTGTGGGGGACGGGGCGGGGGAACACCCGGCGGGATGGTTACCTGCCTTAACACCATTTCCAATCCCAGCTTGACGGACAAGAATGTATGTTCTATGATAAATGCAATTCGTGACCAATGGATTAATCACAACCTTCAAACAGGAGGCTTTAGAATTATGAACAAATACCAGGGTATCAAACAATTCAACTATCCCGTCAATGACATCGCTCAAGCGAAGAGGCTGTACAGCCAGCTTTTGGGAGTCGAGCCTTATATGGATCAGGTTTATTATGTTGGCTTCAGGGTTGGGGACCAGGAAATAGGGCTAGATCCCAACGGCCACAGACAAGGATTGACGGGACCGGTCGGCTACTTCCAGGTCAGCGACATTAAGAAGACTATGCAATCACTGTTAGACGCGGGCGCACAAGTTCAGCAAGAGGTCAGAGATGTCGGCGGTGGTAAGCTGATCGCATCTGTAAAAGACGCCGATGGCAACATCATCGGGCTGATTCAGTCGCCTTAATTGCACAAAAGACAATTCTATTTTTCCGCCAGAATATTGGCGTAGCTTACAATGCTGTCAATGTAAGTTACGCCAATTTTGGTAGTTGCCAAAGATTAAGTTTTGTGTCAATATTCTGTTAGGTTGGCAGCGGTGTCTTTTATTTCCCATTAATTCCCACACGCCAAGAGGTCCCCTCAGGAGGTTGATCATGAAACTCATTCGTACAGCGACTATCATCTTGTCGATAGCCCTGCTGCTCGCGCCGGTCAGCGGTGCGGCTGCCAAGCCGGAAAAACCGGTCGGCCCGGTTAAGGGCCATTTCTCGCTGGGCGGGATGGTGCTGACCATCACCAGCCAGTCCGAGTTCGAAGAGCTGTGGGGGCTGCAGGTCGATTACTGCGACGGCAGCCGGGAGGAGATCGGCCGCTACCAGCACAAGATCATCTTCCGGGCAAAGCTGGGCTCAGGGGGATACAAGTTCTACGCCGAAAAGCCCATGCAGCGCGCCCGCATCAAGACCCTGCTGGTCGCAGGGGACGCCGCCGACGATTTTCGCTACACCGACGTGCGCCGCGAGTGCGGGAAACCGGAGAAACCGCCGAAGCTGTACTGTCACGACGTGGAGGTTGCGCCGGTGATCCAGCGCTCCTGGGAGGGCGAGCCGATCTCCTTCAAGAGCGCCCGTTCCGTGGTCTCCGCCGGGCTGATGTTCCCCGGCGTGGACGGGCTGGCCCCGGCCCGGGTGCCGGACTTCCACCCCAACCGCTACTTCCCGAGCATCGCCTACAATCCTTCCGAGCATACCTGGACGGGCACTTTTATCTCCATGCGCATCCCGGCCGGCACCTACCAGAAAGTCATGCTGGTGGTAAAAGACGATTTCGAGCAGCAGGCCAAGTGCCTGGTGGGCAGGGTCAGGGTAGAGCCGTAAAGGATCAGGGAAGGCCGGGCGAACCTGCCACCGATTTTTACGAGGTACTGGCTTACTATGGCCAGCCAGCCACAGCGTTGAGCACCTCTTCGAAGTGGCTCACGAAGAGCAGGTGACCTTCGTTCGGGAAAAACCTGCTGCTGGCGTTTGGAATCGCCCCCGCCAGGATGCGGGCCTGCTCGATGGGAACGATGTCATCCTCACCGTGCCAGACATTCACCGGGAGTTCGATCTCCTGAAGTGAAAAGCCCCATGGTCGAGCCTCTATTTTCAAATCGTGCTCCGCGCCGTGCGTGCCCTGCCGAAATGCCTCCGGGACCGTTTGCTCCATCATCTGGTTCACGTTGGGCTGGGCGAGCACAGCCTTATCCGATTCGCACAGGTCCGCGAACAGTGAAAGGATGCTGGCTGGATTCTTGCGCACATCACGCGCAATTTTCCA
>DATDRQ010000378.1:0-24910 GCA_035291645.1 Anaerolineales bacterium
GGTACGCTCTTCGTCTGTCAAGGTACGGAGGGGTTCTTTTTTTCGTCTGCTCATACGTCCACCTCTACGATTTCGTAGGATGACGCATTTTACTACCCAATCCCGTTTATGGCTATACCCGGGTCAAACGACCCACTAGTATTGAGCATCTTATTGCTGTAAGCAACATCTTTTCCTCTGGAGTTCCACCATAAAATTCCTTTGTCCGGTAGTCGCAAATTTATGGTAGAGGTAGTGCGCCCCTAAAGTGAAAGTAGGGGGGTGGAACAATTGAATATTGAATCCTCTTGGTACCGGTGACTCCGTAGGGCACCACCCAGGCATGGGGGAGCGGGGTGCACTCCACTGTTGCCGCGAAGAGGTGGTGCATTTACGTGTGAGGATTGACAATGACGGCATATTAGACAACCACAGGCATGTGGCAATGGTAATGCGTTACTGAGAATGGCTCAAAAATCTCTTACTTCACATCATGAAACCCGCCGGATTAGATTATGATAACACCTACGAATTCGTTCGTGACACGTACTGGATTTCGGATTCGAGAGGTGGCTGAGATGGGGATGTGGGGGCTTCCAGTCCAGATTGTTTTGGCAGATAAGAGATGAAGAGGAAAAGCCGCAATATCGGTTTTGTATCTACGCGTTTCAGCGGAAACGATGGCGTTTCATTGGAGGCCGAAAAGTGGCTGCAACTGTTGCTGCTTCTAGGCTATCCGTGTTTTTTGTTCGGTGGGGATTGTGATGAAAAAGAGCAGGAGTACAGTTATCTTGTCCCCGAAGCACATTTTAAGCACCCAGAAATCCAGGATATTTACAAAACAGCTTTTTCTGCCCCTACGCGCCCACCTGAGATTACTGCTCGGATTTACCAATTAAAAAATCACCTCAAGCAGCAATTGTACACTTTTACCAACCAATACGATATTCATCTTCTAATTGTGGAGAACGCATTAGCAATCCCGCTCAATATCCCTCTCGGAGTAGCCCTCACCGAGTTTATCGCTGAGACAGGTTTACCGGTCATTGCTCACCATCACGACTTCTTTTGGGAGCGCAAGCGTTTTCTGACAAACTGTGTGTGGGATTATCTCAACATGGCTTTCCCTCCACACCTGCCTTCCATTCACCATGTGGTGATCAACTCATCCGCTTCTAACCAGCTCAGTTTACGCACCGGTATCTCCGCTATGTTAATCCCCAACGTGATGGATTTTGACAATCCCCCGCCTCCCCCTGATGAATACACACAAACCTTGAGGAGCGATATGAGTATTGCTCCAGATGAATATTTCTTCCTACAACCCACCCGTGTCGTTCAGCGTAAAGGGATCGAGCACGCAATAGAGCTGATCCATCAGCTAGATTGCAGAGCACGCCTGGTAATTTCTCACGCCAGTGGGGACGAAGAGCACGATTACGAACAGCGTGTACGTAAATATGCCGAATTGCTTAATGTGCCCACCAACTTTGTCACAGAAATCATTCGCGACCAGCGTACTTCACTAGCGGATGGTCGCAAGGTTTACACGTTATGGGATACCTATCAATGCGCTGACCTAGTGACGTACCCTTCCACGATCGAGGGTTTTGGCAACGCGTTCCTGGAAGCCGTTTACTTCAACAAACCTATCCTGGTCAATAATTATTCTATCTTTGCCATCGATATCAAGCCCAAAGGTTTTCGCGTCATCGAATTCGATGGTTACATTACTGATCACACCGTCTGGCTAGTTAAAAGGATTTTAAAAGATCTCAATCTAGTCCAAGAAATGGTTGATTATAACTATGCATTAGCGCGACGTCACTATTCGTACGCAATGCTCGAGCGCCGTCTCCAGACACTGCTCATGGTGTGTTTTGGTGAAGAAAGATGTTGATAATTACTGCAGGATTATAAAATGGCAGAAAGTTCCTCTCACTATTCACAATTGCTTAAAAACCGCATCAACCTGCGCCAGATTCCTTTCAGCGAGCGGGGTTCGTGCTTAATGGTTTTCTTTGAAAACCAGCATTTCAGCATTCGCCTTGCAGAGCGCTGGATTAAACTCAACAACGAGTGTCGGCTTACCGCACTCGCCCTCCACTCATCGATCAATTTGCCCTGACGGATGATTCTGGTAATCACCTACCATTGAAGGTTACCACTTATTCAGACAGTATCGAAATAGAGACACAAGTAGGATATTTCTAATTAACCTAAGTTGCTACCTTACCAGGTAGTTGATGGAACAGGCCAAGACAAATAGCGCCACCTTCAATTCGAAGCCAGCCGGAGTGACGGCATGAATGTGTTTCGGCAATAGCTGCTCCAACAGACTTCCTGTTGTCTCGATCAGTTTGCGGTAAGAAGACATCAAGTAATGCACCCAAGGCTGCAAAGGCCGTTTCGAGTTCTTCTTCCGCAAGGGTGTCAATTGAAGACCCAATTCCTGGAAGAGATCTTCCACGCCGTAGTCGTTGTAGGCTTTATCGCCGGTAATCCGGGAGCCTTCCGGCAGGTCAAACCAGTATTGTTTCAAGGTCGGTGTGTCGCTGAAACCACCGGGTGTCAAGAAGAATTCGACCGGCTGACCAGCTTTGGTGATCAGGAGATGAACCTTCAAACCATAGAAATAGCGCCTCTTACTGGCTTGATAGCCGCGCCAGGCTTCTCCTTGATAGATGCGGCAGCGGATGATGCGGTAGTTGTCGCAAACCGCTACCGGAAAACTATCGACAATATAGAGGCTATCCTCATTCAACTGTTTCCAGGTTACACCCAGCAGGTGAAACAAGGCCCAGAACAGGTCAGCCGAACGATGCCAACGCCGATTAAAGCGGCTCTTGGAAAGCATCTGGGGAATGTAACCACCTTCTTGCAGAAAACGGCAGGCTCTTTCATGATTTCCGCCAAAGAACATTGCCGCAACGATGGCTGCGGTCATCACTTCAGCATCGCTCATCCGGCATTGTGGGTCTTCAGAATGGTAAAGTGCTTTCAAAAGATCGTCACACAGGCAATAAACTGCTACAATTTGGGTGTCCATGGGTCCCTCCTGGAAAGTTGTGGTTTCGTCACCGACAACTTTACCAGAAGCCCCTTGGACTTTTTGTCACCTACCCAAGGTGGCAACTTGGGTTAATTAGCATTTCTGGATAGCGAGACGCTGTACCTTTTACTTCCGCCTGCCCGGTGTGGGCTCACCATTCGGGCACTGCTGGACCAGGCCCAGGCAGATCGGCGTGGGTTTGGCTACCGTAACTTTCAGCATTTTCGTTTGCATGTCTTGGTTGCCTTTGAGCCGGTTTCCCGTTAAAGCCGGAAGAGCCAGAATTAATTATGGTAATTTGCCGTTGTGATAAAATATCCACTCGAATGGGCGAGTAGCTCAGTTGGTTAGAGCACATGCTTTACACGCATGGTGTCGGGGGTTCGAGTCCCTCCTCGCCCACTTTTTTTTTCTCCAATTCCTTGACACTACACCCCCATTGGGTATAATCCTCGAAAGTTTGTCCGGATTCTCCTAAATTTTCCGAAAAACCGGCGAATCAGGACATTTTCCATCACAATTTCGTCTCCACAATCTATCGCGGGGGAGACGCCCAACCCTAATGAGTGCATGCAGGTCAGGGTGTGAGGGAGTAATCGTATGTCGCAGTCAAGCTGGATAGGGCAAACCATAGGTGGTAGGTACATCATCGAAGAAATGCTCGGCCGGGGCGGCATGTCCACTGTTTACAAGGCCAGGGACCCCAACCTGCGCCGCATCGTGGCTGTGAAATTGATCCACGCCCACCTGTCTGATGATCCGCGCTTCGTAACGCGCTTCGAGGAAGAAGCGACCGCCATCGCCCAGCTCCGTCACCCAAACATCATCCAGGTGTTCGACTTCAATTCCGATGGCGAGACCTACTACATGGTGATGGAATATGTCCCGGGCGAGACCCTCCAGGAGCGCTTGCACCGCATGCACAACGTCGGTCGCCAGCTACCGGCCCAGGATGCAATCCGCTATTCGATCCAGGTCAGCGATGCTTTAAACTATGCGCATAAACGCGGCATGATCCACCGCGACGTCAAACCAGCCAACATCATGCTGGACGTGCAGGACCAGGCAATTCTGATGGACTTCGGCATCGTCAAGCTGATCGGCAGCGAGCGCCATACTGCAACCGGGGCTGTCGTAGGAACCGCTATGTACATGTCACCGGAGATGATCCGCGGCGAATCTCCCGATGCGCGCGCCGACATCTACTCCATGGGCGTGGCTTTGTATGAGATGGTCAACGGTGAAGCGCCCTTCAAGGCTGATTCGGCCATGACCTTAATGATGATGCACCTGCACGATCCCATCCCCGACCTGCGCACGCTGCGCCCGGAGGTCCCGGAAGACCTGGTCCAGGTGATCGAGAAAGCTTTACAAAAGGATCGCGCCGACCGTTACCCATCCGCTGCAGCCATGGAGGCAACCTTGCGGCAGGTCTTCGACCGGCTGAGTGGCGGATCGACGCCCGCCGCCACCGTCATCGAACCGGCGCCCGAACCGGGTAAACCGGCTGCCATGCGAGACGCACCCGCCACCATGGTAGACCCGCAGGTCGAGGCGCCCAGTCCAGGCGCGGATCTCATGAAAGCCGCTGTCGTACTGCCTCCGCTTCCCGCAGCCAAGCCTGCCTTGCCGCCTGCTTACACACCCGCTTTCTCGGAACAGGCTGCGCCTCCAGCCGGCACCCTGGCCGACTCACCGGGGGCTCCAGCGAGCGCGGCCTACGCCGCCTCGACCCCCGCGACACCAGCAGGCCTTCAACCTCCTTCCGCCTGGAGCACGGCCAGCGCACCACCGGCTGCCGCTGGTTCCGGAGGCGGTGGTTCTCCCACCGGGCCGGCGGCGCCCGCAGCCGGTGCCTCAGGCGGGAAGCGCTCGATCCCCCCAACCATCCTGCTGGTCACCGCCGGGATCGTCCTGCTGCTCCTCCTGGGAGCCGGAGCCATCGGCTTCCTCTCCGGACAGCTGTCCGCTGGGGGACAGGACCAATCCGGCACCGCCACTGCCGAAGGCGCCACTCAGCTCGCTGCAGCTGTCTCCCCCACCGATCCGCCAACGGACACCCCCGAACCTACCGCGACTGCCACACAGACCCAGGTCCCTCCCACCCCTACCACCGATCTCTTATCCTTCTATGAAACGTTGACCCCGCAGGTAACCCCCACCGTTTGGGTCCCGCCTGCCCCGCTGTTCGCCCGCATCACCGGTATCACCATCGACGCCGCCGACAGCCGCTACGTCGTGGAGTACGAGACCTACGGGTACACCGAACAGCTGCCCGGCATGCACGTACACTTCTTCTTTGATACAGTCACGCCGGAAAACGCCGGTATTCCCGGCTCAGGGCCGTGGTTCCTGTACGGCGGGCCGCGTCCGTTCAGGGAATACCGCCTTTCCGATAAACCAGCAGCTGCCACCCAGATGTGCGCCCTGGTCGCGCTTGACGATCACAGCATCATCCCCGAAAGCGGCAACTGTGTCCCGCTGCCTTGATCGCCAGACTTAAGCATAAAAAATCCCCGCCAGATTTGCGGGGATTTTCTTTAAATATATTTCACCTTCTTCATCTACCTGTTCGTCAGCTCCAACTTCAGGCGCATCTTCACATCGTTGTCGACAAACAACGATCCGTGGTACTGCTGCACCGGGTGGATCTCTGATCCTTCCAGCACGGCGCTCTTTTCTGGAACCGTGCTGTCCCCATTCGGCTCCAGCTGGTAGGTCATGTCCCTCCACTCCTGTTTCAATCCGCGCACCAGTTTGATGATCGAGATCGTCTTGAGGCCATACCCAAAGATCGAGATGGTCGGTACGCTGGAACGTCGTCCCAGCTCCTTGCGGAACCCCTTGGCTTCCCCGAATAAAGACCGCTGCTCCTCGGTGATCCAGCTCTCGTCCTCGTACAGGTTGATCGCCTGCCCCTTTTGATCGACCGCACAGGCGTAGGTAGGCAGTATCTGGTAGCTGGTTGGGAAAGAAGAGACGATCCGGCGCAGGCGTTCCCCCAACAGCCCGAAAGGCAGCACTTCCGGGTGGATTAACAGGCTGGATAACGCCTTGGGGACGCCCTGGTGCGGTCCGCCCATCAAGATCAATCGACCGACCTTGTCTTTCCCGCCGCATTTCTCCACATAATACCGGCTGACCAGTGTTCCCAGGCTGTGACCGATCAGGGTGATCGGTGGTTTTAACTCCCAGGCTTCGATCGCCGCTCCCAGCAACCGGGCAGATTGGCGTACATCCTGCCGCCAATCATAAGCGAACTCGAAGAAATCCTTGCCGCGTTCATAGCCCAGGTCCTCGACCAGATAATCGCCCATCCGGTTGTATTGCTCGAGCTTGACCAGGTTCGGGACGATGATCACTTCATTGACGATCCCGCGAGGTTCCAGGGGATGCGGGCCGTCCATGCGGAAGATCTCCGGATTCTTGAGCATGACCTTGATGTTCGGCCAGATGCGCTCGCTGCCCAGCCATAGCTCCGAACCCATCAGCCCGGGGACGAATACCACCGGGCGCCGCTCAGGCATCAAAGCGAGCAGTTCGTCTGCGATGGTCAGGGATGGTTCCGAAAAACCGCCTTTGAAGACCAGCTGGAAGTCGCCGATGTGCAGCACATCACCGTTTTCCAGGAATTGCTCGCTGACCGGCTTCTCCCCAATCCTGGTACCGTTGCGGCTGCCCAGGTCGCGCACCAGGAAACCCGCACCCTTCCGGATGACCTGGGCGTGCTGGCGGGATACCTTGGGGTGATCGAGCACCAGGTCGTTGCCCGCTATCCGCCCGATCGACAGGTTGTCGACCTTCTCGAGCGGGACCTCCCAGGTCTGTTCAGCCGAGTAGACCACCAGGCGCGGCGTCTCGGTATCGTTGATCGCCACTGCCAATGCCCGGTTCTCCAGCGTCGCCTCCAGCTCAACCATCGTGTTAATCATGGTCATGGCGGGTTCTTCGAAGGGCGCCGCCGTCTGGTAGCGCAGGCTGGTATTGCCGACTGTGATCGTATCCCCTGAGGACAGCGTGCTTGTCTCGATCGGATTCCCGTTGAGGCGAGTTCCGTTCGAGGAGCGCAGGTCGAAGAGTGTGCATCCTTGCGGACCACACTCGATCCGGGCGTGTGACCGTGAGACGCGCCCATCTCCTAGAACGACGTCATTCGTCATCGCCCGCCCGATGGTGACGCTGGTGGCGTTCAGCTCGTATTCCTGCTCACCCCCTTCGGGTAAGCCCAGGATCAGTTTGCCGTAGGATGAAGTCATGCCGCCTCCCCATATCGATGATATACATCTTTTTTGATACGACGGTCTTCGCATCCTTACACGTGGACCGGAAACCGCGCCCAACATATGCCATGGATGCATTTTTATAACATCATTTCAATCTTTTTTCCAGGACTTCTGTACTGACTCATCGATCTCCTTTGCATTTGGGACTGGTTTTGTCTATAATTGGCTTCAAAAGGTATCTATCTCACAACTCAGGAGCATCAAATGAACGTGATCGAACCCTCGGTAAGCGACGAAGCTGTAAAAGCCAAGACGGGCAAGGATTGGGGGGAATGGTTCGCCATCCTGGATGAGGCTGGAGCCCAAAACATGACCCACAAGGACATGGTCGCCTTTCTGGTCGACCAACACCAGGTTGGCCCGTGGTGGCAGCAAATGGTCACGGTTACCTACGAACAGGCGCGCGGCCTGCGCGAAAAGCATGAAAAACCGGAGGGGTATCAAATCAGCCGCTCGAAGACCTTCTCCGCCCCGGTGGAAAGTATCTACGCTGCCTGGGGTGACGAAGCGCAGCGCGCCCGCTGGTTGCCCGATCCCGGGATCACGATTCGCACAGCCACCCCGTTGAAAGCCCTGCGCATGACCTGGGTCGATGGGAAAACCCTGCTGGATGTCAGTTTCACCCCGAAAGGATCCGATCGTACCCAGGTTACCGTCCAACACAGCAAGCTCCCGGATGCGGGACAGGCCGAACAGATGAAGGCTTACTGGAGCGAAGCGCTGACCCGGCTGGAGCGAATGCTGGCTGTGTAGCCCGCGTACAACACCCCACCCTCCTGAATTTTCGATCAGGCAATTAGTTCGTCAGGACCCGCACAGGATGGCGCTGACTTTCTGCGGGTCGTAATTCGGCGCTTGGGGGGGGCTGCTCAACAGCCGGCGGCAAATCTCCCGGCGAGGTTCCTGTTCCGCTTCCATCAGCTCTGCCAGCCGCCTGGCCTCCGCCTCCCGCCCGGTCAGAGCGTAGCCTTCCAGGAACGGCATCCACTCGACCCGGTCGTTGGGCGCCAGGCCTTCCCGTTGCGCCTCATTCGCCAGCCGGACGACCGCCTCCCAATCCCCAAGCTGGCGGGCAACCATCGCTTTCTGGTAGGTATAGCACCAGTCGTGCTCAGGTTCCGGGCCGAAAATGGCCTGAGGTGGTACCTGAAAAGGCACCCCCGTAACTACCCCCTCGATTCTTGAATAAGGCGCGGCGTCTTTGACGATCAGCTCTTCACTTGGAGAGAGTTCGTAACGGCTGCCGTCGATCACGTTCAGGCAGGAATGATTGGTCGGCAGGCTCAGGATCAGCGGGCTGGCGTAATCCAACAAAAATTCAACGTTGCGGTGATTCTTCGGAATCGCTTCCCCCCTGACGATGCGAAAGACGCTCTCTGGATTGAGCACTTCACCGGCGATTTTTGGAATATCCGCCTGCGGAGCGTAGATCAGGTTCGCCGGCGCCCAGGCCTCGTACCCCTCGCCGAAGCCAAAGCTGTTGGGCAGGTTCGCAAACAGGAGCGTCCCCTCTTTTAACTGCGGAGCGCGCCAGGCCAGCTGCCACCACACCTGCCGCTGCACCTGCCAGTTCCGGCTCTGGATCGAAGCGTTTTGAACGTGGGTCATCACGGCAATCGCAATCAGGAAGCCGATGACCCACAGGCGCAGGTTGGGGCGCAGTGCTGCATACAAGAATCCTACTACCAACAGCGCCACTCCCAGGGAAGCCTGGATGGTGTAGTGGTCTTCCCGCAGTCCGGCGACGAAGTTTACCTCTCGCCCGGCTACAACCATCGGCACCAGGGTCGCCACCACCGCCACTGCCCCAATCCAGACCTGGTCGATCGTCCAGCGTTCGGGTGCTGCCGCCCCTTCCGGAGTCCCGGCCGATCGCCTCTGCCAGATGAAGTAGGCGATCACCAGTCCAAAAGCAGCCAAACCAAGCAGCCCGGCAGTGGCAAACTCGCGGTAGCTGGCCTGGGATATCAACTGGTAAGTTGGGACGAACCAGGCCAGGACGGCGGTTTCGTAGAAGTCCTGGACGGTCTCGATGAAGATGCGCGCCAGCATATATACCGGTAGATTCAGGTATTCGCCCAGCAAGCGCCCGACGTTGGTCGTCGGGCGAGTGCTCTGAAAGAGGAAAATCCGCCAGTACAGGAAAACGAACACGGGGATCAGGTAAGGCAGGTATGCCTTTACCGCCCGCCCCAGGCCTGGCAGCAGGGGTTTCGGTTCTCGTTGTTGGGCCGTGTACCACAGCAGCACGAAGCGCACCGCCTCGAAACCGATGTAGAACTCGATGATCAACAAATAAACGAGCGCCAGCAGCATGGCGATCAGGTGTACCAGCGCCGCCTGGGTTGTTCTTCGCAGCTTCGTCGCGTAGACGGTCAACGTGAGCGAAAGGACGGCGCAGGTCAGGGAAGTCAGCCAGAAAGTTTTGTTGACGGCGTTGTGCTGCTGCAGGTATCCGGGGTACACCGCGAATAGCAGGGCTGCCGTGACCACTGCAAAGCGGTGCTCGGGCCACAGCATGCGTAGCAACCAGTAGAAGGCAAACACACCGATTAAGCGCAGAGCAAAGGAGAGCAGGTGCCAGCCAAGCGGCGCCGGGCCGAGCAACGGGTAAACCAGCTGGTAGATCACCCCGGCAAAAGGCCGGTCAGCCTGGTATAACGAGAGGAAGTCCTGCGGACTGCGCGCCACGCCGGACCAGATCAGGTACCAATCCTCTTTATAGAAACCCAGCTGGCTGATCAGAGGCAGGTAGGTCAGTGCCATCACCGCCAGGATTAGCAGGATCTCCAGGCAAGCTTCGCAGCGAAGGAATCTCTTTGCAAGGGAGGGCATCGATCTGGACTCCTGGCGGGGCAGTTACCGGCTTTTGCTTATCTCCGGAATTCGCCCCAATTTTACCCTCAAATGCGTAACTTCTAATAAAGCTACATTCATCACCGGGTGATAGCAATTTTATTTGCATAATAACTTTTAATGTGATAGAATTTGATTGCAATTTACCTGCTGTTATACCAATAGTTTCTGCAAAAAAATCGTAAGGAGCATCTATGTCTTACGAGGATCGCATCCGCCATGAAAGGCCGAATATGTCGAAAAGTTTCGCCAAGCTGGCGGACTTTTTGCTAGATTCCTACATCGAATCTGCGTTCATGACTGCCAGCGAGCTGGCGCACGTGCTCGACCTGGACGCGGCCACGGTAGTTCGTTTCGCCCAGACCCTGGGCTACTCAGGATTCCCGGAGTTGCAGCGCGAGATCCGGCAGCGGGTGCTGAAAGACCTGCTGGTCCGCCCGGAGGAGGCCAAGGTGGCCGAATCCGTCCCCGGAGTGGTCGCCCACGCCATGCACGAGCTCTCCCTGGCCCTGGAACAGACGCGCATATCCCTGGATACGGATGCGCTGGCGCAACTGGTCGAGCAGATGGGTGAGGCGCGCCGCATCGTCGTGCTGGCGGAGAACCCGGCCCAGGCCGCGGCCTACAATTTGGTCCACTTCCTGGAACAGGGAGGGTTCCCTATCTACATCGCCCGCCCCGGCGTCGCCGACCTGGCCCGCACCGTCCACACCGCCACCCCGCAGGATCTGCTGATCGCCCTGGAAGTATCCGGCCAGGCTCCCTATATCGCCGGGGCGCTGGAAGAAGCCCGCCAGAAAGGCCTGCCGACGGCCGCCATCCTCGGCGCTGCCTCCCTGGCCTCCGCCCGCGCCGCCGAGGTCGTCCTGGCTGCGCGCGCCAACCCCTCGCTCGGGGTGGGGATCATCTCGATCGAAGCCATCATCTATGCCCTCTGCCAGGCGCTGCGCTGGCGTTTCGCCGAGCGCTTTGCCGGGGCCGAACAGGCTATCGCCGACCTGTCAACCCGCATTCAGCACTCCAACGAGTAGTTTCATCCCCCCCATCCCCTCTGTTCGAGGAGGTTTGTATGCGTTTTGTCCGCTACCAGGTTGGATCCGAGCAGCCGCGCTTCGGTTGGGTGCTCGATGACCAGGTTGGTCTCTTGGCCGGGACACCCTTTGAAGAATTCCAACGCGGAGAGACTCTCCTCCCGCTCACGGATGTGCATCTCCTGCCGCCCTGTCTGCCCTCCAAGATCCTGTGCGTCGGCAGGAACTACGTCGCCCATGCCAAGGAGCACGAGGCGGAAGTCCCCGATGTCCCCCTTCTTTTCCTCAAGCCCAGTTCATCCCTCTTAGGACCGGGCGAGACGATCCTGCTCCCCCCACAGTCCCAACAAGTCGAACATGAAGCCGAACTGGCCGTGGTGTTAGGCAAGCGCGGCCGCTGGATCTCCCTGGAAGAAGCCTTCGACTATGTGCTCGGGTATACCGTCGCCAACGATGTCACCGCGCGTGACCTGCAATTCCGCGACGAGCAGTGGACGCGCGGTAAGGGCTTCGACACCTTCTGCCCGATCGGCCCGTGGATCGAGACGGACCTGGACCCGTCCGATGCGTTGATTACCTGTCACGTGAACGGCGAGATGCGCCAGATGGCCTCCACCCGCGATATGGTCTTCAGCGTGCGCCAGTTGATCGCCTTCGCCTCTTCGGTGATGACCCTGGAACCCGGCGACCTGCTGCTCACCGGAACGCCAGCCGGGGTCGGCCCGCTGCTGCCTGGCGACGAAGTCGTCGTAACCGTGGAGGGGATCGGTTCCTTGGGGAATCCGGTTGCTGCCGAGCCTGCTCGCTGATCTCCAGGCGCCCGTCCCGGGCGGCTTTCATGCTATAATCCCGACCGGATAGCATCCGCTCACCCGGCATGGATTCCCTGTCTATCGATATTCGCTCGGCCGTCCAGGCCGCCATCGCGCTCTCTGTAATCGGTCTGGTTTTAAGCACCTGGGTCGGGGTCCGCTCGATCCGCAGGGCGCGCAGTTTGCGTTTCTTCCGCATGCGCCGCGACCGCATGGTGCGCGGCTGGCGGTTGATTTTTTTCGCCGCCGCGCTCGGGATTACCGCCATTTTGCTGCGGTTCTATGCCGAGCCGATCGCCTACAGCTTCTTTCCCCCAACACCGACCGCCACCCTCACCCCCACCCTCACCCTGACCCCCACCATCACCCTGACCCCGACCATTACCCTGACCCCGACCATTACCCTGACCCCCTCGATCACCGACACCCCCACGGTCACTCCCACCCCGCAGGTGCCGCTTGCCATCGAGACGGAATTCCAGAGCACCATCACACCCAACCCCGAGGCGATCTTCAGCGATCTGATCTTCACCCAGGGGATCGACCCGGATACCTACCAACCCACCAACCCGGGCACCACCTTCCAGAACCCGGTCGGCACGGTCTATGCCCTGTTCAGCTACGACGGCATGGTCGCAGGCTCGCAGTGGACGGCCTTATGGTACCGGGAGGGCGAGCTGGTCTTCTATGAGACGCAACCCTGGGACGGGGGAACAGGCGGTTTTGGTTACACCGAGTGGAGCCCGGATGCCTCCGCATGGCTCCCGGGCGAATACGTAGTCCAGATCTTTACCGGATTGATCTGGAAAGTATCCGGGCGCTTCAGCGTCGAAGGAGAAGCTCCGACGCCGTTGCCCAGCGAGACCCCTACCCGCACCGGCACCGTCACGCGTACCCCGACCGTCACGCGCACCCCCACCCCGACCAGAACGCTGACCCCCACCCGGACCTCGACGCCTACGATTTCCCGCACTCCAACCTTCGGTCCATCCCCAACCCCAGCACCGCCCACCGCAACCCGGACTCCCCCACCGCCGCCCACCGCAACCCGCACCCGGACCCCCTGGCCCACGGTTCCACCGCCGACGATTACCCCCACCTGGACTCCGTGGCCTACTCCCACTCAAGCCACTCTCGCCCCCACCATTACGCGCTGGCCGACGGTCATCGCTACCACCCTCACCCCAACCATCACCCGCCACCCAACCCTCACGCCCACACCCTGAGTGGTCCGGGAGGATATTTTTTCCGCCCCGCAGGCCAAACCGCGGCTAGTCCTCGACCTCCACCGCGTTCGCCTGGATCACCCCCTGGTACCAGAGCGCGCTGTCCTTTGGGATGCGCTGCTGGGTCTGAAAATCCACCCACACCAGGCCAAAGCGCTGGGAATAGCCCAACGACCATTCGAAGTTATCCATGAAGGACCATGCCAGGAACCCTGCAACCGGCGCTCCAGCCTGGATCGCCCGGTGCATGGCAGCCAGGTGATCGCGCCGGAGGTGCCCTTCCAGTACGTCGGACGGGTAGCCCCGGCCGAACAGCGGGTCCATGAACCATTGGTAAATAATCTCCTTTTCCATCAAAAAATGCGCAGCCTTTCTTTCCCACTGCCGCGCAGTACACGTCAAAGAGCCGCCCAGTGGATGCCCTTTGAAAGCGCCAGACCGGCTAGGGTGTGTTTGACACGAACCGCCGCCGGTCGGCGTGGCAAATCGTCTTGACGATGTTCCGCCCGGAGGAAGCCGCCAGTGACAGCGTCCCGCCTGGCTCGACCCACTGCCCGATCATGTAGAAGTTCTTCAAACCCGGGAGCGTGGTCCGCATCCCGGTGATGTTCATCGCCATGGTTTGCCGGGTGAGCAGCCAGCCGCAAGTAGACCCCATCCAGTTACCCGTGTAGCGTTCGTAGCTCAGCGGGGTGGCGACGTCGACCACTTCGATCTGCTCCCGGATGCCGGGATACCATTTTTCCAGCAGGTCGATCACGATATTCTGGACCTGGATCTGCTCGGTATCGTACAGCCTGCGCCCGTAAATATGTTGCCAGTAACCGTAATTGGATTCTAGCATCACTTCCAGCACCGATTTTCCGGGCGGAGCCAGGCAGGGATCGTAACAATAATGCTTCACCCCGATCTCGCCGCGCGCTTCCCCGGCAATCGATACCGGCTCGTCGAGCAGGTAGGTGATCCAGTGAGGCTGGGCGGAGAGGTCCCGGTTTACTCCCAGAGAAACCTGGATCTGCGAATGGATCGGCAGGTGACCGTCATAGGTTCGTTTAATCCGGTTGTTGGTATAGTTCCCGCCGAGCAGATCGTAAATCGTGGCGCGCCCATCGGCGGCGGAGATGACGGAATCCGCCCGGTGCACCGAGTCGTCGTACAGACGCACACCGGCTGCCTGGCCGCCTTCCACCAGGATTTTCTCGACCTGCGATTTGTAGTGGATCTCGCCGCCCAGCTGCAGGTAACGGCGCTCGATCGCCAGGGCGAATTCTAAGGAGCCTCCTTCCGGAAATCCGGCGTTACCGGTATGCATCGAAGCCAGCTGCATCAGTCCGGCCATCATTGGGATCGACTTCCAAACGAACATCCCGGGGATCGCCCGCCGCAGGAAAGGGTCTTTAAAGCGCTCGCCAAAATCCTCCGCAGAATACCGCCACCACTGCAGCAGCGGGGGTAAAAACGGCAGCATTTGCTTGCCCAGCTTCATCCAGTTGAGCGGTCCCATCAGAGCCTGCGGTTGTTCCCGCAGCAGGGACATATCGAACCGCTCGAACTGGCGCACCCCCTGGGCCAGAGCCTCCGCCAGCCGGGCGTCGGCCGGGGAGAGCTCTTTGAGATTGGCTTCCAATCGGTCCGGGTCGCTATAGACAATGAAGGTGCGGCCGTCCTCGCCCAAGATGCGCATGAACTCTTCCTGATGGATCATGCGCTTGTCTTGCACCGCTCCCAGCTCTTCCCACATGCGGTGGAAGGGTTGGCCTGGTCCAGAGCCATACAGATAGTGGATGCAGCCGTCAAAGATATAGTTTTCACGTTCCCAGGCGGTGCATAGGCCCCCGGGCAGGTCATGGAGCTCGAAGATTTTGGTCCGGTAGCCGTTCATCTGGGCATAACACCCCGCCGCCAGCCCAGCCACCCCTGCACCGATAATCGCGATTGATTCTGCCATTCAGATCATCTTCCGATGCCGTTCACCGAAGCTTAGACCCGCGCGCCAGGCTGGAGGCGAACTGCCCCGCCAACCGGGCGTTGTTACGCAGCAAACCCAGGTTGGCGGCCAGGCTCTCCCGGCCGGTCAGTTCGCTCACCCGGTTTAGAAGGAATGGAGTAACTGCCTGGCCGTGCACCTTCTCCCGGCGGGCATCTTTGAGCGCCTGTTCGATCGCCTCCTGGACGCTTTCCTGTTCCATGGCGGCCTCCACGGGGGGTGGGGCCGTGACCAACAACGCGCTGTTCATCCCCAGGGCCCAATGTACCCGCGCCATCTCAGCGACCTCCTCCGGTGAATCGGCCCGCGCGCTGGTCTGCAACCCGCTCTTCCTGGAATAAAATGCAGGGAAATCGTCGGTCTGGTAGCCGACCACCGGCACACCCTGGGTTTCCAGATACTCCAGGGTGGCGGGCAGATCCAGGATCGCCTTCGCCCCGGCGCACACCACCACCAGGGGAGTGCGCGCCAGCTGCAGCAAGTCCGCCGAGACATCGCTGGCGGCCCCGCGGTGGACGCCGCCGATCCCGCCCGTGGCGAACACACGCAGCCCGGTCGCGTGCGCCACGAAGATCGTCCCCGCCACCGTTGTGCCACCGCTTTCCCCGCGCACGATCAGGCGTGAGAAATCGCGCGGGCTGGCCTTGTGCAAGCCCCTACCGCTCGCCAGCCGTTCCAACTGGTTCAGTTCCATCCCAACCTGGATCACCCCATCCAACACCCCGATGGTTGCCGGTACCGCCCCCTGGTCGCGTACGTCTAATTCCACGTCCTGCGCCAGGTACAGGTTGTCGGGGTAAGGCAATCCGTGGGTGATCACGGTGGATTCGAGGGCGACGATCGGGATGCCCAGCGCGCGGGCCTGGGCGACCTCTGGAGACAGGTGTATGCTCGGGTGAATTACCGCTTGCATGTTCGGCTGCACACAGATCGTCTAGATCACCAGCTGGTCGTAGAGCAGTTCCTGGGAGAGATCGGGTATCACCGTACCGCGCTGGCGGAGAGTCAACGATGCTGCCGTCACGCCCAGCCGCACGGCGTCATCCAGTGGCACCTCGTTTAACAGACCGAAGATCACCGCCGCGGTCAATGCGTCCCCGGCGCCGGTCGGATCGACGATCTTGGTGCGGATCGCCGGGATATACCCGCTGGTCTCCGAACTGGCGTATACCACGCCGAACTCTGCCAGGGTGATCAGCGCGATGGTCGATCCCTGGCTGACCAGGCACTTGGCGGCTTCCATGGCTCTCTGGCGTTGGGAGGATTCGAAATTTTGCTCGCACAGGATGCCGGCCTCGACGCCGTTCGGCGTGATCATCCACAAATGGCGGAGATAGGGCTTCAAGCGGTCCGCCAGGATCGAGGAAGTCGGGTCAGCGCACACCGGCAGGCGGGCCTTGCGAGCCAGGGAGAGTACCGTGCGCAGAGTATCGCGCGGCAGGTTGGCGTCGATAAATACCAGGGAGGCGTTACGGAATAGGTCCGCTTTGGCTTTGATATGAGCCGGGGTGAGGGCGTTCGTGGCGTTCATATCGTCAAGCGCCAACTGCAACCGTCCGGCTGGATTGACCACTCCCAGATAGATGCCTGTGGGAAAAGCTTCCGTGCGTAGTACAGCGCTCGTATCCACACCGGCCTGCGTGGTCCACTGCAGCAGCTGGTCCCCGGCCTGGTCCGTCCCGATTGCCGCGATCAGCACGACCGGCTGGCCGAGCCGCGCCAGATTCTCGGCCACGTTGCGCGCCACGCCTCCGAAGGAAAAGCGGATGTGAGCCGGATTCGAGATGCCCATCTGCAGGTCGTCCCTCACCCTGCCGACCACATCGATCCCGGCCCCTCCGATCACCAGGACCGGCCTGTCAGGCGCTTGCAAAAATTCAATCATTTCCACGCTCTCACTCTCCCAGGTGATGCGTTACGACGCGCGTGAGATGCTCCCAGAGCCGGTTCACAAGGCGTTCTTTCTCAAAGTATCGTTCCCGCTCTTCCCCTTCGCTGGCCTCGCCTTTCTGGCGGTAGACCTCGCGGATGGCTATCAGCCGGTCACGATAGGTGTTCACCAGGGCTGCCATGTTCGCCGTGCGGCTGGTCTCATCCCAGATGTCTAACCGGTGATATGCCTCCAGCGGTGTATCCCGGATCAACAACAGCAGCTGCTCGAGGCGGCTCTCCTGGCGCAGGTTATCCAACGCTACCTGGCTGCTGCGCGCCAGGTTCTCGTATGTGATCCGCCAGGCCTGCAGATGGCGCTCGGCGATCACCTCCGCCGGCGGGATCCAGGTGCCGACCCCGATCCAGCGCAGCTCCAGGCCCAGGCTTTCCAGCTCCGCCCGAAACTGCTCGTATTCGGACGAGAAAAGATTACTGATCTCGTTTCTCGGCACGAAGTTCTGTGGTGGAGGCAAGTTAATTTGGACCGACTCCTCCACGCCGGCCAGCTCATTCACCACCCGCTGCACTTCCTCAAGCTCCTGCCTAGCCTGGTTCACCTCCGGCCAGCCGATGGCTGTCATGAATTCGCTCAACGTGTGCTTGGCGATGAAGTAGCCGAACGCGCGTTGGATAGTGGAGACCATCACCCGCCCCCAGTTTAAGCGCATCGCCGCGCTCGGGACCTGTCCATGTGTGCGCTCGTTGTAGACCAGATTCCTGACTGCCAGTTCGCTGAACGGGTAGGGGTGCTCCAGCGTGGAGATCTGCCCGTCGCGGCGGACGCTGAAGATGACCATCACGTTTTCCGCCCGGACCGGCAACCCATCGCGCGTGATACCGATCACGGGGAAAGTCTCGACTTGCTCGCGCAAGTCGACCACACTACGCAGGCGCTCGAAGCCCTCCAACAGGCGCACGTCCTCGGCGGCTCGCGGGGATTTCGTGACCCGTCCATTGCCAAATAAGCCTTCCGTTTTGGGCGTGGACCTGGGGATCGTAGGCGCGATGGTGCGCGGCTGTCCGCCGACCATCTCGAACAGCGCCGCATTTTCCAGCGAAACTCTCACCTTCCCAGGTCCACCGATCAGAAAGATCGGCGAGTTCTTATCCCGTCCGGTCACATCTCCGCCGGCGATCTCGATCACATCATAGCGGCTGGCGAAGGCCGACTGGCGAATGAAACGCTCGGCGACGGGGACGTTGCGCAGCTCGAAGATATCGTCCAGGTAAATGGCCGCAAAGCGGTAGGCCAGCCAGAACACGACCGCCACGATCAGCACATGTTTAAAAACATCCGGGGCGAACAGAGCCCGGAACGGGTATTCGGCTGCGCTGCGCAATGGCGCTGCGCCCGGCGTATACGGGTGCTGCTGCCAGGCGAAAACCGCCCAAAGAGCCCCCCCGATAAATATCAGACTCCAGCGTCTCAGGGTTGCCGCTGTGCGGTGAGTGGGCAGTATAACGCCGGTGAGTAATGACGCCAGCCGGTCCCATAATGCAGAGGCAAAATAGCGCCCGAACATTTCTGCTACCTTCTCACCCAGGCCAATAGCTCGGAAAGTTCCCTCGCCTCAGTATCCAGCCAGCGCTGCAAGCGGGTGTTGAGGGTCAACAATTGGTGGGTCGCCAGGAGGAGCTTCTCCAGGCTGGCGTGCAGGTCGGGTCGGGGAGCGCCAACCTCGTCGCGCAGTTGCCCGGTGAAAGCCTGCACTATCTCGTCGCCGAAGTCCAGCAGCGCGTTCTCCTGACCCTGGCGCACGGCGACTACCCGCTGCTGGTCTACTACCAGGCGTTCCAGGTTGGCCCGCTCCAGCCAGGTGGAGATCCATTGCTGGACCATCTGCGCCTCCACCTCTTTAGGGAACTGGAAGCTGTGGATAGAGGCTTTTTTGACCTGGACACCCATCTGCTCGAGCAGCTTGTACTCGCGGCTGTCCTCTCTTTGCCCGGTCGGCCGGCCGTACTCGTCCAGCTGGATCACACTTGGCCTGGTCAGGCGCTCCTTCACCATCCGCAAGGCGATCTCCAATCCGGTCTCATTCCGGTAGCGCCAGCCCTCCACGGTGTCCTGCCCGTCCTGGTTCCCGTTGCCGGTCAGATTTTGTGCTGGTTCCAGGATGTTATTCACCCGGACATCGAACAGGTCTGTCAGGGTGAACTTGCTCAGGTATTCCCGCCACACGTCCACTGCCAGGTAAGCCGGCACCTGATGCCACGGCATATTCTGCAGGTTCTCCGGGATGATCCCCTCCCGGATGATAGCTTTACGGACCGAGACCGGGTTGTAACCGAATTGCGTCCCCCCCTGTCCAGGCGCACTCTTCAGTTTTACCACCGCCTGGATCCTGGCAACCACCTCGATCCCATCCCGGGTCAATGCACTGGTCTGGCGGCGACGGTCTTGCCTGGCCTTGTATTCCTCGGCTTCCTTGGGATCGCGTTTTTGTTTCTCTGACAGGGGTCGAAACGAATCTTCCGCCCCCAGAGGGCCTAATGGTGGGTTCGGCGAGCTTTGGACATGCAGGTCGACGGTTTCGTCGTGCAGATACTCGCCCGGCTGGGTGAAGACCACCCCCGGGCCGACCGGCCGCGTGAAAGCCGTCTTACTGCGCAGCATGGCTGCGCTGGCGGTGTCCAGAAGCACCACCCCAGGTCCCTTGCGTTTTTCCTCCCCGGGACGCTGCCGGACGCGCCCATTTTCGATGCGCACCGCCGGGCCATAGGAACCCAGCGCGTACCTGGTGAGGTGCCGGAAAGCCCGCACCCGGTCGCGTAGATCGTTCAGTGGCAGGGCGAATTGGGCAAACACCCCCAGCCACAAGAGAAAACTCGCCAATCCAAGGATAAAGAAGTCAAACAGGAACCATCCGGTTGAAATCAAGCTCTTTTTTGCACCTGGGGTCGCCGTCAGGCCAAACCTATCGGCAACTACCTGGCGCAATGGCGCCGTGCCTGGGGTCTCATACAGGCCGACCTGTACGGGCAGCGCTTCTTTCCTGGCCTCCAGCACACCCAGTCCGAGGTCCCCGCGCGCCACGTAAATGATAAACGCGCCTCCCTGACCATCTCCTCCAGGGATCCATTTCACGTCGACACCCAGGCTTTCGCCGGGCAGCTCGATGCTCCCGACGTTTCTCGGCTTAAAGGGGTCGAGGATATAGACGATCTGGACCCCTTTTTCCCCATCGGCGACGAACAGGTACGGGCCGTACTGGGCCAGGTCCAGCGCCGTGCCGGGCGTATCCAGGTAGCCGACGATCTGCGGGATCACCGGTCTGGAGACATCCAGCACCCATAATCCGTTGACCCCGTCCGCCAGGTAGGCATAGCTCCCCACCACGACCACGCTGCGGGCTTCCCTGAACTGGTCGAGCAGGCTGGAGGTCTTTGGGTCTTCCGGTGCGCCCACGTTAAAGATGTGCAGCCCGGCGGGCCCATCGGCGATGTAGGCGTAAATCCCGGATACGGCCACATCTTGCGCCACTCCCAGGGTGTCGTGGAACCCAATCTCTCGGATCGACTGCGGGTTGCTGACATCGGTGATGCGCAGGCCGAAATCGGCGGTGGTGATAAAAGCCAGGTCGCCGGTCAACGAGAGGGCAGTCGCCCGGCCTGGCGTCCCGAAGCTACCGACCAGGGCGGCGTTCCTTGGATCCGCCACGTTGACCACCTGCAAGCCGGTGGCATCGGCGATATATGCCAGATCGCCGCTCACCGCCACGTCCTCCGCCACCCCTCCCTGGTCGTAGTGACCTATCTCTACCGGTTGGCGCGGCTGGCTGATGTCCTCGATGCGGATGCCTCGTTCCCCATCGATCAAGTAGGCGCTCTCGCCCGCCACGGTGACGTCCAGCACGCGTTTTGGCTGGTCGAAAAAGCCAGTCTCTACTGGAGCCGCCGGATCGGAGACGTCGATCACGCGTAAACCCCGGTCGTAATCCGCCACGTAAACCAGCGATCCCTCGACAGCCAGCCCGCGCGCCTCCCCCGGGGTATCCTGCGAACCAACTTCACCCATTTGCAGCGGATCCGCAACGCTGATCACCCGCATGCCGCTCCCGCTCGCCGCCAGGTAAGCGTAGGGGCCTTCCACCACCAGGTCCAGGACGGGCTGGTTGACGTTCAACGCGCCGATCTCGCCCGGGCCTCTGGGGTTGCTGACGTCCACCGCCCGGACCCCGCCCTCCCCATCGGCTAGGTAGGCTACCAGTCTTTCCGGCGTCCCGGCTAACCGGACCAGACTCACTGCACGGGCTTCACCCGGTGTGTCGACTGCGCCAACTTCCGCCGGGAGCAGCGGGTCGAGGATATTGATCACCCGCAAGCCTGCCTCCCCATCCGCCACATAGGCATATTCGCCCAGCACCACCACACCCAATGCACTGCCCGGCGTGTCCACGCCGCCTAACTCGACCGGTTCCGCCGGGTTATCGATATTGAATATGCGCAGGCCTGCAGGGCCATCCGCCAGGTAGAGGAACTGGTTTGTGACAGCTACTGCGCTGGTTTCGCCGCGGCTCTCGATGCGGCCCAGTTCCTGGACTTCCGGGCGGGGGGAATCGGGCTCCACCAGGAACAGGATGTGCAGACCATCCTGGCCTGCGGAAAAATAAATGTAATCGCCAGCCACGCTGACCCCCACTGCGCTGGCAGGAATGTTGAAGAAAGCCACCTCCTCGGGCGCCTCCGGTTGGCTGATATCCAGCACCCGCAGCCCCTGCCCATCGCTTGCCAGGAAGGCAAAACGCCCGCTGACAGCCACCGCCTGGGCATTGCCGCGCCGTTCGGCGCGCGGGTTGACTTGCTCCGGTTGGACCCGCACCAGGGACTCCAGCACGCGCAGCCCGGCATACTTATCTCCCAGGAACACGTTGGCGCCTTCCACGTCCACCGCGACGGCATCGAAGGCCTGGTTGTAAGCGCCGATCTGCTCGATGGCGCCCGGGTCGGAGATATCCAGGATGCTTAGCCCGCCTTGGCCATCTGCGACGTAAGCGTAGATCCCCCTCAGGACATCGATATCGCGCGCATCTCCGCGCGTATCGTAGCTGGCAAGCTCGCCCGGCTCGGAAGGATTCGAGACGTCGATCACGAGCATGCCACGCTCACCGGCAGCCAGGTAAACCCGGCTGGCCGCCCCCGCAACCAGGTTGTTCACCCGCTCTCCCACGTCCAGGACGGCTAACTCTTCAGGCTGCCTCGGCTTGGCGATGCTCACCACGCGCAGCTGGTTATTATTGTCCCCCACGTAGGCATAATCTCCACGCACGGCCACCCGCATCGCCCGGCCACGGAATTCGTAATCTTGCGCCCCATCCAGCCGGCGCGGCCTGTTGGGGTCCTGGATGTTTACCGCGATCAGACCCCCGCCTTCGTCGGCGACGTAAGCCAGGTTTCCCTGGATGTCGACGTCCTCGGCGCTATCCGGCGTGTTGAAGAAGCCGATTTCACGCGGCTCCCAGGGCGTCGAAACATCGATGACGCGCAGGCCTTCCCTGCCATCCGCTACGTACACCATCTGCTCGTCCACGATGACCGCGTTGGCTGTGCCCAGCGTGTCGTACGCGCCGATCTGGCGCGGCGCCTGAGGGTCCGTCACGTCGACGATCAGCAGACCTTCCCGCCCGGCAGCCAGGTAGGCGATGTTACCAACCACCTCCAGATCACGAATTGGGGCTTCGGCCCGGGATAAAAGCAGGTAAACCGCCATCGCCCCCACCAGCACAGCCCGGTTTACCCAGCGCGGATCCCGATAACGGGGTTGCTCATCCATGTTGGACTGATTGTATAACAAAAATGCAAAAAACAACAAACAATCCTAAACCAGGCTCCCCATTTGGCGTAAGAATGGTTACAATCAAGAAACGTTCGCATCCTCACATGGAGAAACACTGAATGTCTGAGTTCCCTGGCAAAGGTAAAGTCGCCGTCCTGAAGACCACCCCCGCCACCGTGCTGGACGACATCGAAGCGGTTATGAAACTGGCTGGTTTCCAGGCCGCGCTCCCCAAGGACGTCCAAACCGGTCTCAAGATCAATATCTCCTGGCAGACCTGGTACCCCGCCTGCTCGTCGACCCCCTGGCAGCTGGAGGGGGTCATCCGCGCCCTGCAGAACGCCGGTTACACCGATCTGGTCGGCGTGCACAACGATACCGTGGTGGTGGACACCGCCGACGGCGAGCGCAACAACAAGCATAGATTCGTGACCGACCAGTTAGGCGTCCCTTGCCTGTACCTGTACAACCAGGATTTCGAGTGGTTTGAATACCATCCCAAACGGCCTTTCCTGGTGCTGGACAAGGTCTACCCGGAGGGAGTCTTCATCCCCAAGGCCCTGGTCGGCATGAACATCGTCCACCTGCCGACGGTCAAGACGCACGTCTTCACCACCATCACCGGCGCCATGAAGAACGCCTTCGGCGGTCTGCTGCACCGGGACCGGCATTGGACCCATGCCGTGATCCACGACACCCTGGTCGACCTGCTCTCCATCCAGCAGGAGATCCACCCGGGCATCTTCGCCGTGATGGACGGCACCTTCGCCGGCGACGGCCCGGGACCGCGCGCCATGCGCTGGCACGAAAAGGACATCCTGCTCGCCTCCGCCGACCAGGTCGCCATCGACGCCGTCTCGGCCAGGCTGCAGGGCTTCGACCCGCTCAATATCCGCTTCATCCGCAAAGCCCACGAACTGGGCCTGGGGGTGGGCGACCCGCGCCAGATCGAAATCGCCGGCTACGACATCCAGCAGGAGCAGCCCTGGAACTTCGTCCAGGAGGACACCTTCGCCAGCCGCGGCCAGAAACTGATCTACCACGGCCCGCTCAAGCCGGCCGAGAAGCTGCTGCTGCAATCCCCGCTCGTCCCCTGGTCGTACTTCGCCAGCAACTTCTACCACAACGTCTACTGGTACCCCTTCATCGGGCGCGGGCGAGTCAAGCGCGCCCTGGATACGAAGTGGGGGCGGCTGTTCGAGCAGTACGGCGACGGGCAGGTGGTCATGCCCGGCATGGAACCAAAGACCATCATGCAGGCCGCCGTCGGCCTGACTGTCCTGGCCGCCGCGGTCGCTGGGGGAGCTTACATTCTTCGCCGAAAAGGACGCTGATTTCCGCTGATAGACGAACACGAAGCGCAATTACTCAATTACCTCAAAGCGCCCCCATATGAGGTAGGGTTGTTACTTAACTTCGGCCCAAAACCCGAGCAGAAGCGCCGCTCTTTTGAGAACACCCGCAAAGAATGGTGGCTTCAACAAGCTCAACAAAAATAATCCACTTCCATATCTTGTTATAAAAAATCAGCGAAGATCAGCGTTCATCAGCGTCCAATAATAATAATGCTGCGCGTCGAGTTCCACTGCCACACCTACCGCTCCAAAGACAGCCTGGCTTCAATCGAGAAGCTGCTCCAGACCTGCCGGCGCAAGGGCATCGACCGGCTGGTAATTACCGACCACAACACCACCGCCGGGGCGCAGGAAGCCCAAGCTCTCGATCCCGAACGCGTGATCGCCGGTGAGGAGATCATGACCCAGTCTGGCGAGCTGCTGTGCGCCTTCGTGACAGAGGAGATCCCCAAGGGCCTGCCCCCGCTGGAGGCTATCCACCGGCTGCGCCAGCAGGAGGCCTTTATCAGCGTCTCGCACCCCTTCGACGTGATGCGCAACGGTCACTGGCAGCTGCCCGACCTGCTCGCCATCCTACCCTACGTGGACGCCATCGAGACCTTCAACGCCCGCTGCATGTCG
>DATDRQ010000379.1:0-2044 GCA_035291645.1 Anaerolineales bacterium
TCTCCGTGCTGGCCAGCAGCGTCTTGTCCATCAGCGATTCGGCCATCAGGGGGGATCGAATGTGCAGGCGGCCGGTCTCGTCTCGTTGCAAGGACATGGGCGGTCTCCCTGAGGAATAGATTGGATATCTAGGGGATTGTACCGGGTAAATTCACCCGGCACAATCCCCATTCAATAACCCCCTACCTGTTTTTCCAGGGCGTGGAATCCGGGATGAACAAGGACTGCCCAAATTCCTCCGCGCCGAACTGGCCGATCTTCGCCTGGGCGGGTACGGAGATGATCCAGTCGATGAACTGGTTTGCCAGTTCCGCCTGGATGGCAGGGTTCTTGTCCGGATTCACCGCGATCACCCCATAGGGGTTGAACAGGTTCTTATCTCCCTCGACCAGGATAACCAGGTCGGTGCCCTGCTGGGTGCGGGCCAGGTAAGTGGCCCGGTCGCTGAGGGTGTAGGCCTGCTGCTCATCGGCCATGGTTAACACTTCGCCCATGCCCTGCCCGGCCGAGACGTACCAGTCCCCGGCTGGCTCCAGTTCGGCTTTCTGCCAGATCGACAGCTCTTTGGTGTGTGTGCCGGAGTCGTCGCCGCGGGAGATAAAGGTGGATCCAGAATCGGCCAGCTTATTAAAGGCCACAGCAGCGCTGGACTCGCCTTTGACCCCGGCCGGGTCATCCAGCGGTCCAACGATAATGAAGTCGTTGTACATGACGTCTTCCCGGCGCACGCCGTGCCCCGCCTCCATGAATTCGTCCTCTTTAGCGCGGGCATGCACCAGCAGGACGTCGGCGTTGCCATCCTGTCCTGTCTGCAGCGCCTGCCCGGTACCGACGGCGATCACGTCCACCGAAACGCCAAACTGCTGTTCAAAGTCCGGCAGCAGGGTTTCCAGCAACCCGGAGTCCTGGGTGCTGGTTGTGGTGGCGAGGATCAACTTTTTCTCCCCACCGGAGGAAGCCTGGGTCTCCTGTGGTTCGGCGGGTGGATAAGCCGGTGCAGCTTCGGTTTCCACGGCCGGATAGGGTTCTGGCGCAACTGTTCCCCCCGCTGACTGGGTGCCGGAGGCCGCTCCCGCACAGGCGGAAAGCCCCAAAGCCACAAGCGTAAGAAGGATGAAAATAAGCCTGACTTTCTGATACATGGTATTACTCCCTTTTAGATGCGATTGATCGCTGTGTGCAGCACCGACAGGGGTTAACTATTCCGCCACATTGAGAGGCTAGTAGACCATGTCGCCGCGCACGAACGCCGCCGTGCGCGCGTCCTGCGGCGATGCGAAGAAATCATCCACCTTGGAAACCTCGACCACCCGCCCTTCTAACAAGAGTGCAACCCGGTCCGCCAGGCGTTTGGCCTGAAAGACGTTATGGGTGACCAGCACCAGGGTGGTGCCGTGCTCCCGGTTGAGCCGCCGGAGGATGTCCTCGATCAAGGTGACGTTATAGGGGTCCAGGTTGGCGGTCGGCTCGTCGAGCAGCAGCACCTCCGGGCGCAGGATCATGGCGCGCGCCAGGGCGACGCGCTGCGCCTCGCCGCCGGAGAGGGTGCGCGCCCGCTGGTTCGCCAGGTGCTCCAGGCCAACCTGCTCCAGGACCGAACCGGTCAATTCGGATGAGTTCGACATCCCGCGCAGGCGCAATCCGTAGGTCACGTTGCTCCACACGCTCTGGTTCAACAGCAATGGGCGTTGGAAGACGGTCGTCACCCGGCGCCGCATCTGGAGGGGCATTTCGGCTCCGGGGCGGAATTCAACACAGTGGAAGTAAACGGCGCCGCTGGTCGGCGGCTCTAAGAAGTTCAATATGCGCAGCAGGGTGCTCTTACCGGCCCCGCTCGGACCGACAACGGCGAATATCTCGCCTTCCCGGATGTCGAGCGATTCGATCTCCAGGACTTGCCTGCCTGAATATTCCTTGACCAGGTCGCGGATGCGGAAGACCGGGGCGTTCATTCGCCGGGCGCCCTCCCCTCCAGGCGCAGGATCACCACGTTGGCGAGGAAGGTGATCGCCAGCAGGATGACGCCCAGGGCGATCGCCAGGTC
>DATDRQ010000380.1:0-2762 GCA_035291645.1 Anaerolineales bacterium
TTAAATTCTTTTCCGGCGGATGAGCAACAACCCAATCAAGACCAACGTCGATAAGGGCCACACCCAGGCCAGGTCGCTGGGACCGCCGGGGCCGGTACGGGGCTGCACCCGGCGGATGCGCACCAGCCGGTAATCGCTCGAAACCGCCTGCAGCTGTTCGTCGGTGATGCGCCGCGGGTCGATCCCGGCCGCGCGGGCGGCGAACCCGCTGGCGATCAACACCTGGCGCAGCAAGGGCAGCCGCCGCGGATCCTCCGAGACATCCTCGGCGACCCCGCTATACCAGCCGTCCGGCAGCCATATCTCAACCTGTGGGTCCGCCAGCAAGTTGCGGTACCAGTCGGTCCTGGCGCCGAATCCGGCCAGGCAGTACACCTCGCCGTCCACCACGGCGTAGTTGACCGGGGTGCGCCGGCGCAGCCCGGTTTTTCGCCCGGTGTGGGTGATCACCATGACCTGCGAGAGCTCCGGGCGGTTCCCGTACGATCCCAGCCCCAGCCGGAAAATCAGCAGCATGAAGCGGTTGAACGCCCGGAAGGCGCGGCGCAATCTGTCGGGGTTGGCAAGTTCATCGCTCATGACGAGTTCTCCATGGAAAATGAAGCGTGATTTTACCTTTTGATCTATACTCATTGTACAACGATTGCCAGGCGCACATCAGGCAGGAGGACAAAATGGATAACATTTGGATGGCGTTCTACTGGACAGGACCGGCTGGCCTCGGAATCTTTTTAATGGGACTGGGTGTCCTCTTCTGGGGCATCAGCACGGTGCGAGGCAAATAACCTCACCGTCAAATAAATTCTGGATCTGGAGCCTGGCGAGAAGCCTGAGCTGCCAGCTAATAACTTGTACAGGTCAAGCGCTGGCTAGCACCGCCGCCTGGGCGCGCAGGTTGTCGTGCGGGGTGCCGTCCGGGATCTCGCAGCCGGCGGCGCAGGAAGGGCGCGCCCGGTTCCTGATCATTGGCTATGGCTTGGTGCACATGCTCCAGGGTACCCTCAAGCCTGGCTGCCAGCGGTGGGCAGCCACCTGCATCAGAATGGCGAAGTTCAGGGAACTATCGTCCGGCCAGATGCCTTGCCGCTCCGTCCCCCATAATAACTGCCACCATAGTAATACCAGTTTAGTCCTTCCAGGGTGGCTCTCGCATTATCTGCCGTCAGAAGCGAGGCCTGCTCTGGGCTGATCGCTCCCAGGTACCACCTGCCGGAGGCTGTGAAAGATTCGACCTCAGATGGACCATCACCAGTTCCTGCCTCTGGCTGTGCAGATCAGCCATGCTCTGCACGTCTTTCACCTGCCTGTCTACCACCAGGATCCTTTTGACCGTCTGCTGGTCGCTCAGAGTATTTTAGAAGACCTCCCGATCTTATCCGGCGACGAGATGATCGCTCGCTACGGGGTTCTAACCATTTGGTGAAAGGCTATCCCACTTCAATATCTCAGGAGAAAACCATGCCGCCATCCGACCCGCCCGAGCTCGTCCCCGCCACCGGGGTATCCCCGCGTAACCGCTCCATCCGGCTCAAGCGCGGCCTGGCCGCCGCCCTGCTGATCCTGAGCCTGGTCTTCTTCGTGCTCAGCCTGGTCGGGATCGTCCTGGCCTGGGTCTATAACGCCCGCCTGACAGACGCCTTCCTGGTGGAAACGGCCGCCCTGGAGGCGGACCTGGCGCAGTCCCGCCAGGATCTAAAGGCTGTTGGCGCCGAGCTCGATTCGGCCCAGGTGCAGATCGACCTCTTCCAGGGGATACTCGAACGAACCGGGCTGGACGCCCTGGAGAACGCCCAGGTTGTGACGGAGGTGGTCGACCGGGTGGATTCGACCGTCACCCCGCTGCTCGACCGGGTGGAGGGCGGGATCGAATCCTTGCAGGGGGCGCTGCTCGGCCTCAAAGAGCGGATCGAATCGCTCAACGAGCTGCCGCTGATCAACATCGAGGTGCCGGGAGTGGAGACGCTCGACGAGCTGGCGGGCACCGTCCAGGGGCTGCAAGATCAGGTCAGTGAGGTGCGCGAGAAGATCCACAACCTCTCCCAGCTGACCCAGGACACGCTTGAGACGCTCACCACCGGCTTTGCTAACTGGGAGGCCTCCATCCAGACCTACCGTGGGCTGCTGGACGACTACGACGCCCGCCTTGCCGCTTACCAGGAGAAGCTGTCTTACTGGAAAGGTACCGTGCCGAAGTTCCTGGATTGGGCGGCGGTGATCCTGGCGGTTCTGCTAGCCTGGCTGGCCTTCTCACAGGCGGCGCTGTTCGTGGTGGCCTGGTCGTTCTACCGCGGGGAGGACTTGCTGGCGCGCTGGCGGTAAAGGCACCCGGCGGGATGGAATCCCGCCCTACAATTGGATCTTCGTAGGGCGGTTTTCCGTAGGGCGGCTTTCCCAAGCCGCCGGTCTTCGGCGGTAAAGGCACCCGGCGGGATGGAATCCCGCCCTACGGATTAAGGGTTACAACTGCACGGTCTGATCGCGCAGCAGCAGGTAGGCGATCAACCCGAAGGGCCAGGTGAACAAGACGATCGGCGCCCAGCCGAAGTTTTCAGGGTTCACGGGTTCTGCATCCGCTCCGCACAAATTTGCGGTCATTATTGCGTACAGGCCTGGTTGAACAAAGGTCCGCCGTCCGTCTGGTATTCCCCCGATTCGGTGGGGCCGCTGACCAACACCCAGGCCGTGCCCGCTTCTCCGGTGAAATCGACGTAACCCAGCACGACACAGTACTCGTGCGTGCGCTTCAGGTTCGGAAAAAGCGC
>DATDRQ010000381.1:0-5416 GCA_035291645.1 Anaerolineales bacterium
TACGAGGTATTAATCACCCGCGAGCCCGGGGGGACTGCGATCGGCGATCAGATCCGCGCCATCCTCTCCAGGCTGGAGAACAGCGAGATGCACCCGCGCACGGAGACCCTGCTGTTCCTGGCGGCGCGCGCCCAGCTGGTCGAGCAGGTGATTCTGAAGCACCTGGAACGGGGCGGCGTGGTGATCTGCGATCGTTATGCGGATTCCACCCTGGCTTACCAGGGGTATGGTCACCAAAACGACCTGGCGCACATCCAGAGCCTGATCGACTTCGCCACTGGCGGGCTGAAGCCGGATTTGACGCTGTTGCTAGACCTGGACGTCGAGGTTGGCCTGCGCCGGCGGGCGCAGGGCGGGGAATGGAACCGGATGGATGCCTATGACCTGGAGGTCCACCGGCGGGCGCGCCGGGGATATCAGCAGCTGGCCCAGGCCGAGCCGGGGCGCTGGGTGACCATCGATGCTGCCCAGACGCCCAAGATGGTGCAGGCTGCCATCCGGCAGGTGGTCGTGGAGAGGCTTGGGGAGAAGGACCTGAGCCGGGCAGCCTAGCTGCTGGAGCCGGTCAGGCGCGCCGATCAAACCGGCTCAATCTCCGAAGTCGTCTCCCAACCCGCCGGCCTCGCTGCCGAGGTCGGGGATGGCGGACTCGATCTCCTCCGGGCTCTGCCCGGCCTCCAGGCGGTCGACGACTTCATCGAATTCGGGGCCGAGTTCCTCACCCATCTCGGAGCTCATCTGGCGCATCATGCGCGCCATGGCCTGCGGGTCATCCTCCAGCCCGGCCAGGCTGTCCGGATCGGCCAGGGAGTCCAGGCGGCTTTCTTCGGAGCGGGCAAAACGTACCCGGCCGATGCGCCGCTGGACCCGATCGCTCTGACAGTGGGGACAGTGCAAACTTGGCTTGCCTGGCAAACTTTGCTTGCCCTGCAAGCTAAGCTTGCCATAATCGTTGTAGGACAGGTATACTTCAAAACGGCGTTTGCAGTTCAGACACCGGAATTCGTAATTGGGCATCAAGTGTTCTCCATTACTTGTTCTTGTGCCTGATTATACCTTTTAGAGAGGTTGCCTGTGATGACCCGCACTACCGATCCTTTTCGTCCGGTGGAGCAGGAACCCCTGTTGATCGTGATATCCGGCCCTTCAGGAGTGGGTAAGGACAGCATCATCCAGCGCATGAAGTTGCGCAGCTTGCCGGTACACTTCGTGGTAACCGCTACTACCCGCGCGGCGCGACCGGAAGAAGTGCATGGAGTAGATTATTTATTTATGACCTCTGACCAATTCGCAGAGACGATCGAACAGGGTGAGCTGCTGGAGTATGCGATCGTATACAACGACTACAAAGGCATCCCGAAGGACCAGGTCCGCCAGGCGCTGGCCAGCGGTATGGACGTGATCATGCGCATCGACGTCCAGGGAGCAGCCCGGATTCGCGAGATCTGCCCTGGGGCGCTGCTGATCTTCGTCACCACCCAAAACGAGGAGGAGATGGTCCAACGCCTTAAGCAGCGCAAGACGGAGACTCCGGAGGGGCTCAAGTTGCGCATCGCCACCGCTCGACAGGAACTCAAGCGATTGGGGGAGTTTGATTATGTGGTGGTAAACCAGGAAGACCGGCTCGATGAAGCGGTAGACACGATCTTAGCGATCATCCGCGCCGAGCACCACCGGGTCAACCACCGAAAGGTATCCCTGTGATCGAAGATCCAAACCGTCCAGACACCCAATCTCCGCCTTATCAGGATTTTGACTCGACGCGCCCTCCCATCGCACCACCGGAACCCCAGCGCGCCCTGGTCAGTATCCCGCAAACGCGGCCATTCGTCACCTATACACTGCTGGGCCTGAACGTGCTGATCTATCTCCTGCAGTTAGCCAGCCAGTCGATCTACGGCGTGGATCTGGTCGCGGCGATGGGTTTGAAGGCCAACGAACTGATCGTAAGCGGGGAATTGTGGCGGCTGTTCACTCCCATGTTCCTGCACGGCTCGATCCTGCACCTGGGGTTCAATATGTACGCCCTGTTCATCTTCGGCCCGGGGTTGGAGCGACATTACGGTCACGGGCGGTTTATCGCCCTCTTCCTGCTGGCCGGGTTTGCCGGGAATGTGGTGTCGTTCATGTTCTCGGAGGCGCCCTCGTTGGGCTCGTCGACAGCCATCTTCGGCCTGCTAGGCGCGGAAGGTGTGTTCCTGTATCATAACCAGCGCCTGCTGGGCGGCTCGGCGCGGCGCGCCCTGAACAACATCATCGTGATCGCCGTGATTAACTTCATGATCGGCCTGCAGCCGGGAATCGACAACTGGGGGCACCTGGGCGGGCTGCTGGGCGGCACATTGTTCGCCTGGCTGGGCGGCCCCCTGCTTGCGGTCGAAGGCATCTACCCGGACCTGCGACTGGCGGATACCCGCGAGCCAAGGCAGGTGTTCGTGGCCGGCGTGCTGGACGTGCTGGTCTTCGGTGCGCTCGCCTTCGGTACGATTTATTCGCGCGCTGGTTAGGTGATTGGCTGATATTTTTTAGTAAGTCCAGGCGCTTGACGGCCAATCAAACGAGCAAACCGCCGATCAGATGCAGGACTGGGACAGTAACCTGGGGCGGTTTGCTCAGGTGCTGCGCAACTCCACGATGTCCCCGTCCTGTAGCACGTAATCGCGAGACACCCGCTGCCCCTCGAAGGCGGTGCTGCCCCACACCCGGGCAGATTTCAGCTTCTCGAAGAAATCCCGGTGGACTTTTCCCGCCAGGTCGTTCACCGTGCTGCCGCGCTTGAGCGCGAATGGCCGGTTCAGGTCGGCCTCTTTTCCGGGGGGTTTGGCATACACCCGGATGATATCCAGGTGGGTGAAGATCACGTGTTTTAGCCAGTCCAGGTTGCGACCTGTGGTAGCAGAGACTGGCAGCAAGGACCATTGGCCTTCCAGCAGCTCGCAGCAGATCTGGAATAGATCGTCCATGCGCGCGTCGTCGTACTTGTTGATCGCAACGACCAGCGGTAGGTAAGCGGCGCGGTCCGGCGCAGAGCGGTCTAGCGCGCCAGCAGCGGGCTTAAACTGGGCCGGGACGATGTGGTGCTGATCGAGCATAGTCAGGGTATCGTCCAGCTGCTGGAGCGGATCTTCCAGCAGGTCGATGACCAGCAGCAGCAGGTCTGCCCGGCGGATCAGGTCGAACAGCTCAGGCTCCAGGTACTCGCGGTCGGTGGAAGGGGTATCGACCAGCTGCACCTGGACATTTTCCACCTCCATCATGCCTGGGGTGGGCTTCCAGGTGGTGTACAGGGCGGGGGAGACCTGCGGCTCTGCGTGGGTCAGGGCGGCGACCAGGGCGGACTTGCCGGCGTTGGTTGGGCCGATCACCACCACCTGACCGGCGCCCTCCCGCTCGATGTGGAATGAAGTGTGGTGCCCGCCGTGCTTCTTGTGAGCCTGAGCTTCATCTTTGAGTCTGGATAATTGCCGCCGCAGGTCAGCCCGCAGTTTATCGGTGCCCTTGTGCTTTGGAACGGTGCCGATCAGCTCTTCGAGTAAAACCACCTTCTCGGCCGGGGTTTGAGCGGCGCGGTAGCGCTTCTCGACCTCGAAATACTCGGGCGGCAGGTTGGTTGGCATAGAATCAGGCGTACTGCGGCGGGCGCTTCTCCAGGAAGGCGTTCACACCTTCCTTGAACTCGGCGCCCCGCCCGGCGATATCCTGGAGGTGGGCTTCGTAGTCCAGCACCTGCTCCAGGTTGGGCAGCACCGCCCGGTTGAAGGCGCGCTTCGCCAACCCCATGGCGTGGACCGGGCCTCTGGCCAGCTCGGCCGCCCAGGCAGCCGCCTGGTCATTGAGTTCCTCCGGCGGCGCCAGGCGGTTGACCAGCCCCCACTCGAAGGCCTGCTGGGCTGTTATCGGGGTGTTGGAGAAGGTGAACTCTGCCGCCCGTCCTAGGCCGATCAAGGCCGGCAGGAGCAGCGACACAGCAGAATCGAGGCTCAACCCGATCCCCTGGAAGCCGACCACGAAGCGCGCCGCGGTGGAGGCGATGCGCAGATCGCAGGCCAGGGCGATGCCCAGCCCGGCTCCCGCAGCAGCCCCGTTGATTGCGGCGATGACCGGCTTTTGCAGGCCCCTGATCTGGAGGATGATCGGGTTAAAGGTTTTCAGCAGGTGCTCCCGGAAAGATTCGTCCCCCTCCAGGGGGACGCCCTTCAGATCTCTTCCGGTGCTGAAGAATTTGCCGGCGCCGGTCAGCAAGACGCAGCGCACCCGATCATCGCGGGCGGCCTGCTTGAGCGCGGACTGGAGAGTGGCGACCATCTCGTCGTTGAAGGCGTTCGCTTTCGGATGGTCGAGCGTTATCCTCCAAACCCCCTCTTTGAGTTCGGTTCGGACAAGGCTGGATACAGACATGGCCCCTTACTCCTGAGCGGTTTTTCCCAGTGTAGCATGATCTCCGAATGTTGGAAAGAAAAAAGACCCGGGAAAAACCGGGTCTCTTGCCTTGACGGTAACAATGGATCAAGAAGTCCAGTCTGGGAAGCTGGGGTCGTCGTCCTCGCCGTCACCCAGGTCATCTTCGTAACCAAACTCCAGCTGCACCTCTTCGTTGGTCAGGCGCACCCACAAGAGCAGCAGGTGCCCTTCCTCGGTTTCGACGTAGCGGGCGGCGACGATCGGCGCCTGGGTCTGCAGCCCATCTTCGTTGCGAAACTCGAGATTGATCGGTTGGCGGATGCGCCAGGCCCGGTGGCAGCGTTCCACCAGGGCTGGACCATTGTACGTGCGCAGTCTCGTCAGCGCCACCTCGCCCAGGGTCGGGCTCTCGGCCAGGCCAAGCACCCAGCCGTCGGAGACCGACTCGAAGGTGGGGGTAGGTCCTTCAATAATAGTAATTTTATCGTCCATTCTATTCTATCCGTGAACGCTAAGATGGAGCGGATTCTCCATTGAGGGGCAATCATACCACGTTTCAACTGGTTGAAAAACCTCCCTACAAATGGGCAAAGGCATTCTTATAGAAATCTAATCATTGGCCATCGCTTCTTCGGGGTATTTTGGGTAATCGCATTTGAGGATTAATACACCGGCACTCTTAATTCGGCGTACTTTACCAGAGGGATAATTCCTATTCCTGCGGTGTATAATCAGGCCCGGAAGGAGCCGTGATGCACAAGCTAGTCATCCTGGTCGAGCAGGTTGAGGATGAGGCGTTGTTCGATGAGATGTGGCCTCAGTTCCTGCACCTTTCGGAGCGCATGCCCGGCCTGCAGCGGGAGGCAACCTGCCGCGTCGAGCACCTGCTCTACGGGGCGCGACCGGTTTTCTTAATCCACGAGCTGTTTTTCGACTCCTTCGCTTCCATTCAAGATGCGATGAGCTCCCCGGAGGGCCGGGCGGCCGGCGAGCTCTTACAGAAGATGGCTGGCGG
>DATDRQ010000382.1:0-2262 GCA_035291645.1 Anaerolineales bacterium
CGATCGCCAGGTCGAAGTTGCCCTGGCGGGTTTCCAGGACGATGGCGGTAGTCATCACCCGCGTGCGGCCGGCGATGTTGCCGCCCACCAGCATCACCGCCCCTACTTCGGATATGATGCTGCCGAAACCGGCCACGATGGCGGCCACTACGCCGACACGCGCCTCGCGCAGGATGGCCGCCACCGCCTGCCCCCTGGTCGCCCCCAGCGAGAGCACCTGCATACGCAGCTGCGGTTCGACGCCCATCACCGCCGCCATGGTGAAACCAGCCACCAGGGGAAAGGCGATGATCGTCTGCGCCAGGATCATCGCGCCGGGAGTAAACAGCTGCGGGATGACCGGCCAATCGAGCTGCCCCAGCGGCCCGGAGCGGGAAAGCAGCAGGTAAACGAACAACCCGACCACCACCGGCGGGAAGCCCATCCCGGTGTAGAGCAGGGCGGTGACGACCCTGCGCCCGGAAAAGCGCGCCAGACCCAACAGGGCGCCCAGCGGAAGGCCGACGATAGCGCTCAACAGCAGGGCGATCCCGGAGACTTGCAGGGAAAGCAGGATGATCTCGGCTAAGTCCTGGTTCATGGCAGGCAACGGTAATGTATCAATTGTACCGCTGCAAGTATATTTACAATCCAGGGATTTGTCCAGCTAAAAACGGTCGGCGGATAAACCCGGCGGCTGGTAACCCCAACGTCTCATTACACGAAATGTCATTTCGAGCGAAGCGAGAAATCCATGAAAGGCGAGCTTGATCAAGCAAGCTTCAGGGATTTCTCGTCGGAAATAACGCTCCTCGAAATGACGTCCCAAATAACGTTCGGATCAACCCATCATTGGAAAACCCCCACCCACAAATGAAGTCGGTTTGCGCCAGGTTTATTCCACCCACTCGACGCGGCCGGTCGCCCCTGTTTCATAACCCCCCAAGGACTCGATCACTTTCTTCGTCTGCGCATCTTGCAGCCAGCCGACCAGGGCATGGACCGGCGGGCGCTCCATCGTGGCGGCCGGGATGACCAAGTCGTAACGGTCGTGCGCCAGGAAGATGAAGTCCAGGCCGTAGCTGCTGGCGGCTGCTTCCAGCCCCACCCCCAGATCGGCTTCCCCCTCCGCCACCGCCCGCGCCACCGCCGTATGGGTGGCCCTCTCATCGGTATAACCCTGGATCTGATCGGATTGAAGACCGGCCCGGCGCAGCGCCAGGTCCAGCCAGACGCGCGTCCCGGAGCCGGATTGGCGGTTGGCGAAGCGCAACCCGGGGCGCCCGAGGTCCTGGATGGTGTGAACACCCTGGGGGTTGCCGGGCGGCAGGATCAGCCCGAAGCGCCGGTGCGCCAGGGTCACCAGGGCTGTACGCCGGCCGGGCAGCACCCGCCGCACGAAGCGCTGGTTGTAGGTATCGCTCTGCTCGTCCCACAGGTGGCTGCCGGCCAGGTCGGCCTGGCCCTCGGCCAGCGCGATCAGACCGCCCAGGCTGCCGGCGAAGCGCAGCTGCAGGCCCCAGCCGGGCACCACCTCGGGAAAGTGGCTCGCCAGCCAGGTGATCACCAGGTCATGGCTGCCGACGAAACGCAGGGCGGCTTCGTCCGGCAGGAGCGGCTGGCGCTCCAAGGCGCGCCAGCGGTCCATGGCCTGGCGCAGGGCGGCCTCGACCTCCTCGACCGAATAACCGGAGGTGACCGCTTCCAGCAGGAAGCCCTCGGCGCGGTGCGCCAGGGCGGCCCGCCGCAGCGGGGGCAGGCTGTTCAGGCTTTCCGGCAGCTGCGCGACCACGCGCGTGCCGCGCCCGGCCTGCCCGCTCACCAATCCCTGGCGCGCCAGTTCTTGATAAGCGTGCTGGACCGTTCCAGGGGTGCAGTTCCAGCGCGCGGCCATGGCGCGCACGGGTGGCAGGCGGTCTCCGGGCTTGAGCCGGCCTTCCAGGATCTCCTGGCGGATAGAAACGGCGATCTTGCGGTAAAGCAGGTTTTCTTCCATCAGAACGGCTTCATCCCCACCAGGTAGAGGATGGAGAGCACCAGTGGAAAGACTGCCAGGTAGAGCAGGAGAGAGACCGGCAGCCAGTTGGAGGCAGCGCCCTGCAGGAAGCCCAGGATCGGCCAGCCGCGCAGCCAGGCGAGCAGCAGGCCGAAGACAAACACCAGGTTCGAGCCGGGGATCGCCAGCCAGCGGTCGAAGCGGCCCGCCAGCTGGACCAGTGTTTGGACCACCCGGATGTCCGTGGATTTTGCCGCCTGGGCGCGGGTGAGCTCGCGCCCGATCCC
>DATDRQ010000383.1:0-4211 GCA_035291645.1 Anaerolineales bacterium
CTGGCTTCCCCGCGATCTGGTTTCCGGCGTAGTTCTGTGCGCGCGGCTGGTCCCTCAAGGCATGGCTTAGGCGAGCATATCTAATACATTCGCTACCAGAACGAGCCATCTACCCCTACTCAATTCGACTTCATCCCAGCAAGAAGGCTATCATCCAATTCATGGCTTTCTCACCGGTCAGGTGAAAATGTTTTCGTGTAAAATACCCTTATACAAGTCATTCCACCAATATGCCTGATCAGAATCAAATCCTTCTGCAGACCAAGCTGCACCGGCCGCACCTGCCGCACAACCTTGTCGTGCGTACGCGGCTGGTGGAGCTCCTCAACCACGATGTTGACAACCAGATTGCCCTGGTCTGGCGCGCCAGCCATCCCCGGCTGGCCGTGCTGGGACGGGTGCCCAACAGCCTACAGTTCAGCGACATCCGGCGGCATCCGGAAAACATAACCGTGCCAGGCCTGCTGATCGTGCGGCCGGAAAACGGCCTGTTCTTCGCCAATGCAGCGGGGATCCGTGAGGCAATCATTGCCGAGTTGCTGTCCAGCGCCGAGCCAGTCAAGGCCGTGTTGCTCGACCTGGGCGCGACGACCGATCTGGATGTACCCAGCGCCGATATGCTGGTTGAACTTGACGAAGAATTAAAAAGTCGAAACGTGCGCTTCATGCTGATGCGTATGATCATGCCCGTGCGCCAGATGCTCGAGCAAGCCGGCGTGATGGAGAGGATCAGACCGCAGGATATGTTTATCGGTCCGACAGAGGCTGTCATGGATTACCTTTCATCCCAATACGATGATGCCGGTATCCAAGAGCTGCTGATCAGTGGAGCGGATACGCTGCGCAGCCTGCTGCAGGCGAGCCTCCCCACAGCCCCTGCTGAGCGCCAAGCCGCCCTGGCCGCGATCGTGAACAGTATTGGCCCTGATATCGAACCGAGTGAGACGTAATCGATGGCGTTGTACCGCTGCCTCTGCTTATCCAGCTGCCAGGAGTAACATACCTCGAGCGTCTGGTCACGCTCAGACTCATTCTCACCGAACAGAAGTTCGCTGCCCCAAGGCGGAAACCCTGAACTACCTGGGTGGTATACAGGTGCAGGCGCTCGAACCTCGCCCAATCCCCCTGGCTGCTCCAGAGCTGGCGGACCTGATCCCCGGATTCGATCTTCGCCTTCATTTCCTTGCCCTGAATCATAGAACCTGGAAACAGGCGAGATAATATCCAGCCTTGTAGACAGGCCAGGCAGTTCTACATATAATTCTGTTAACCCAAGATGTCCATTGGCAAAGGAGGGACGAAGCATGGCGGACGAGATCGGCTTCGAGGTTCACCTGGGTTTGCCATACGCGCAGGCCATAGAAAAAGTGACCGCGGCCCTGAAGGCTGAAGGGTTTGGCATCCTGACCGAGATCGACGTTCGGGCGACGATGCAGGAAAAACTGGGGGTGGAATTCCGGCCCTATGCGATCCTTGGCGCCTCCAACCCTGCGCTTGCCTACCGGTCGCTCTCCCAGGATGCATTGACAGGACAGATGTTGCCTTGCAATGTCACGGTAGAACACGGCGATGCCGGTGGGGCCATCATAAGGTTCATCAACCCGGAGGTGATGCTGGCGGTCGGTTCACTAAGAGAAGATCCGATCCTTGGCGAGGTCGCCAGAAAGGCGCGCGAGCGCCTGGAACGGGTTACTCGGGCGTTGGTGGAGGCATGAGCCTGCAGGGGAAAACCGTTCTTATCACCGGAGGCGCGGTGCGGGTAGGCCGCAGCCTGGCCCTGGCTGTGGCCGGCCGGGGAGCAGATGTTGTCATCCATTATCGCGGATCGATTGAGCAAGCCGAATCGCTGCGCTCCGAGGTCCAGGCGATTGGTAAAACCGCCCACCTGCTGCAAGCCGATTTCCGGAAGCCGATCAAAGCCAAACAGCTGGTCTCCCGGGCCCTCAATTTCGGCCCGCTGTACGCCGTGATTAACAATGCGGCCATTTTCGAGCCACTCACGCTGGAAAACACTAAGCTGGAGGCGTGGGAGGAACACCTGGCGATCAACCTGACCGCCCCATTCATGCTAAGCCAGGCTTTCGCCGCCACCCTGCCACCGGGAGAGGCAGGCCGCATCGTCAATATCTTAGATTGGCGCGCCACCCGGCCTGGATGCGATCACCTGCCTTACACGATCAGCAAGGCAGCCCTGGCTGCTTTGACTCGCTCCCTGGCAGTCGCCCTGGCCCCTCGCATCACCGTCAACGGTCTGGCGCTTGGCGCCATCCTTCCCGCCGATGAGGGGATCGATTCGTTCTACCATCTGGAGGAAATCCCTGCCGGGCGGTGGGCAGACCTAGAGGAGGTTACCCAAGCCCTGATCTTCCTGTTGGATGGGCCGGCATATATCACCGGTGAGATCATCCACGTCGATGGGGGCCGGCATCTTATTTAAGGGGAATCAACGACCAAATATTGGAGAGAAAATGGATCAAGTATTTATCAACGACCTGCTGGTACGCGGCATTATCGGCATTAATGACTGGGAACGTGAAAAACCCCAGAATATCAATCTGAATATCACGTTGTTTGTCGACCTGCGCAAGGCGGGACTGACGGATGATATCGCCGATAGCGTCAGCTACCGGACGATCGCCAAGAAAGCCCAGGCGCACGCCGAGACCTCCCAGCGATATACCGTAGAAGCGCTGGCGGAAGACATCGCCCGTCTGTGCCTGGAGGAGCCGAATGTTATCAAGGTGCGGGTTCGAGTGGAGAAACCGGGAGCAGCCCGCTTCGCCCGCAGCGTGGGAGTCGAAATTGAACGCAGCCGGGAAGGATGAGAGTCACCAGGTATTCCTCGGACTCGGATCGAATATCCGGCCAGAGGAAAACCTCCCCCGGGCAGTCGCCATGCTTCGGAAGGCCGTCCAGTTAGAAGCCCTGTCCCGGATCTGGGAGACTCCACCGGTCGGCAGTCCCGGGCCTGACTTCCTCAACGCAGCCGCGCGGGTGAAGACCTGGTTATCGATGGATGAGTTACAGGCGGGAGTACTCAGACCTATCGAGGAACGCCTGGGCCGGGTGCGAACCGATAACCCTAACGCGCCGCGCACGATTGACCTGGATATCCTGGTTTATGATGGGATTACGATCGATGAGGGTCTTTGGGAACAGGCGCACGTGTGCATCCCGCTCTCCGAACTCCTCCCTGACTATACGCACCCGCTGCGCGGCGAGACATTGAGTGCCATCGCCCGGCGTTTTTCTCAGACCACCCCCTTGCGCATCCGGGAAGATTTGAGCTTGCCGGATCGCAAGTAATTTTGAAAGCGGTGCAATTCCTATTGCAGGCTTAGAATCTCAGCGGACTGGCACCCCGCGAGATGTTGTCCAGGAACTCCTGGCGGGTGGCGATGCTGGCACGGAACGCCCCCAGCATGGCTGAAGTGGTCATGCGCGCTTCGTGTTTCTGTACCCCGCGCATCATGGCGCACATATGGAAGCCCTCGACGACAACCGCCACCCCGTGCGGGTCGAGCAGCTCGGCGACGAAGTCGGCGATCTGGCGCGTCATGCGTTCTTGCATCTGGAGGCGGCGGGCGAACAGATCCACGATGCGCGGGATCTTCGAAAGACCGATCACTTTCCCTTTGGGGATGTAGGCGACGTGCGCCCTGCCGGTAAAAGGCAGCAGGTGATGCTCGCACAGGCTGTAATACTCGATATCGCGCACCACCACCATTTCATCGTACGTGACGTCGAAGATCGCCTCGTTCACCAGATCGATAGGGTCGGTGCGGTACCCCGCTAACAGCTCGCCGTACATCTGTGCCACGCGTTCAGGAGTGCGCCTCAATCCCTGCCGGGAGGCATCCTCCCCAACGGCCGTCAATATCTGGCGTACCGCAGATGCGATCTGGTTTTCATCGATCTCGGCTTCGGAAAACAGGGCAGCCAGCTCGTAAATCTTATAGTTGTTCTCGTTGTTCATTTTCTACAGCTCCAGGTCAACAAGTTCGAGAAGTGTACCCGGTTAATCCGGCTTAGTCAACTTGGAGCTCTGAATAAAAAACTCACCCTATTCGAGGGTGAGCCAATCTTGTAAATATTTATCGATCGATTTAAGCCACTTCCGGTTCGATCAAGCCGTAGCTGCCATCCCGGCGGCGATAGAGGACGTTAATCGTGTTGGTGACCGCGTTGTAGAACACGAAGAAATTCTCGTG
>DATDRQ010000384.1:0-11934 GCA_035291645.1 Anaerolineales bacterium
CTGGCTTCCACGTACCTGCCGGGCGGCAGATAATGGTGGGAGGTCCCCTCGTCGCGAATGGCCCGATCGCACACTACGATCGATCCGGGCGATAGATCAGATTGCAGTCCTCCCGCCCAGGAGATCGAGACCAGGCGAATCACCCCCCAGGCGATCATTTCTTCAGCCAGCGCCCCGATCAACGAGGCGCCGATGCCGAAATTCGTCAGGACGGCGGCCTTTCCACCGCTTCGCCGAAGCAGATACAGGTCGCCCATCAGCTGGCCGGCCCGGCGCAGCGGGTAGCGAAAGCGCAGGCGTTCCGGCAGGCCGCGCTGCAGGCACAGGATCACGCCTTCCGGCGGCTCTATGCCGGGCATACGCCCCAGGCTGCGCCGGAAGGCGATCATCTCTTGAGCAGTCAGGACCGCCGGAGAACTGTATTTGTCGGGGTAATTCGGAAAAGGCATGCTATCTCAGCACTTTAGTATTTTAACATTTGTCCGTGATTAACCACAGATACACACAGATGGACACAGATTTTGACCGTAATTCTGGTCTGGTTCGTTTTTTAAATCTGTGTTTATCAGTGTTTATCTGCGGTTTCAGTTCTGGTTTTCATCGCCGTTAATGGTTTATAGCGCATGGACAGGATGAAAAAATCGCCCCAGCCGCAGAACGGGGCGCGCTGCGCCAGGTGGTCGTCCAGCTTGCACAGGGTGCGGTAGAGGCGCGGGCGCCGCCAGGCCAGATTCTTGCTCTCCGCGGGCGGCGCAAAAACAGAAAGGCCTTCGACGGCCAGGGTGGAAAATGCCGGACCGAAGGCAGCGATCACCTCCCGTGGGGTGAAGTAATATGTCTTGAAATAAATCCCTTCCAGGTGGGTAGGCGTGCCCCCGCGGGACAGCCGGCGGAAGGCGAACCGGAAGTTTCCGGTGAAAGCGTAAACCAGCTCCCAGGGGCAGATGGGCGGCATCAGCACCACGGTGATCAGACCGCCGGGGCGCAGCAGACCTGGTATTTGCCGGGTCACCAGGCGCAGGTCGGGGATGCAATTCAGCCCGCCCAGGTTGGAGAAAACCGCCTCGAATGGCCCCCCCTGGACGCCATCCAGCTCCGTGAACGAGCACTCCTGGACGGTCAGCCGGTCGCCCAGGCCGAGGCGTTCGATTTTTTGGTGGAGCAGACTCAACATACCCGCGGCAATGTCGGTCGAATGAACGGTAAAGCCCTGCTGCGCCAGGTAAATCGCGTCGGTGCCGGTGCCCGCGTTGAGTTCCAGGAGGCGCGCGCCCGGCTTCAGATAACGAAGCAGGTGGGTGTAGACTTTCCCGCGCATGCGCGCCAGGTTGGGATGGTCTTCGGCGAAACGATCGTATTTACCGGCGGTGCGGGAAAAGGCTTCGGCGATGTCGCCGGATTGCTGCTCCATGGTGTGACCGGGCGAAGGGAAATTAGCGGGCGTCTTCACCGGTTCGCCCTCGCAGATAAACGATATACAAACCTGCCAGGATGGTCTCACCGCACAGGATCGCCAGGCAGGCGCCGTTCAGGCCTTCTCGTTGGATCAAGCCAATCCCGAGCATTATGGTCGCTAACAGTGCCATCGCGCTGACCTGAAGGCTGCGCCATTCCTGCCCGCCCGTTACCAGATTAACAGAAGCCCAGGCAGCTAAGGAAAACGGGACGAGACCCCACACCAGGATTCTCAGCGCTTCGACGGCAGGCTGATAGCCTGCCCCATATAGCCCCAGGATGATCGGGGAAGCCAGGGCGCTGACAACCAGAGCAATGGAGAAAGAAGCCGCCAGCAAGCCGTAGAGTGAAATCCGGTTGAGGCTGTCTCGGATGGCGAGTGATTTTGTGGTGGCAGACCTGGAAAGAAAGGGAAGCAATGCACCCAAGAGTGCGAAGTGGATCACCTTGCCGGCTTCGACGACTCGCGACGCCGCTGAAAACCATCCAACCGAAGAATAATCCAAGAAATGGGCGACCAGGAGGATTCCAATCCGCTGGAAAACCACGCCGATTCCGGTGAGCAACGCGAACGGCCAGGCGGCGTGGAGGAGTTTTTCCATCCGTGAAAAATCGATCTGCCAACCCAGGTGAAATCCAGGCAGTCGTGTATGACAAAGCATCCCTGCCAGGACAGTTCCAATCAGCTGCACGGCCAACATAAGCCCGATGAGAAATTCGAGGCCGCCATTCAGGGTTACCAGGATCACCGCCCCAAGCAACTGGAAGGCGGCGATAACGAGATTCACCAGCAGGAACAGGTCCATTCGCTCGTAGCCACGCAATGCCGCGCTGAATACGCTGTAGAAAGCCAGGGGGATAAGTGCCAGGCTATAAATCACCACCAGTGGCGCCAATCCCGGTTGAAATTGCGCCGACCGGCCCGTAAGAATATAAATGGTGGCGATAGCAACCGCTGAAATCCCCAGCTGCAACCAGACCGATTCTCCCAGGAAATTCACCGGCATCGCCCGGTTCCGGGCGATATCCCGGATCAGCAGCGTGTCTATGCCAAAAGTACAGAATACGTTGGCGATGGTCAAAACACTGAGGATCAAAGCCAGCTGCCCGAAACCGGACGCCCCCAGCTGGCGGGCGACGATTACAGAAAATACCATCAGTAACAGTTGGGATCCGATCCGGGTTAGGAATAACCACAGGGAATTTAATCCCAACCGCTGGATGGCAATTGAACCGGCTATCCCAGGTCGATCGGCTTCGTTCGCCGTGACCGATTGGTTGAGGCGTTCACGCGCGCCGGCAACCAGTGAGATCCAGCCGGTCAGGTTCACCGCTCGAGCCTCCGCCCGGTGATCAGGAGGAACCTGGCTGGCTCCCGCTTACCCGTCAGCCTGGCTCTCAAAGGTCGAAGGGCCCAGCGTATGCCGTAGAATGGTTCTCGGATCTCCCACTCGAGACCGAGCCGATCGGCCAGCTCGTCCATCTGTGAGTAAGTCAAGAAATTCAGGCTGGAGAGCGCGTTGGAGGGGAAACCAAACTTTTGTTGATAGATTTGCTCCCGTTCACGGACCATGGCGTCCCCACTGGTCGGATCGTTGTACACCGGAGAATCCAGTAGAACCAGTTGCCCTTTGGGGGTCAGGACGCGCACTGTCTCCCGCAGGACTGACCCGTAATCTTCCGCATAGTGAAAGGAGGCGTTGAAGATGGCCAGATCGACCTGGTCATCTATAAACGGCAGGCGCTCGAATTCTGCCTGGATGGATGTAAACCGGGTTTGATATTGGGGATGGGCGCCCAGCCCGTCGCGGGCATTGGTCAGCAAATCCACGGCGGCAATCTGGTGGCCGCGCTGGGCTAGGCGATTAGTGAGCCAGCAGTTCCCGGCGCCCAGGTCCAGGATCTTCAACGGCCGGTTCGCACTGGCCTCGAGCGGTACGATTAGCCCCTCTTCCAATGCCTGAAAACTGCGCGAGCGGATGCGCCAATCGGCGGTAAACCGCCCGGATATATCCCGAAAGGGCAACTGCCGGTAGTAACGGGGATCGTCCATCCCCCGGCCTTCGGTTTTTCGCACGCACTCGTACTCCTCGATAAACTGCCGGTAATATTCCCACCGCTCCGGAAGTAGAAAGCGCCAGATGCCTGCCTCTCTCCGGTAGACCCGCCCATCGGCCGGGCAGCAGGCTTTTTCCTTTGATTCCCAGACTAAAGGGCCCCGGCAGGATGGACAGATGAACTCGAACGTGCTTTCCAGGTGGTTGTCCAAGGCTTACTGCTCTTGTGGAGACGGTTGGGCAGCCGATTCCGGTGAGAGTCCGGCTTCAGCCAGGATATTTCCCGGGTGGGGGCGGCGGGCAAGTTTCTCTAATTTCCATCGTTCGAAGGGCAGCGTCGCCAGATTGGCGGCTAATTTGAATAATTTATTCAAGGTCGGCTTTTCTTGTGTCTGGGATGTGAGCAGCCGGCGGATTGTTTTCCGGGAGCGAAATTCCTTGTGCAGGACCCGGTACAGCTGCCGGTAGAATTCGGTGGTGTATGGTCCGTGATACAGCATGGCCAGGTCGTTCGAATCCGTCCAGTTGCGCTTTTCGCCCAGCTGCGAGACCACCCGGTCATAAAACGGCGTTCCCGGCAACGGGTAGGAGACCGACATGCCGATATCGTCCGGCTGGCATTCGCGCACTAATTGAAAGGTCATCTCGATGTCCTGGCGGGTTTCGCCTGGATAGCCAAATTGCAGGAAGAAGCCGGTTTCGATCCCGGCTGCCCTCAATTGTTGAGAGGCGGCGCGAATTTGATCCACCCGGGTGCCCTTCTCCATGGCATCTAAGATCTTCTGAGAACCCGATTCGGCCCCGATCCAAACCGTCTTGCAGCCGGCTTTTTTCAGGGCATCGATCTCTCCTTCTCGCAGCAGCAGGTCTGCCCGGTTGAGGCATTTAAAGGGTATCGACACATGCTCATGCTGGACCAGTCTTGCGAACTCTTCCAGCCAGCCAGGTTTTAGGCCGAAAATATCGTCGACAAACCAGAGATGATCGGGATGATAGGATTCTTTTATCACCGACATCTCCGCAACGACATTCTCTGGGCTGCGCACCTGGTAGCGTTGGCCCCAGATCGGTTTCGCGCACCAGTTACAATGGTAAGGGCAGCCACGCGTGGTCGCCATGTTCATAGAGAAGGTTCCATGCCGGCTCTCCCAGATTTCTCGATAGCGGTGGACGTCGACCAGGTCCCATGCCGGGAAAGGGAGTGAGTCGAGGTCACGGATATCGGGTCGTCGCGGGTTGATGCGATAGTCCATCTTGTCGGGACCGGTATGATAGGCGAGCCCCAGGATTGAATCGAAGGAGAGGCTGGTTTTGTTATCCAACCGGTCGATCAATTCCCCCAGCGTCTCTTCACCTTCCCCGAGCAGGACGAAGTCTGCACCCTGGGCCAGATATGCTGCGGGGTGGTCGGTGGCATCCGCCCCGGATACAATCACGGTGCAGCCTCGTTGGCGGGCCATGGCTATCATCTCGAAGGCGGCCTGGCGCATACGCAGCAGGCACATCTTGGACAGGTAGTTGAAATTATCCTCGAACAGGATGGCGTACTCGGGCTGGTAACGTTCCAGCGCCTCTGCCCACTCCGCTTCTGAGTTTGCCAGCATCGCATCGAACAAAGCTACGGAGTATCCCTTCGTGCGCAGATAGCTGGCCGCGTAGAGTGTTCCCAGCGGCGGGTAGGGCTGCATCGCCTGCCATAATTTTTTATCGAAATACAGGTAATAGGACTGGCCGAACAGGATCTGGCTCATCTTATCCATAACGATTCATCATCCGGAATATTCAGACTCATCAGGCGTTCGGAGTAAGCCTGCAAGGTTTTTTTCCCATGACCAGAATAGTGCCCTTTGCACCAGTCGGGAGAATAATCAACTTCTTCGTTCGATTTATAGATACGTGAGAATTTGCGGATCTTCCGGTCCATCTCCCATCGGTCGCACCGGCTCCCGAACCCGTTGCCGAACACTCGTTCCCCAATAACCTGCCCATATAGCTGCCTTTGAGTTTCCTTTTCGGGCTGTTTGCGAAACCTGCTACCATTCAACCTCGAGTTTGGTAGGAAATCGTCTGTCCAATTATTGATCCGGCGCATTGCACGATACGTCTGTGGACCGGAGAGGGGCACCATCTGGGCTATTTCTTGTGCGGTGTACAGGCTGTGTGGGGTGATATCCAGGGCGCGCAGCGAAAGAAAGTAATTCGGGCACAGGATAGTCTCCTGGAGAGCAGCCCATCGGACCAACAGGACCACGAACGCCCGGCACAGCCATAGCCGGTCGGGGGAGGTAACGATTAAATAATCGATATCTGCCCTGTGATTGGCATTATTAACCGCTAATGCTCCGGTCACCGCAACCATTCTCACGTAAGGAAGATTTGCGATCAAATTTCCGTACCTGATCGCCTGTGGCCATAATTCCGCCGCGATCCTCTCACCCGCCAGGCGAGTCTCAACCAGGTGTTCACGACCGGTCAAAGTTACATATCTTCCCAAGTAACTCAACAGGTTGGGATTCGGGTTAGAGGAACGAACGTAAGATCGGATCGAATCGATCGAAGCAGACAATCCAATCAGACGGCGGAATATCTCCTCTGTAGTGAGCGGGAAATCGAAGACATCGGCGTAGGCCACGGTGCGGATGATCGCCCGTTCAAGTCTTTTCGATTCAAACGGATCTGCATCCCTATACATCCTCTGGAGGCTGTTCTCTAATTTATCCATCGGATACAGAGGGGTGACTGATTTCATAGGCCTGGCGGATGGAGAGACCGGCGATAATGAGGAGACCGGCGCAGAAGAAGCAGGCATAAATGGCAATAATCCAATTTTGGTGGATCGCCGCAGCGATTGCCGTGCCTGCATTTAGCAACGCAAACGCCAGCTCGAAGAAGATAATGCTATCCTCGGCTACCTGGTAGCGTTGGTTCACCCAGGCCTGTTCTTTTTGGATAATCCCGTACTTAGGGGTGCGTTCGAACCCAACTACCTTGCCGCGGATGATATCGATGGCGGCTCTGGCAGTGTTGACCATCATGCCGGTGCCCGCAGCCGTCATCAACATCACCATTGGGACTGATTTCCACCACTGTTTGCCAACCTGCTTTTGAGCTGCGAGTAGAAAGAAAGCCTGGGCGAAAGTCGCCAGGTTGAAAACCACGGCGATGCCGAATAAAGACACCAGACCCGCATACCTTAACGACAGGGCCAGTACCAGCGGGTTAAGTAAGACGAGAAGGCAAAGCAGAAGGTGCACCCCATAGCCGAGCAGGTGCAGACTGGCTTCTATCTTTTTCGACAATGGGATGGATAAGTCCCAGATCACAGGTAAGTATTTCCCGGCGCATTCGAGACTGCCACGCGCCCAGCGGTATTGCTGCCTGCGAAAGGCGGTGATGCTTACCGGGAGCTCGGCTGGAGATACCAGGTCTCTAAGATAGAGCCCCTGCCAACCTTTTAGGATTGCCCTGTAGGACAGGTCCAAATCCTCGGTCAGGGTGTCGCTCTTCCAACCCCCCGCATCGATGATGGTAGATTTCCGCCAAATCCCTGCCGACCCGTTGAAGTTGAAAAAATAGCCTGATTGCGAGCGGGCATGTTGTTCGATCATGAAGTGCGCGTCGATCGCCAACGCTTGTAGATAGGTCAGGTACGAGTAATTGCGGTTCGTATACCCCCAACGAGTCTGGATATAACCAAGCCTGGGGTCACGAAAATAGGGAAGCGTGCGCTTCAGAAAATCCCTGGGAGGGATGAAATCTGCATCGAAGATGGCGATAAACTCGCCTCGGGCGTGTCCCATTCCCTCAGCCAAAGCTCCGGACTTGAAACCCACCCGGTTCGTTCTATGCAGGCAGGTGATCATCCGGTTTTCTGCTCGAAGTCTGGCAACCACTTCCTCGACCATCGAAGTAGTCTCGTCTGTCGAATCATCCAAAACCTGTATTTCCAACAAATGCGGGGGGTAATCGATGCCGGCTGCTGCCCTGATGAGGCGCTCGGCGACGTAGATTTCGTTATAGATCGGCAGTTGGACGGTGACGAGAGGCCAGGAGTCGGGTTCGGGAGGAGGTATCAATGGCGTCTTCCTGCGCAAGGAGATTGAGGTGAGATAGATCAGGTTGATCCCATACACGAGCAGCAGAAGAACCACAGACAGGTAGACCACCGCGATCGGGATAAACATGAAGTCGATCATGGCTCACCCCCAGGAAGGGAGACAGTATAAATAGCTCCCCACAATCCCCAAATGAGCCACTGCCAGAGCCTCCCCGGGGCGAGCAGCCAGGTGTAATAATCGAAGAATCCAATCACAGTCACCGCCAATAGAAGACTGGTGACGCCGATCAGTGGGATTGAGAACACGATCTTTCGACGGTTCAACCATAGGACTAGCCAGGGGGCGACCATCAAGAAAAAGTACACCAGGCCGCCGAAAATCCCGGTCTCCGCGGCGACCTCCAATAATACGAAATGAGCAGGCTGGTAATCGACTGGAAATTGTGGGCGAGCCTGCATCAGGGCGACTGGAAAGGCCGCCAGCCCGACCCCGGTGAAGGGATGCCGGGCAAAGATTTCATTGGCCGATTGGATCAATAATGTCCGCTCGCCAATAGCCTGTTGTTCCTGTGGAATCTGGTTGAACGAGCCTCTATAATTGAGCCGGGTCCCCACCAGAGGCGCGTAATACCAAATAAAAGGGACCAGGACGACAGCTGTAGAAAGCAGCAGCGAAAGTTGGTGGGTGAGCGGTTGCCTGAGGTGGTTCTTCACCTGGAGGAAGATAAGTAATGCGGCGCCGAATGCAAACGCCAGCCACGCCGAACGGGAAAAAGTAAGCAACAGAGCCAGGCTCCCGAGCGCGAAAAGGCCGGTGAAGACCAGCTTCCAGGAAGAAACGAGGCGTGGATAGACGATCATAAGAAATAACAATCCCAGGGCAAGGCTGCCGCCGAGGATATTGGGGTGGTCGCTGAGACCGTAGGCTCGCAAGGAACGCACTCCATCTGCATACACGACGCTGATGCCGCTCATCTCCGGATTAAGGTCCAATTCGCCGAGGAATCGAAGCCCGATGGATGTCTGCCGGAGCACCTGCCCGATGGCGATGGTGGATTGAATGAAGACCTGGATGCCCACCGGGATGACCAGCTCATCGAGGCTTCGAATCTCATTCAGAACGTAAAAATACAATCCGACTAAGAGAATCAACCGTATTGTGTTGTAGAGCGTAATGTTTCCTGCGACTGATAAAGGTGTGCTGAGCAACCCGATCAGAGGCAACAAAAGGATCGGGACGGTCAGGAAAACGGGGCCAAACTTTAGTTTTCTTCGATCGCTGAGAAAACTACCAGCCCAGACGGCCAACGTAGCCAGCAGGAACAAATCGCTGGTGAAGAACAGTACGTCCGTGTAGTCGCGATAGATTGGTGGAATATAAATCTCGAGCAGGACGGTTCGATACCGGAATGGAATACTGACGATTAATCCAGCAAAGAGGATCTTCGCCAGGGTGCGCAGACAGGCTCCAGTCGATTGACTGGAATTCTGCCGAAAATTCAGCTCCTCGATCTGGCGAATCAACTCCGATTTAGGAAGCGCTTCGAGATCCTCTTGTAACATAATGCCTATGAAAGGACTTGCATATCCCCTGGATTCAAATCACATATATGATCATGTACGGATTGCAGGGTTGAATGGATTAAGTCAAGGCGCGGCATCCGGAACAATTGTAAGGAATTGGATTCCGTCTTAACAAAAGAGGGACCAAACAGTGGATGGGAACGTTTTTGTGAACGGTCGATTCCAATACCGTCCGATCACCGGCGTCGAGAGATTTGCCGGCGAGATTTCGAAGCGTTTGTTTGATCCCGGGCAGGTGATCAGCCCAGGGAAGTCCTTGCCAGGAATTGCCGGGCACTGCTGGGAGCAAGTGACCTTGCCGCAACGGTTACCGAGACAATCCTTGCTCTGGTCTCCCGCCAACACGGGTCCAATTCGGGTTCGAAACCAGGCGATCACGATTCACGATCTGGCGCCGCTGGACTACCCGGAATGGTATCGACCGGCCTTCCGGTTGTGGTACAGGCTGATTCTTCCCCGGCTGGCCCAAAATTCCAGGTTCGTGATCACGGTTTCCCAATTCTCCAAGGATCGTATTGTGGAGAGGTTAAGCATAGCGCCCGATCGGATCGCTGTGGTGCCTGGCGGGGTTGACCGGACCATCTTTTACCCCAGGGACCAAAATCGAATCGAAGCAATTCGTAGAAGGTTGGGATTAGCCAGCGATTACCTGCTGTCGGTAGGGACGATCCAGCCACGCAAGAACCTGGTTAGTCTCATTAGAGCCTGGGAACTTGTCAGGAAGGATTATCCGGATATTTCTCTGGTGATTGCCGGTGAAACACAGAACCGCGTTTTTCAGGAGCCTGGGTTTGAGAAGTCGAGCGAACGAGTCTGTTGGGCAGGTTACCTGTCCGATCCAGAGCTTGCGGCGCTCTATTCAGGCGCGCGTGCCTTGATTCTTCCTTCCTTTTACGAGGGATTTGGGCTTTGCCTGCTCGAGGCTATGGCTTGCGGAGCACCCGTCCTGGCCAGCACGGCAGGCGCCTTACCAGAAATAGTACAAAGCGCAGGCCTTTACTTCAGCCCGTATTCCTGGGAAGAGATGGCGGAAAGTATCCTGATTCTCTTCGGGGATCCGGCGCTGGGTAAAGAACTGGTACGTAAAGGACAGCGACTTGTCCAGAGTTATTCTTGGGAGATGAGCGCCAGGATCTTGAACGGTTACTTGCGAACGATTAATTGATCGTCGAAGGGGACGAGATTATGAAGGGTATCCGGCAGGAGTAGATATCAATATGGTTGGACCGGACCATCTAGGAATCGATCCGCGGCGGGTTGCGTTTGTCCACGATGCGCTGGCTTTTATGGGTGGTGCGGAAAGAACTCTTTCAGCCATGCTCGAACTGTTTCCGGAAGCCCCGGTTTACACCCTGATTTATAACCGGAAGGAGTTACAGGGTACTTTGATCGCCCGCCATCCGATTTATCCTTCCCGTCTGAATAATATACCGGGTATTCACCGGCGTTACCGCTCCTTCTTGCCGTTCTTTCCCTTCCTGGTGGAGCAATTCGATTTGAGAGGCTATGAGGTAGTGATTTCATCCAGTTACGCCGTAGCCCACGGCGCCCTGGTCGATGCGGATCAGCTCCACATCGCTTACCTTTATACGCCGATGCGCCATGCCTGGCACGACCATGCGGCTTTTATCCGGAGAAGCCGCCAGAAATCTGCCGCTCATTCCTGGATGGCTCGCCTGGTTTTGCATTATTTTAGGCTGTGGGATGTCTCAGCCGCGCGGCGTCCTGACCAGATTTTAGCTGCTTCCGAACTGGTCGCTGCCAGGGTGCAGCGTTATTACCGGCGTTCGGCTCAGGTGCTCTATCCGCCGGTCGATGTCGATCGTTATAGAATCTCGGGAACCCAAGCTTTACACCGGTCCTATTACCTGGTCGTTTCACGTTTAAGACCGCATAAAATGGTTTCAATAATTGTCCAGGCTTTCAACAATCTGGGGTATCCGCTTTATGTGGTGGGAGAGGGAGATGAACTGCGCCATCTTTCTAAGATTGCCGGGCAGAACATTCGCTTTCTGGGGAGGCAATCCGATAAAAACCTGCGCAGCCTGCTTGCCGGAGCGAAAGCCCTGGTTCATGCCGCCGAGGAGGACTTTGGGATAACGATGGTGGAAGCACAGGCAGCTGGCTGCCCGGTGATCGCCTACGGAAGGGGGGGCGCCGTAGAGACCATCCTGCCGGAAATCACCGGTATCCTCTTTCCCGAGCAGTCTGTGGATAGTCTATCGGAGGCCGTTCGGCGATTCGAATCGAACCAACCGGAATTTAATGTTCACGATTTATTCGAGAATGCCAACCGGTTCAGCAAGCAGCAGTTTCAGGATAGATTCCGGAATATTCTTAGGATGGATATGAATCGATCAGCGATTTTAGGTCCGCCAGACCGTCCTTGGTATTCAAGGGTGCCCCATGACCTGCTGCGAAAGTCCTGATCGGCCAGGCGCGTTCTTCGAACAGCCTGACTAACCGGCGAAGTGAGGCCAGGTTCTGGCGTGGATTTTCGGTGAGACCCCTCCAGCCAGCTTCAAATTTCGGCCAGGTGACCACGGCATCCCCGGCGAAGAGGGTTGCGCTTTCAGGCCAATAGAACGAGGTGCTGCCTGGGGAATGCCCTGGGGTGCGTATAGTCACGACCGGGCCAATCTGCTCATCATCCCCTTCTATACAATGGTCGATCTGTACCGGTTCGACGTTCAAGAGGCGCGGCCGGATGCCCGCATTCCACAAGACATTCTGAAGGTTCAGCAGGAATTGTTGGGGTAGGATCCGGAAAGGGCGGTGGGG
>DATDRQ010000385.1:0-19397 GCA_035291645.1 Anaerolineales bacterium
ACGGCAATCCCGGATGGATCGATGATGAAGCCGGAACCGTATCCAGCCGTGTTATAGGAAACGGATGAATCCGGATTGACAAAAGTTCCTTGGGATTCGATCTGGATCACCGCATTTCTGGCGTCTTCCAGGTCTGAGATCGCTCCACTCTCCACAACCTCGGTAGCCTGAGGGGCGACGGTTACCTGAGGCTCCTCAGGCGCCTGTGTGGCTGCCGGTTGGGTTTGTTCGATATCCGATCCTCCTCCTCCGCCAACCCCACAAGCCAGGCTGACGAGGATTACCAATGCAGCCAACCAGAGAAAAGGCTTTGTCATTTTTTGGTCCATCGTTGATCTCCTCTCATTATTGACAGATGATATATAAAGCGAACAAGAGCGGCAGGCTTCTTCGCCAAACTGCTGCCCCTCGAAGACCCACCCAGGTAAATTCTTGGTCGTAAATTGAGAAAAGGAGTACGTAACTGAAGGCAGTATAGCAATAATGGTCTTAAAAGGCAAGTTCACGCAACTTACACTTCTGTTGTTGCCATCCGAATGTGGGGATCAATAGAATTCCTGGGCAGTAAGACAGACTCGCGCCGGGATGAAACGGCAGGACCGGGGATATTCAAGAAATTACTTCGGTGGGTAAAGTAAGCGCAACCGGCGCCGCTGGTAAACCGCCAGCACCCCGGCGAGGATCGCGATCGCGGCCAGCGAGACTTCTACAACACGCAAGTATGCCCCTTGATCAAATAACCGAGAACTGGTTGGTTCTTCTACCGTTACGGAGGCGCGCGCTTCGCCCTGGATGCTGGGAATTTGCTTTGCCTGCTCCAAATCCTCTGAGCCCTCGCGGGGGGCTTCGGGAGCCATTTCCAGCATATCGCTGGGCGGCGGGCTCTCTGTCTCCGCTGCTGCCGGCGCTTCCAAGGCTTGCATCTCTGAGAGTGCTTGCGTCGCTATGAGGGGCGCTTCCATAACAGCTGCGGGCGCTTCCAGCGCCTGTTCAGCGGTCCGGCTGACCATCTCGCCAGGACGGAAGACCAGGTAATCCCCTAACAATGTGAAGATGAGCAGGAACGAAGCCAGAGCGGTGACCAGGCGAAGGACGGGGAACGAACGCGGCAGGGCTGTCCGGGCAGGCACCGTCCGTGGGGAGAGCGTATAATTGCGCGGGGCGCGCATTTTCGGGAGGCTGCGCAGGACCAGGCGGGTACGGTTCAACTGTTCATGTGCTTCACGCAGGTCGGGATCTTTCTGCAGACGCGTTTCCAGACGAGCTCGATCACGATTATCTAATTGCCCGTCCAGATAGTTTGAGAGGATTTCCAGATCCCGGTCCGTTACACGCATCGCTTAACTTCTTCCTGCCTTATTCTCCGGTAATTCATTGTGCTTCATGATCGAGACGATAAGCGGATGGTAAAAGTTCCCAGAAACCCTGCAGGCAGTCACGCAGCCGGACGCGCGCCCGCGCCAGTCGGCTTTTCACGGTACCGAGCGGTTTGCCGATCACCTGGGCGACTTCGCCATAATCCAGGCCTTGCACGTCCACCAATGCAACGACGGTGCGGAATTCGGAGGGAAGCTCTTGCAGGCAGCGTTGGATCGCCAGGCCGAGCTCAGCCCGCGCCGCCTGGTCTTCAGGGAGTTCGCCTGGGTCGGCGATCCAGTGCGGTGATTCGATCTCGTCCCCGGCATCGTCCAGAGGTTCGAGCGGGACGGATGGCCTGCGTTTTCGCCGGCGCAACTCGTCGTAGCAAGTGTTGGTCACAATGCGCAACAACCAGGCCCGGAAAGAACCGCCTCGAAAAGAACGCAAGTTCTGGTAAGCGGCAATGAACGCTTCTTGGGCAGCATCGTCCGCAGCCGGGCTATCGCCCAGGACGCGATATGCCTGGTTGTATACAATGTCCTGATAAGCGAGTACCAACCGGTTAAAAGAGTCCAGGTCTCCCTTACACGCCGATTGGATCAACCCGGCCTCATCCATGCAGGCGTACCCTTCTCGAGAGAACAAACCAAACAACAGTCCGCCAGGCGAGTAAGGCGATTGCGCTGACCCCTCCCAATACAACCACGAATACCGGCAGGATTGGGGAAGCGAGCAATGCACCTCGCAGAAAAGCCGCCAGAGGTGCTGCCAAAACCATCGACCAAAACGGTCGCCAGAGTTGGCGCCAGTCAATGAGAAGCGCTCGATCGAAAACCCGCAGGTGAGGCGCGATCAAGATCCAGGCAACCAACAGGGGTACGAACGTGGTCAACATACGCTGGCCGGCAGTGCCTAAGGTTCCATGGCTGGAAAAACCATAGATGGTTACGATTCCCAAGACCAGGGCATCCCCTATCAGAATCAGGTAATTTCGCGGGGAAGAGGAGCCTGACATACGCTAATTATCCTATCGCAAAGCGGGAAAAGGAGCAAGGGGGTTGATGACATTCTTTGTTACCATTGCCCTCTCCTCTGAAGGCAGTTAAAATTCCTTAAGGAGGCTGACTTGAACAACCCATCTAAGTTAGAACCGATCGTTCCGCGACCATTCTGGCAGAGATTTCTCATTGTTATGGGTGTGGATACCCTGATCGTCGCCCTCGGAGCTCTCTTGCTGAGAAGTTCTGGTCAAATTTCCAATCTTTACTTCTGGAGTAGCATTGTCCTCTTCGCCATCGCCGTAATCCCGATTATTAGCGAAGTCGGGACAAGTGCAAAAGCTACCGGGAAAGCCATTAAAGACGGACAGAAAGTTGGTAACTTGCTCAAAGATAAACAGGGGGATTTTGACCGCGGCGCCCGCACGACCTATCTTTACGGACTGTCAGGATTCTTTGCCCTACTCCTGTCTATTCTTACACTCCCCCTGGGTTAATAAGGATTATGGAAAATTCAAATCGAAGACTTTTGCTCATTATTGGTGGAATTTCGCTATTCGTTTGCGCCTGTATCGCCATCGCCGCATTGGTTGGTTCGGGTCTGTTCTTCTGGACCGTGGCCTCCCCATCTACCTCCGTGGAGGATCCCGTGGGCACGTCTCTTCCAGAAATCCAGCCCAGCCCAGCTCTGGAAGTAGAGGAAACCTCTCCATCATCATCCTCGCCATCTCAGACTCCGCAGCAGAACGCAACTCTGTCCCCAACCGAGGCCGGACCGGGGACCGGCTCCAACCTTCCCGGTGAGATCACCCGGCAGATGGATGAGATTCAGAAACAGGTGATCGATTTGCGCGGATTAAGATCAAACGGCTCCGTCGAACGAGCCTTGTTGACGCCTGAACAGCTGCGCGATCACGTGATGAATAATTTTCTGGCGGATTACACATCAGATGAAGCCCGGGATGACGTAATCTTCTATTCCCAGCTGGGTTTACTAGAACCGGACTTCGATCTACAGGAGTTCTTCCTTGAACTGTACAGCGAACAAGTCGCCGGATTTTACGATGATGAGACAAAAGAGATGTACGTCGTCAGAGGCGAAGGATTCGAAGGACCGGAAAGGCTCACCTATGCTCACGAATACACGCACGCCTTACAAGACCAGAATTATGATTTCGAAGATGGGCTGAACTTCAACGACGAGGCGTGTGACGAAAATACAGAACGCTGTGCTGCTCTCCAGGCCTTGATCGAGGGAGATGCTTCGGCAACCGAGTTCGAATGGTTTGTCGAACATGGTACCCAAGAGGAATTACTACAGATCCAGGAGTTTTTCGAAAATTTCGAGAGCCCTATTTTCGACAGCGCCCCATCCTTTATGCGGGAGGACTTCATTTTTCCTTACAACTATGGACAGTCCTTCGTCGAAAACCTGCGCTCTAGAGGAGATTGGGAGGCAGTAGATCGGGTTTATCAGGCACCCCCGGTGTCGACAGAGCAAATCCTCCATCCAGAACGCTATCCGGAGGATGAACCTGTGCCGGTTACTATCCCTGACCTGGCGCCTATCTTTGGGGAAGGCTGGCGAGAAGTCGATCGTGATACGCTGGGGGAATGGTATACCTTTTTACTCCTGGCCCACGGGCTGCAGGAAAACACCCGGGTGGAAGCTTCAACTGCTCAATCGGCTGCTGAAGGATGGGAAGGAGACGCCTACGTGGTCTATCACAATGATGAAACCGGCCAGAGCGCCCTCGTCCTGGATACGCTCTGGGAAAGTGAAAATGACGCGGGTGAGTTCGGGGACGCCTTCAGAGAATACGCCGGGAACCGGTTTGGAGAGAGCAGCCTCGATGATGTGAATTTAACCGCCTGGGAAAATTCGGAGGCTGCTACTGAATTCCGCGTCGATGGGCAGCGAACAGTTTGGGTGCTGGCGCCAAATGCCGACTTATTGCAGGCAATTTCGACAGCTCTCCAGGGACAATAAGCTTATATCGATTACCGGGCAATAAAATGCTCGAAGTTAGAAAGGCCGGGCGCGCGCCCGGCCTTTCTTTATTGTGTATCCAACTGGCGGGAGAGCTCCAGATAACGTTCTTTATTCTTCGGATCAAGCACCAACAGATTTTCAAGAACCTTGCGTGCTTCTTGCTGCTCCCCAGCCTTCAGATGAGAATCCAGCAAGCTGGTATACACCTCCGCAGCCCTGGCACGCCGTCCGTTCCTTTGATAAGCCTCCGCCAGGTGTTTGCGTAAGAACAACTGATCCGGGTACTCGATAGAAAGCGATTCGAGCGCCTCGACGACTCGCTCGAGCCCGGTGGTATTCTCCAGGACTCTGACGAAGTCTGTGAGCTCTCTCTCTGCCTCAACTCGTTTTCCCAGGCGGATATTCAGCTCGACCAAGGCTTCGCGGGCATGCTGATCCTCAGGCTGCAGCCGGCGGATCTGATCGAAGTGATGCAGCGCTTCCCGCCAATCCAGACTTTGCATGTCTATATCAGCCATTTGATAGAGGATGTGGATCAGGAGGCTTTGCTCGCAGCGGGATCGCTGGGCCAGGTCTAGAGCTTGCTGGTAAGTCTGCCTGGCTCGGGCCAGGTCTGCCAGGTTGTAATACACCTCCGCCATTTCGAGATATCCTTGAATGGCTTCCTCTACATGGCCTCGCTCGGTAAGAAGGTGAACCAATTGGTTCCGGGCAACCAGATCCATCGGGGCAACCCGTGTGACCCGGCGTAACATCTGAATGGCTCTCTTGAGATCACCGCGGGCATTGTAGGTTTGAGCCACTACAGCAAACTTATCGGTGGCTTCCCTGAGGTGGTTCTGTTGCATCAGCAGCTCGCCAATCTGTACGTGTAGAGGAAGATAGGCAGGAGCGTGCTGCAGGGCAGAAAAAGCTTCCTCCATTGCCGAGCGGTATAAGCCAGCCCGGGCCAGGCGGTTGATGGCGTTGATCGACTCGATTACCTGGCTGGCGCGCGAATCGCTCACGATTTCACCCAATGGCATGGGCGGTGCATCCCCATCCACCGGCAGTTCCTTCCTGGCTTTAATAACCCTCTCTCGCCAATCAACCTGGTATAAAAGATCGTGGACTGTGTCGCAGACTTTCTCCTTGTGAGCGCGATCGATCCGCTTCGACTCTGCCTCAATCACTGGTTCGTACAGCTGGGTCAGCTCGTCAGCTTCCTCTGGTTCGACAATGAGAGAATCTGCGAGCTTAAGCGCTTCAAGATACTCCAGAGCGGCTTCATCCAGGCGTTCCATCTTTCTGAACGCCTGGGCAAGCAGTAAGCGTGCACCAAGGGCAAAATCGGCATGTTTAACGGCGTGTTGTAGATTGCGCAGACCGGTCTCGAGCCGGCCTTCTTCCATCCGGATCAGTCCCAAGTCAAAGAAAGCTGCTGCGTGTTCCAGTCCCGCTTCGATGGCCTTTTCCAGCTCTTCTGCTGCCGGTCCTTCCTGATTGTTGGTCTGTAGATCGACCGCCAGGTTTAGGTGTTGCCAGATCTTGGTTGGATCTGAGCGCTTCTCGCGGGAGATACCCGGGAAACCCACCATGATCGCCTGCAAGTCTCGTCTTGAACCAGGAAGTGTAACCGGCTGATCGAAAACGAGCTCCGCCAGGGTTGCCAGGGCTTTCTGGCGCGCCTCCGAAATAGGGTCTAAATGGGTATTTTCGCCGGATTGCTTCTCAGTTGCTGGGCTGTTCACCGGCACTTTCAAAGGAGAATATCCCCTGCTGGTACGGATTGGTTTCGGCAACGGCTTAGATTCCTGGAGACTCGTTAGAGCGCGCTGCGCTTCCCCACTTTCTGGGAGAATTTGAAGCGCATGGGATACTGCCTGGACCGCCTTGTCTGCTTGCCCTTGTGACTGCAGCAGGCTGGCGATGGCAATATATTCCTGTACAGCCTGTGGTTTCAAACCCTGGCGCTCGTACAACATTGCCAATCGAGCGTGGGCAGTCAGGTTCTCGGCGTCCACCCGGGTGACGCGGGTTAGATTTTCAATGGCCTTTTCGGCTTCCCCGCGTCTTGAGTATAGCGCTTCTGCCTGCAGACTGGCTTTGGTTACGTAATCCAGCTTTCCCAGAATCTCACTGATCTGGGCAATCTTCTCAAACGGGAGCGGGTCTTCTGGGGAGATGGTCGCGGCTCGTGAATAGCAAACCAGGGCTTCATCGTAGCGCGAGAGTTCAAATAGAGCCAGGCCCAGGCTGGTTAGGGCCAAAGGATTGTGCGGGGATTCCTCCATGGCCTGCTGGTAATGGCTGGCTGCCTGCTCCCAGCTCCCATCCCAGGCTGCGGAGTGTCCATTCTGCATCGATTGCTGAAAGATTTCTGGCTGTCCGCTCATGAGCCCTCCGCCGACACTCACATCTCTAACGGAGAAAGATCGTACCAGTTTCCGCCGCTGCGCGCCTCTGTCTGCAGGGGAACCGTCAATGGGTAAGCCTGCTGCATCACCTGGCTGACCAAGACTGCCGTTTCCCGTACTTCTTCGACCGGGCATTCCAGGACCAGCTCATCATGCACCTGCAACAGCATCCTCCCAGAATGCCCGGCTTGTGCCAGGGCCTGTGGTACCCTCAGCATGGCGATTTTCATGATATCCGCGGCGGTCCCCTGGACAGGCGCGTTGATCGCTTCACGCTCCTCGCGATTGCGTATATTGGGGTTGGTCTGGTTTCTTAGACCGGGAAAGTACCGCCGCCTGCCCAGGAGAGTCTCGACGTACCCCATCTGGGCTGCCTGGATACGCATGCCATCCAGATAGCTTTTTACGCCCGGGAATTGCTCGAAGTAAGCCTTGACGAAGTTTTCCGCTTCTGCCAGGGTGACATTTATATAGCGCGTCAGGCCAAAGGGGCTGATGCCATAGATCAACCCGAAATTAACCCCTTTCGCACGATTGCGCTGCGTTTTCGATACTTGATCGATGGGAATACCGTAGACCGCTGCCGCAGTGGCCGCGTGAATATCCTGACTAGCCTGGAACGCGGCGATCATCGCTTCGTCCCGGGACATGTGGGCTACTACGCGTAACTCGATTTGGGAGTAGTCAATCGAAATTAGCTCGTTGCCCGGCTGAGCGACAAACGCCTTCCGCACTTGCCGGCCAAGCTCAGTCCGAATAGGGATATTTTGGAGGTTTGGATTCGAAGAGGCGATCCTGCCTGTGACCGATCCGGTCTGACTGTAGGATGTGTGGACCCGTCCTGTTAACGGATTGACTTGCAAGGGAAGTGCATCCACGTAGGTTGATTTTAATTTGGAGACTTCCCGGTACTCCAGGATCCAGTCAACCGCCGGGTGGCTGCCCTTCAAGGATTCCAGGACTTCCGCCGAAGTGGAGTAGAAACCGGTAGAAGTCCGCTGGGCCCTGCCGGGTGGGGGTAGTTTCAACTGGTTGAACAATGCCTCCGAGAGCTGTTGGGGGGAATTCAAGTTAAACCTGGAACCTACCGCCTCGTAAATCTGGCTCTCAATCTCCTGCATCCGGACGGATAGATCGGCAGCCATGCCGGCCAGGAAGTCCGCATCCAGGGAGATGCCGGCCATCTCCATATCCGCAAGCACCCCGACCAAAGGCATCTCAACTTCTTCAAATAAAGGCGTCGCCTGGCAGCGATCGAGTTCTTCTTTCAGCTGAGGGATCAAGCGGAGCACCGTCTCGGCATCCGCGGCTGCATATGCGGCCGCCTCTGGGATAGGCACTTCGGCCATCGTCCGCTGGTTCTTGCCCTTGCCGATCAGTTCCTCGATCTCTGTCATTTTTGCGTCCAGCCGGACCCAGGCCAAGTTTTTCAAACCCAGGTTGCGCGAAGTTGGGTTAACCAGCCACTCTGCGATCATCGTGTCGAAGATTAATGGAGAGGCGCGCAACCCTTGCCGGGCAAGGACCACAAAATCGTACTTGAGATTGTGCCCGACCTTAGGTATAGCAGAATTGGCGAGCGGCTTCCGCAAAGCCTCCAAAACCACTTCCAAAGGCAGCTGCTCCTCTGATTCGTTCACATGACCAACCGGGATGTAATAACCCTTCCCTATCTCAGTTGCGAGAGATATGCCAACTAGCCTGGCAGTCATCTGATCGGTCGAGGTAGTTTCCGTGTCAAATGAGATCTGCTCCGCCGCTTCCAGTGCGGCGACGAGTTCTTGCAGGTCAGATGAGGACTGGATGATCTTGACCAGTAAATCCCCTGTGGTCACATCGGGATCGCTCACCTGATTGGGCTCCGCGAAGAAGGACATCTGCTGACCTTGCGCGGGCACCCGGTGACCGTATATCCCGGCAAGCGCTTCCAAACGGCTGTTCAGCGAGCGGAACTCCAACTCCCGGAACAGGCTTTCGACCTGAGTTGGATCGAAGTGAGTCGAACGCGCACTTTCTAATTCGTAAGAGATCTCGATCTCTGTCACGATCCGGGCCAGTTTCTGGCTCAATAAAGCCAGGTCGCGGCCGGTCTCCAGTTTCTTACGCGTGCCTGCGGCGATCTCGTCGAGATGGGCGTAGAGGTTCTCCAGCGTTTGATACTTCGCCAGGAGATTCGTGGCTGTCTTATCTCCGATACCCGCGACACCGGGGATATTGTCGGACACATCGCCAACGAGCGCCTTGTAATCTACCACCTGGTCTGGCCTGACGCCTAAATATTCGAAGACGTCATTTGCCAGGTAATCCCTGGAATCAGATAAGGATTTCCCAGGCAGGCTGACGATGATGCGGTCGTCCACCAATTGCAGGAGATCGCGGTCACCTGTGATGATCTTCACGCCTAATCCCTGCTCTACGGCCTGCCTGGCGACGCTCCCCAGGACATCGTCGGCTTCATAGCCTTCAACCTCGAGACGGGGGATATTGAAGGCATCCACCAGCTGGCGGATCCTGTCGATCTGTGAACTGAGATCGCTTGGCATCTTTTCCCGAGTGCCTTTGTATTCTGGAAACAACTCGTCACGGAATGTTTTACCGGTGTCAAAGGCAACCATCAGGTAATCAGGTTGTTCCCGTTCCAAAATACGTAACAGCACACTGGCAAATCCGTAAATCCCGGCGACTGGTTCTCCTGACCGGGTCACCCAACGGTTGCTCGTATCGTTCCCGCGGGTCAGTGCGTAATACGTTCGATACGCTAATGCATGTCCATCGAGCAGGTATAGAGTAGGAGGCATGGCAAAATCCAACAGAGTGTATCATGGCGTGACAGGGGTTGCAAGACCGTTGACAGTTACCCAGTATAGTGATATTTTTGATATGGGATGGTTACGGTCAAACAAGTATGTCGCCTCGTACTCTACTTTTTTCTTGTGTTCGGCCTGACCAGTGGGGGAAATCAATTTGCCCTGGCTCAGGAAGAGGAAGAAGAGCCACCTCGCCGCCAGGCTTCGATCGTCGAGACAATTAACCAATACGAGTGGTGGCTGATCCGTTGGACGGATAATATTACCGTCTGCCAGGTGTTTGTCGATCACCAGGGCCCCCCGACCGCCGCAGAAGTCTTTAATGAATGCGGTGAGAATGTATATGAACAGTGGACCTCAACCCCACCTTGCTCCAGAGCCGAACAAGGCAGGTCAACATTTTCATGTTCTGGATTGTACTTGCACGAGATGGGTTTTCGGACTGGGGATAGAACCGTTGTGGTTGACCTTCCCCCACATTCTGTCACGCTCACCCTCTCGGATTGCACCCTGGTTCCGCCCGAAAACAGGTGTCCTGACCCACCGAGCCTTCTACTTACCGGCGTTGAACCTCTCCCCGACGAAAAAATCACCACGATCTATGCGATTATCGAAGGGGATACCTACACCTGTGAAGCAGAGGTCTGTGAAATCCCGCTCCAGTCGACTCCTTTTGAGGGAACCCCGGTCGAGTTTTGGGCAGAGTCCAGCTTCGGAGATACCAGCGAGCATTTTACCGCCCTGGTCCGGGTGCTGGAGACCGGGGTTCCGACGACGCCTGCGGGCGGAGGCTGGTATGTGGACGTGATCAGCACCCAGTGGCAGGGGGGACCGGTCGAGACCTGTGCAGAAATCTGGGGCGCCTTTCCCCCCATCGGGGGACCACCTTTATGGCTCTCTTCGCCATCCGAAGTCGTTATACTCGCCTCCGATGAGCCCTTCCAGTATCTGGCAGGGCGGTTGATCGCTAACGGCGTGGTAGATGCCGCAGACTGCCCGGGGAACGGCCTGCTTTCGAATGGGTATGCGGATGCATGCGGCTTAAGCAAAGCTCGCCCGGTCGTGGATTCGTGGCAGAACCAGTTCGATCCGACCATCTTATCTGTGGCAGATGAAATAGGTCTGCCCGCCCAGCTCTTGAAAAACCTCTTCGCCCAGGAAAGCCAGTTCTGGCCCGGCATTTTCCGTGTGCAGAGGGAATACGGCCTGGGCCAGATCACCGACATGGGCGCGGACACCATTTTGCTTTGGAATGAACCTTTCTTCAAGGAATTCTGTCCCCTCGTGCTCGAGAGCAGCGCCTGTGCGCAAGGTTACCTGCATCTCGACGAAGGAGAGCGGGCTATTCTACGGGGCGCTTTGGCCGTTCAGACCAACGCCGATTGTTCCGAGTGCCCGACCGGAGTGGATATGCCTTACGCCGATGCAACCGTTCGTTATTATGCAGAGGGATTGGTGGCTAACTGTGGCCAGGTCGGCCAGACGATCTTCAACGCTACTCAAAGCAGGCCCGGGATGATCAGCACTTACGAGGATCTCTGGAGGTTTACTCTGGCTAATTACAACGCAGGACCTGGATGCCTGGCATTCGCCATCTTCTCTTCCTGGTCCCTCCGGGAGACGATGAACTGGGAAAATGTCTCTTCCCACCTGACTCCGCCTTGCCAGGGGGTTATTTCTTACGTAGATCTGATCACGAAATAGAAGTCTATACTTAACTGGATGATCTCCGGATCCATACGAATGGACCGGAGAATGTGCCCGAACTTACTGCAGTGACCGGACCAATTCCAGGAATTCGTTCCACTCTTCAGTAAAGAAGTGGACGGTTAGATTATTTAGTTCCAGGTGGTAAGTGATCTCCCCATCCGGTTCCTCTACCGACCAGATAATATAATTATCTGTCTCGGCGATCGTCTCTGTCTTCAAATCAGGATTATTTTGGGCCATTATTTATTTCCTCCTTGCTCAATTGCAGACGATTTCTCGAGTCGTAGTTAAGACCCTTATGGCGCGGGTAAGACAAACCAGGGGTTGACAAAACCACCCAGGTAACGGACTTCGAAGTGCAGGTGCGGGCCGGTCGAGTTGCCGGTACTGCCTGAGGATCCGATATACTGCCCTTGGGAAACGCTGGCACCGCAGCCGGCGCTGACCGAGCTGAGGTGACCGTAGAGCGTCTGGTAACCATTCCCGTGGTCGATCATGATCATATTGCCATATCCGCCGAAGGCGCCTCCGGAGAATACGACCACCCCGCTATCCGCGGCATACACCGCTGCTCCCTCGCCTGCGGCGATATCAATCGCCAGGTGCCCCGACCAATAATCATTACCGGAGAGGTAATGGTTTTGTGCAGGCCAGACGAACCCGCCGGTTCCGAAGGCGCCCTCATAGCCGCCCGAGCAGGTCCCCGCGCCGTAAAGCGAGCTGGAGACACCTGCCCGTCCGCGCGGGATAGTCGGCACGACCCATTGGCGGAACTCACGGTGCCCGCCGGGTACCATAACTATCGTACCCGGCTCGACAGTAGGATTGATTAAGTCCAGCCGGTTGCCAGACCAGTTGATGATCTCCTCAACCTTCGCCTCGAAGCGTTCGGCAACACCTTTCAGCGTATCCCCCTCCTGCCATTCATAAAGAACGCCGTTCACCGGGGGAATCTTAAGCTCCATTCCCAAAGACAGTTGGTCCGGATTATCGTTGAGTGCATCGTAGTTCGCCCATAGGATGGTTTCCGGTTTCAATCCGAATGCGGATGCGATGGCGAACACCGAATCACCGGTATCGACCATGTAATCCTGGACATCTTCTCTTGGCCGTGAGGGGATGATCGTATGTGGATCGACTCGCCGGGAGATCGCCTCAGGTTGAGCCAGACCTGCCAATTCTGGGAGAACGGCTGAGATTTTTCCGGAGGAGTCCGGGGCGACTTGGCCAGGGTCGATAGGTTGATCTGCTGCCAGTGCCTGGGCAAAGCGCACTTTCCAACCGAGATATCCTGCGAGCGCCAGGATGGCGAAGGCAAAGAACCAGGCCCCCCAAACCAACCCGCGTGAAACAGATGCGGGCGCTCCGGATTCGGTTTCGCTCACGCACCACCTTCGTGCAAGGTCTCGAGGAATTCCTGGTTATCAGCCGTCTTACTGATCCGCTGCAGAATCGCCTCTGTTGCTGTGGTCGAATCTAAACCGGCTCCATGGGGGGGAGAAGTGATCATCTGGTCGAACATCCGGCGCATCAACCACACACGTGGGGTAATATCGGGCCCGAGCAAAAGCTCCTCACGGCGGGTCGAAGAGCGCTCGATATCGATCGCCGGGAAGATACGCCTCTCCTGTAGTTTGCGGGAGAGGAGCAGCTCCATGTTGCCAGTCCCCTTGAACTCTTCGTAGACCACATCATCCATGCGCGAGCCGGTATCGACCAGGCAGGTTGCCAGAATGGTGAGGGAGCCCCCTTCTTCGATATTACGGGCCGCGCCGAAGAAGCGTTTGGGCGGGTAGAGGGCGGAAGGATCGATACCCCCTGAGAGGGTCCGGCCGGACGGCGTGACCACCAGGTTATAGGCGCGCGCCAGACGGGTGATTGAATCCATCAGGATGACGACATGCCGGCCGATCTCGACCAGCCGTTTCGCCCGCTCCAAGACCATTTCGGCCACCCGCACGTGGGAGGTGACTGGCTCATCAAAGGTGGAAGAGACTACTTCTGCATCCACCGACCGGTCCATGTCCGTCACTTCTTCTGGGCGTTCGCCGATCAGGGCGACCATCAGGTGGATATCCGGATATTTCGTAGATATTGCGTTTGCCATCTGTTTCAAGATGGTGGTTTTTCCCGCTTTGGGCGGAGAAACGATCAGCCCGCGTTGGCCTCGGCCAACCGGAGTCACCAGGTTGATCAAACGAGTTGACAGGGTGTGGCGGTCGGTCTCAAGATCGAAGCGGACATCCGGGAAAATCGGGGTTAGACCTTCGAACACGGGCCGGTGGCGGGCTTCCTCCGGATCGATGCCGTTGACCGATTCAACTTTAAGTAGCCCATAATGCCGTTCAGATTCGCGCGGTGGGCGTACATGACCGATAACCAGGTCGCCGGTTCGCAGTCCATACCGACGGATCTGCGATTGGGATACATACACATCATAAGGACCGGGCTGGTAATGTCCAGAGCGAAGGAAACCGATACCTTCGCTCATGATCTCCAGGATCCCGCCACGCAGTTCCAGACCGTCGCGCTCAGCTTCAGCCTGCTGGATCCTGAGGATCAGATCCTCTTTCTTTAACCGGTTGGCATTTTGGACATTCAGGTCCCTGGCCATCTGGCGTAAAGATCCAAGGGGTGTGTTTTCCAATTCAAGGACTTTCATATGAATACTCTTCTCGTTGGTGTGAATTCAGGCTCAACTCGATCTTCAGGTTCCCCCACTGAGCAGCGTGGAAGGCGGGGATGCATTACCGCTGCCAATGTTTACCTAGGAGTAAATTTGAAACGAAAGCTCGGTGGGGGGCCGATGAGCAAAATGCAAGTTTACCTGGAATGGGCTTTTGATTAGAGGGGAGACGTAGTCGAATTATAGCATGCAAGAAGACAGACTGCAAGCCCCTTAATTTTCAACTCCACACCCATGCAGTTTCGCTGTGATCAATTTAACGATCAAGTTAATGGTTTGTTACGAGATAGGCCTAACGCTTTGCGGTTCTGTAATGACAGTATCTTTTTCTATTTGACTTCTCGTTCCAAATTCACTATAATCATATCAGAAAGCGGGCGGGAAGAAAGAAATCTTCTTCTCCAAATCACCGGATCTTATCAGATTCAAACAATCGGGGAGGTGAAAGACACCAATGATGAAAAGACTCAATCTATTCCATCGTCTGGTCTGATTAGTTTCCGTTCATACAAAGGAGAAAAAAACATAATGAAGCTCAAGCTGTTTATCATCATTGCCTTCATCCTGGTCATCTCGCTGTTCGGAACTGTTATCGCTTTGGCAAAGACCGAACTGGCCCGCCTTGAGATAATCAATCGGTCGGACCAACCCGTTTCGGTGAGCCTGATCGGCGAGGAGATCGGCTACTTCCTGACCGTCTCACCGGGTAAAACCCAGGTATTTACCGTCGATCGGGATAATTACAGCCGCACCACCTTTTCGTGCGGCTTGGTGGATAGCGGGTCGGTGAATATCAAGAAGAATTTGCGGCTCGTCTTTACCAACTGTTATGGAAATGCTCCTAACTGGGGAGAGCCCCGCCAGGAGAAGGTCCACATCGATGACGCTCCCGATGGGATCAATTGGCTGTATAAGTAACCTTCTCAGTTGAATCCTTAGGAAAGACCCGCCGGGCAAAGCCGGTGGGTCCTTCTTTTATTCAGAGCCGGAGCATTTCCCTCTTCCAGGCCGGGAAAAGCTACGATGGTATAATCCATTTCGATGATCGCCAGGGAGGAAAGCATTGCCTCTCCCGCCTCCTCATTTAGCCCTGAATATAAGACCTGTGCCGGAAAATCCTGTGATTGAAAGGCCTGACCCTGGATAAGTCCTATGCTTGATAAGATCGCCGGTGTGGAAGAAAGATATGATGAACTGAACAGTCTGTTGATGGTAGTCGGTATGGATTACCAGCGCGCCGCCGAGCTGGGGATGGAACGCGCCGAACTGGAACCGCTGGTCTCGAAGGCACGCGAATACCGCCAGGCGTTGGCGCAACTTGAAGACGCGCGCGCCCTCCAGGATGCGGAGGATGAGGAGTTACGTCTTCTGGCGGAAACCGAGATGAAGGATCTGGAACCACGGGTTGTACGGCTGGAGCAGGAACTCAAAAGCCTGCTTTTACCGCAGGACCCACGCGACCGCCGCAACGTAATCGTAGAAATCCGGGCCGGGACCGGAGGGGATGAGGCCGCCCTCTTCGCCGCCGACCTGTTTCGCATGTATAGCCGCTATGCAGAGCGCCAAGGTTGGCAGGTAGAGGTCCTGTCTGCCAACGAGATCGGCATCGGGGGATACAAGGAGATCATTTTCCTGGTCAAGGGACGGGGAGCTTATTCCCGGTTAAAATATGAGTCCGGTGTCCACCGCGTGCAGCGCGTCCCAGCCACGGAATCCCAGGGGCGCATTCACACTTCCACAGCGACCGTCGCCGTCCTGGCAGAAGTCGATGAGGTAGAGATCCAGATCCCGGATGGGGACATTCGCATGGATGTCTACAAGTCCGCTGGCGCTGGTGGGCAGAACGTGCAGAAGAACGCCACCGCCGTCCGGCTTACCCACCTGCCGACCGGGATTGTCGTGCAGTGCCAGGATGAACGTTCGCAGTTGCAGAACCGGCAGCGAGCCATGAGCATTCTGCGCGCCCGTCTGTATGAGATCGAGGAAGAGAAACGCAGGCAGGAGATCGATTCCGATCGTCGCTCTCAGGTCGGATCGGCGGAACGCTCGGAAAAAATCCGCACCTACAATTACCCTCAATCCCGCATCACCGATCACCGCATCAATGTTTCGTCCTATAACCTGCCGGTTGTGATGGATGGAGATATCGACATCTTTATCGATGAACTATCAATCCGAGACGAAGCGGAGCGGCTGGCGGCCGCCGGGATCGAGGGATAAGGCCAATATTGAATAACCTGCCAATCGCTCCTGGGCGTTAAACAGGAGTTGGTCTGCCCGATTCGACTTCTTTTATTGGATATCCAAAGTTGCCTCCCCCGGCTGCGCACAGCCCTCACTCCGTGGAGTGAAACCCCCGGACTGGACGCGCAGACACTGCTCGCCCACGTTCTCGGCAGGCCGCGCGCCTGGTTGCTTTCCCACAGCGAGGCAACACTGACTCCGCTGCAAGCCAGCGCCCTCGAAGAGGTCATTGCCAGGCTGAGTAAGGGGGTGCCACTCCCCTATGTGATCGGGCATTGGGAGTTTTTTGGCCTGGATTTTGTTTTGTCCCCCCAAGTTCTCATCCCGCGCCCGGAGACGGAGCAGCTCGTCGAAACAGCTCTGACCTGGCTGCGTATCCACCCAGAACGACGGCGGGCTGTGGATGTGGGAAGCGGCTGTGGCTGCATCGCTATCTCTCTCGCGGTCAACGTCCCAGACCTGATGGTTATAGCGACCGATGTCTCCAGGCCAGCGCTCGCGGTGGCAGCCAGGAATGCAACCAGGAACGGGGTTTATGAACAGGTGATCTGTGTTCAAGCCGATCTATTGCAACCGGTTATAAATAAATTCGACCTGATCTGTGCGAACCTGCCCTATATCCCAACCTCGAGCCTACAAGATCTACGCGTGTACCATCAGGAACCGATCCTGGCGTTGGATGGCGGTCCGGACGGTTTATCTATAATCTCCAGGCTGGTTGAAAACGCTCCCGGCTGGCTCGCCCCCGGTGGCCTGCTGCTGCTCGAGATCGAAGACTCTCAAGGAGTACCTGCTTACCAACTATCGGCCCAGGTATTTCCCCAGGCAGAGATAACGATCTTCCCGGACCTGGCTGGTAAGGATCGCCTGCTCTCGATTCAAATGCCGGACTAATACTCTTAGAAGTTACGCATTTGAGGGTGAAATTGGGTGTTTGAGGCCGAAAGGTCGGTTCCAAGGCCCGCTGCAATTGCCAACCCTGCATCGATGAATCAGGAGTTTTTTTGCCAATCCATCCAGCGGGGTTCGAACGTATCAGAATCTATAGTTGCATGTATAATCTCTAAGCGAAACGAGGTAAACGTCATGATGAAGGTAGTTTATAGTTTGGTTTTGATCACGATGCTGGTTGCCGCCTGTTCCAGCCAGGTTGCCGATCCGATATCGACCCCGATCCAACAAGTCCAGCAGGTAGAGACAGCTGCGCCAACCTCCCCTCCCACTCAGACCGAGCAAGCCACTTTCACAGAAGTACCGCCCACGCTTCCACCCACGCAGGCGCCTGCCGGCCCCGCCTCAGACGGCTCCATCACCTATCGAATCATCCCCGGCGAATCACAAGTCACATACGAGGTCGGGGAGGTCTTTATCGATCAAAACAACCGGTTTAACGTCGCCCAGGGAATTACTCCCCAGGTAGACGGCGAGATCATTGTCGATTTCGCAAATCCGGCAGGCAGCAGCATCGGGCCGATCGAAGTCGATATCAGCCAGTTTACTTCTGACAGCAGCCGGCGGGATAACGCCATCCGAGAACGGTTTCTTGAATCGGCGCGCTACCCTATCGCTAGGTTCGTTCCCAAAGATACCGTTGGGCTCCCGGATAGTTATACAGAAGGAGAATCGGTTTCTTTCCAGGCAAATGGAGATTTAACCATTCGAGAGGTAACCCGCCCAGCCACCTTTGACGTGACTGTGGTAGCCGGGCAGGATGCCTTGCAAGGTGAAGCCTCGACTACGATATTAATGAGCGACTTCGGGTTCGGTCCGATCAGCATCGGAGGCATCTTAAACACTGAAGATGAGGTCAAGGTCAATATTCAATTCGTTGCCCGTCCTGGCGAATAACCCTTATGGCTACTCCCCTGCTAGAAAAAAACATCCTGCTTGGGGTGACCGGTTCGATCGCAGCCTATAAAGCTGCCGAACTGGCCTCCAGGCTGGCTCAAGGCGGCGCCGAGGTCGACGTCATCCTGACCCAGGCCGCCTGCCAGTTTATCCTGCCCCTGACCTTCCAATCGGTTACCGGGCGCCGGGCTTATCTCGACGCCGACCTTTGGGGGTCCGAGGGGCATGTGCAGCACATCGGTCTGGCGAATAACGCCGATCTGTTGGTCATCGCCCCGGCCTCAGCCAACACCCTGGCAAAAATGGCCTGCGGTATAGCGGATAACCTGCTCACTCTAGCGGCGCTGGCCGCGCGTTGCCCGATCCTGCTGGCGCCCGCTATGGATGGCGGTATGTTCTCCCATCCGGCCACCCAGGCAAACCTGGAGACACTTCGCCGGCGCGGGGCTGCGATTATCGGCCCGGCGGAAGGTCACCTGGCCTCCGGATTGACCGGCGTAGGCCGGATGGTAGAACCCGGGGAACTCTTAGCTCACATTGTACTGGCGCTTGCAAAGGACGGCCCATTGGCAGGAAGCAAGGTGGTCGTGACTGCCGGGGGGACGCAAGAACCCATCGATCCGGTGCGTGTGATCATGAACCGGTCATCCGGTAAGCAAGGCACTGCAGTCGCCCAGGCTGCGCTCGAGCGCGGCGCCCGGGTCGTTCTGATTTCAGGCCCCACAAGTCTACCTGGTCCGATCGGGGTGGATTTCACAGAGGTTCGAACCGCCGGAGAGATGCAGGAGGCCGTCCTGCAGGAGGTGGTCGACGCAGATGCCCTGATCATGGCAGCCGCAGTGGCAGACTTCAGACCGGTCACGGCTGCCGGGGAGAAAATCAAACGCGAGAAGGGCCTCCAGCAGATAATCCTGGAACCTACTGCGGATATCCTTGCTGCCGTTGCTGAGATGAAAACCCACACGGGGTATCCCCGAGTGCTGGTCGGGTTTGCCGCGGAGAGCCAGGATCTGGTGAATAACGCCCGGCAGAAGCTGCAATCCAAGCAGCTCGATCTGATTGTAGCCAACGACATTACCGCTCTGGATGCAGGTTTCGCCGTAGATACAAACCGTGTTACAATTTTGGATGCAGGCGGTGGTGTAGAAGTCCTACCGCTAATGAGCAAAGCAGAAGTCGCCGCAGTATTGATCGAACGCATCATCGGTTTGCTATCCTAGCAGGACGGGAATTATGGACCGCTTCTCGGCGAATGTGAAACGGTTCCGCCTCTTTATTGCTACAACGGTCTCAGAGTCGTTACGCGTGTTCCGGACACAGTCTGCAAACTTATTTTTCCAATCGATCGCATTAGGT
>DATDRQ010000386.1:0-10691 GCA_035291645.1 Anaerolineales bacterium
GGTTTTCTCGGCGAACCACTGCTGAACTTCGATGGCAGGCTTTCCTTTCAGTTTGCGGTAATTCTGTTGGCCTAATGGGATCCAGATGCGGGGCGTGATCCAGCCGTAAAAGGTCAAGCGGTTACCGTAATCCTGGGTGAGGGCGATCGCCGACGAATCGCGGCCCAAGATATTGCCTATCTCTGCCCAAAAGGCTGGTTCATGCCGGTAATCCTCCTGAGCCATATCTACCCGCACGAAATAAACGTCCACGAGAAGAGCAAGTACGAATATTCCTGATACAGCTGCTCGAACCATGAGGGGTGGCTTCAAACGCAGCAGAGGTTGGAAAATCAAAGCCCCCACTGGGGCCAGGGAGATGGCAATTACCGGCACCAGCGGCAGGTGGTAGTAAGAATGGGTGGTAACAAAGTAAGAAAATAACATTCCATATACGAAGTACCCGAGCCAGAGGCCGGTCCCAAAGGCTCGCCCGGCGAGGGTCGGGAACAACAACGCCCCAATCACCGCAACGAAGATGGCTACAAACCCAACCAACCCGCTGGTCCAGTCGAACCAGCGAACATAAAAACCGAGGTCGCGCCACATCTGTGGGAAAAACCGGCCTTCAAACTGGCTTTCTAAGGTCCTCAGGATATAAACTCCGTAGATGTGATAGGCAACCACCGGCAGGGCGGAGAGGACTGTGATGACCCATACCTGAGGGTCGCGTAGCCTGCTCTTTATGTCTCCTGAAAAGAGCATCAGACCCGCCAGTGGAAAGAGCAGCCAGAAAACGGCAACCGCCTTGATGAACATCGCCGCACCGATCAACAATCCTGCCAGGATGGCAGCCGGCCAGGTAGGTTGACGGTACCAGCGGTAGAAAGCCCACAGGCCTAACAGGATGAACATTACCATCAGCGGGTCGGGCTGGAAGCTGCGGCTGGCGGCGATGCCGAATGGCAAGAACAGGTAGTAGGCGACGGCGATCACCCCTCCATCCGGGTTCGTCATGGCGCGGGTCATAAAATACAGCGCCAGGCCTCCGACCAACCAGAACACGGAAGCGAAGATGCGCGCAACCCATACCGGATCGGAGCCGATTAGCCGGTAGGTTTTGGCGACGATCGTCTCGAAGACCATCGGCTCGATTAATCCATAGCCTGCCAGCTGCTCTCTGGCCCGTTCTTTCTGCCAGGCCGGCGCGTTCGGGAGATCGCGGTAGTACATGCCGCGGGCGATGATCGCCGAACGCAGCTGCCGGGTGGGATGGAAGTCCAGGGGCGGATCGGTCAGGTCGTACAGCCGGACCGCTAGCCCCAAGGCAAAAATGGCGAACAGGACCAGACCCAGGAACAGGCGCGATTGGCCGAAGAACGATTCCTTCTCCAAAGAATTCAAGTTTCCTGCGTCCGATCGATCGAATTGAGGTTCAACCATGATACGGAAAGTAATTCACTGGAATAGTGAATCGTAATCTACCTTGGGGAATACGGTTAGTTTTCCGCCAACGGTTGCGTCGACCACCTGGCGTCCGGCGCTTTCATAGACCTGCCTGGCCCTGCGGTAGGCGCGCTCGGATGTGTCCAGGTCCGGCAGCTGCCAGCGGAATCCCTGCCCGAAGTAGCGGCTGTCGAAGTGATCGGGGTCGGCTCCCTGGGAGACGACAGTCGTGTTGGGTTTGCCCTGTGTGGAAAAGTTGTGGTCGACCCCGATCAGGATCACCTGTTCGAAGCCCATGTGGTAAGCCAGCTGCAGGGCGACGTAGGTAACCGTCGCTCCTTCCCACAGGCGCCCGCGGGCGTCGGCGGCGAACTTCGGCCCGCTATAGGTGGTGTGTAGGAAGACCAGCCTCTGCTGAAATAGGTCATTTCGTGTCGCCTCTAAGGCCGGTCTTAAAACCGTCCGGGAGCGCCAGGATAGGAACTTCGGCATGGGCAAGGCCAGGATCTCCCTGGCGCACTGCTCGATCACCAGGTCGTTGACAGAGAGGAAGAAGGTGGTGGAAAAACCCAGTTCGGGGAACAACAGGTAGATGCGGTTCATCCCGAAGGTGAATTCACCCCGCAGTTTTGCGAGGTCCGTGCGCTTCAGGCTGGGCCCATTGCCAATGATGAAACAACGTTTGCCGCGATAAGCGTCTTTCAATCCCGCCAGCTGGCGTTGGCTGGCGCGCCGCCAGGGGTGAAAAGCGGCTGCGGGCCACTGGGCGGTACGGTAGATCGAATACCAGGAATTCCGGGCGGCGTCCCACAGCGGGGCGGGCAGGCGCTGCTTGAGATTCTGCTGGAGTTGGCTCATTCGGTGCTCAAGCGGGCGGTCGCGCCGCCGTCGACAATCAGCGCCTGGCCCGTCATGAAGGAGGACTGGGTGGCGTCTGCCAGGAAGTAAATGGCATGAGCGATCTCTGCCGGTTTCCCCACCCGCCCGATGACGGTCTTGTTCGCCAGGTTTTCAAGTCGCTCAGGCAGGGATCCAGCTCCAACGTGCCCGCGCGAGAGACCGGCGTGCAGCATGGGGGTATCCACCGCTCCGGGCAGGATGGCGTTCACGCGGATGTTGTCCCGGGCAAACTCGATCGCCATGGCACGCGTCAGGGCCAGCAGGCCGCCTTTGCTGGCGGCATAGCTGGCGATGTTCGCGGAGGTCGCCACGGCATGCACCGAGGAGACATTGACGATGGCGCCGCCCCCGGCGGTGACAAACAGCGGGTGGGCCAGCTTGACCGCCAGAAAGGCCGCTCTTAAATTAGAGACCATCACAGCATCCCAGTCTTCGACGCTGGTCTCAAGCAGCGGCTTGGCAACCTGCACGGCAGCGTTGTTCACCAGGGCATCCAGCCGGTCGCTGAAGGCACGCGTCTGCTGGAAGATCGCCTCCAGGTTCTGCGGTTCGGAGATATCCGCCTGGATAAACAGCCCCGAAGCCGGGAAACCATCGCCAAAGGCGGCCCGGTCGACGCCGACCACCTTCCACCCGCTCTCGGCAAACAGGCCCACCGTGGCGCGGCCGATACCCCCTGCTGCGCCGGTGATCAATACCGTTTTCTGTGAAGTGGATTCGGGATTCATGAACGGACTGGATCTCCTGGATCTTTGCTCAATGGCATTGATTCGTGGGCAGATCGCCAAGAGTAGAATCGGGCGAAGGAATCAAAATATTTCATCATCGCGCCAGGGGATGCCTAGACCGGCTAACAGGTTGAAGATCGTGTTTCTGTGAACTCGCTCCCAGGCAGCCGGGCTGGAGTTGGCGTTGTGCGGGGCGAGCAGGACGTTTTCCATGCACAAGAGAGGACTATCGAGGGGTAAAGGTTCTACCTCGTATACATCCAGGGCAGCCCCTGCGATCATCCCGTTTTGCAGCACCCATACCAGCGCGGGTTCATCGACGACTTGCCCGCGGGCAGTGTTGATCAGAACCGAGGACGGTTTCATCCAACCGAGGGTCGTCCGGTTCAAGAGATGGTAGCTGGTCGAGTTGAGGTCGCAATTCAAACTGACGAAGTCCGCCTCTCCAAGCAGCTCCTCAAGAGAAGCCAGCCTTACGCCGTTTTCGAGCAGGAAATCCGGCACGATCTCGATGATATCGTTGCCCAACAGGCGCATCCCGAAGGCGCGTGCCCGGCGCAAGACGGCTTTGCCGATATTGCCCACGCCGACTACGCCCAGGACGCACTCGCTGAGAGAACGGCCCGGGATCTTGGCCCATTCCCCGCTCTTCATCGCCCGGTCCATCCACGGTTGGCGCCGGGCAAACGCCAGCATGTAACCCATCACCGTGTCGGCGACCGGCAGGGTAAAGGCATTCGGAGTCCATGCGACCAGGATGCCCAGTCGAGCGGCTGCCTCCTGGTCGATCGAATCGATTCCGGTACCCCACTTCGAGATCACCTTCAAGCGCGGGGCGCAAGCCTCCAGCACGCGTGCTGTGAAGCGGTCATCCCCGCAGATGGCGCCATCGAACTGCCCGGCATATGCCAGGATCTGCTCCTCCTCCAGGCGTTCCTCCACCGGCGCAACGATGAGGTCCAATCCGAAGCGGACGAAGACCGGTCTGAATCGATCCAGAAAAGGGACCATATAAGGTGCGGAGAACAGGACGGTGGGCATGGATATGTTGTGAAGGTGGGATTTGGAACTGAAAGATTGGACGGATGCCGCAGAGAGCCTTAACTCTGTTCCCTGGACGGCTGTGCCATCAAGAAATCAACAATGGCAAAATCGATCTCGTCGTCGATATCCCAGGCTTCGGCAGAGTCGATCTCGAACATCAACGGGCGCTCGCCCAGACGATTGCGCCGGCTGACCAGTGTGTCGCGCCGGAAAAGATACAGACAAGAATTCTCCTCGTAGATCGGAGGCAGGTCTTGCGTACGCAGCAGGATAGCCGGGTTGTGATTGATCGCCCGGCCGAGTTCGTCCCACAAGCGCGTCTGCAGCCGGGTCACCGAAAAGAGCGAATCATAGGCAGAATAGCTGGCTAGCAGCGTATTGATGGCTTTCGAGATCGTTTCCGGCCTTAGAAGTGGATTCGTGGAGTGCGTTTGCAAATAGAAGTCGGCTTCGACCTGGCCGGTGTCATGGAGCAGGACCTCGTTCATCGAGACCTCTCCTGGCCGCAGGTGTAGAGGCCGTTCCACGATGAACACCTGGGGGAAATACTCCCTCAAGCCCTGCACGATGATCGGGCTGTCCGTATCCACAACGACCGTGTGAATCTCAGGACAGCAGAGAAGCGTCTCTATGATGTGGTGGAAAAGGGGTTTGCCGGCGAGTATTCGGTAATTCTTCCCCGGAACGCGCTGGGAGTCGTGCCGCATGGGGACGAGGGCCGCGATATTTTGCATCATGCCTGTAACCCTCCTAGTCGAATATCTTTCTCACCAGGCACTGTTTTCCTCGTACCCTAAGCGCACTACCAGATCGCCGGCAATATCTTTGAAGAGGGCTTTATTTCCCGGCGTGAAGTACTCGCGCCAGTTACCCGGCTTGCCGCGGCGGAAGGTGCCGGAACGGGAAGGAGCGATGGCTCGTTTCAAGCGCTCCACAGCCACTTCCTGATCAACCTTCGGTTCGAATCCACGTTCGCACAGGTAGACCAACAACCGCGATAGAGCCCGATCCCGCTCGAGGATCAGATCCTCGAAACGCAGGCTGAGCACTTGCGGAACCTCTAGCCAGCCAAGGTAGTTTTCGTACTTCTCCCGCACGCTGCTCAGCACGGCGCCTTCTTCAGCAACCCCTTGAATAGCGGCGTTGATGCGTTCTTCCATGTTATTTAACTGTTGGGTGTAGTACTGGCGCATGCCGTGCTGGTCGTACATCTCGGTGGCGTAGAAGACGTGCGAGACGATCATGTCGCGCGGGTCGCGATAAACGAACACCGCCGCCTTCCCAGGCCTGGTTAATTCCTGGATGAACGGCGGATGGGAGTGCACGTATCCGTAGGCGATGTCGCCAGAACGCATCCTCTGGAGATTCTCGAGGACGGCTGCCTCTGGCAGCTTGTGGTTATCTTCCGAGCGGTTCACCGGGGGAAAACCAGGATTAACGAACGGGCCCAGGCTGGTCAGACCCTGGAGCACCTGGATAATCAGGTGCGAGCCGGACTTCGGCATGGCATTTCCCAGGACCGCCGGAGTCCTGACCAGGTTCTGCGTGCCCCAACGCAAACCAGCCATGCCGCGACGCGCCTGCCAGCGGCTGAGCTTCAACCAATGTTTAAGGGCAGGCCAGGGGTGAGATTGATCAGGCATCTTGTTTGATCTTGCAAATCCCGACCGGCTGGTAGCACGGATCCCACTTCCCCCAGGGCATGCCATTATCGCCGGAGCGGAAGTAGAATTTCGCCAGATTCTCCCGCAGCTCCCTGCAGTTACGCAGCTGCTCGAAGAGCTCGTCAAACCGGGCAAAATTCGAAGGCGCTTCTGGAGACAGGCCGAATACCCGGCGCAGGCTGGCCTCTGCATAACACCATCCCTGGGATGGCTCGTGGAACCAATCCGCATCCCTGGCAGCTCCCAATGTCGCCAGCAAGGGACCGCCGGGTTTGAGCACGCGCAGCAACTCGGCGACCACCCGCCCCAACTGTTCGGGAGCATTGTGCTCCAGCGCAGATACCGCCACGACTACGTCCACCGAGCAGTCCGGGATATCGGTCAGTGAGCGCAGGTCCTGGTTATAGATCGAGATTTCGCCTTGCTGCGAGTCAAATGTGCGCGCCAAGCGACCTGCCACCCAGCTGCGCCCGCTGATCGCATTACCCAGGACAGACCGTTTGATGGCTTCCCTGGAACCGGGTGAAAAGGACTGCACCGGCTGGAGTCGCTGTAGATCTTCGGGGCGCAGGCCGCGCACCCGGTAGCGCAGCCGGAAGTGCGCCGGCAGGTTAGCCCGCGATTCCCGGTCCACACTGATCACGTCTGCGCCCTGTTCCACCAGATACCACTGGATCACACCCACCCCGGCCCCGGCGTCCACGACCAGCATGCCCTGCCTGGGCTGTAGCTGGCGCAGGATCCAGGCCAGGTCGAGCAGGTAGTGCCAGCCGAACTCGAGGTGCAGGCTGCCCGCCAGCCGTCTTAGGTCGTCGACGCGCGGCCGTTCTTGCTTCAGGAGAGATACCGGCAGGATCTCGATCTGCTCCTTCAAGCTTTATTCCTCACCCAATAGGAATGGTTTGCCTTCCAGAATACCTTCCAGGAGTGTTCGCACAGTGGGGGATTGTTTCGGGGTAAGCTGGCGCCAGGAGAAGGGGCGCAGGCGGACGTATCCCGGGCGCTTGTGCGCCTCCAGGAACTCACCAAACGGGAGGGACGCCCGGAACAGCTGGTAGTACATGAAACGCCGGGCATTGCGTTGGAACTCCGCTGGCACTCCGATTTCACCCGCTAAATCGAGGAACTCTTCCGCCAGCTGGCGGTGTTCTTCCTGGGATTGTGGGAAGTGAACCATCGGATAGGCTGTGAAGCGGGCCTTGCCGCCGCACAGCACCGCCCTGCCCAGCAGCGCAGCTTCCAACCCGATTGAAGAATTATAGACCATCACGAATTTCGAACCCTGGATCAGCTCATAGGAGCTGAGGTACTGGTTCGAATCGACGAAAACCACATTAGGTAGTTCCCGGATCCGGTTGCGCTCGACCCACCCCGGCACGCTCTCCCGGCTTTCCTTACCGGGCCGCATCTCGTCCGGGTGGGCGCGGACCACGAACAGGGTTTCAGGGTGAGCCCGGATGATCTCCAGCACCTGGTCAAGCCAGGCGAACATGTGGGGGAAGACCGTGTTCGCGTGCACCTGGCTGGTATCGTAAACCACGTTGGTAAAAACCGGGACGATCTGGCGGAAGTTATCCGCCTTACGTTCGAATGCCTCGTCCAGGCCGTGCATCTCGGGCCAGAAGCGGATCCCCGCCATGCTGAACTTGCCCTGGAAGCGATTCTCCAGATTGGCATCCAGCTGCCCATTTTGCTCCGCTGAGAGCTCGAAATCGGCGGGTATCTCGATCGGGTAAGCAGTGGCTGCCTGCTCGGAGAAAAATCCCGAATAGGGTTGAAAACCGACTTCGTGAGTGATCACCCGCACACACCGCTGCCGGGCGACCCAGCGGGCGGTCGCTTCCGGGAACATGATCCCGTTGAAAACAACGAAAGCCCGGGGGGTGGTCATCTCCAGGAACCCGATCGTCTCGGTTGCCACACGCCAGGCTGAAAGCAGGTACTCGCGGAAAAGCAGCCGGGTGGCTTCGTCATCCTGTAACTGGTGGCGGCGCAGCGCCCAGCGGATCGAGGGGAGCACCAGCTTGCCGAGCGGGATCGATTCCTTGATTCCGCTCTCAGGTGGCAGCCTGGCCTGGAATTCCACCAGCCGATCGAGGGAGAGGTCTTCCAGCCGCCTGTCGAGGGCCTCATCCTTCATGTACTCGAACCAGACGACCGGCGCGTGGCCGAACAGGTGCTGCGCCTGGGCGATGCAGCCTGTGCAGGGGGGGGACTTGGTAACGTCATCCCGATCCGTACCGAGCACGCAGCGACTCATTCCAGAACGGCAGGCGAAGTACACGACCGGTATGTTCGCGAGTTGCAACCCGCTCGCGACCAGAAAGGCAAAGGCGGCATTCAGGCTGACGCCGGTCAGGCGGGTGGAGGCGTTGAAAAACGCCACCGGTTGCTGTCCAGGATCAGGGCGAGAATGACTGAGAACCTGCCGGGTCGCCCGCCACAAACGCCGGTTGCCATGCAGATCTGCCCAACGTAGACGCAGGCGATCGAACAAAGATAAATTTGACATGACGCGGAGGCTCAAGCTGCAGGCACGATCAGGGAATGCTGTGCTTTAAAGTAAGCCTCCGAAAGACGCTGGATGGCGATCAAGAAGCCCTCGCCCCCACGTTGGTGCCCGCGCCAGATCTCCGGGATCATCGTCCCTTGATAGCCATCAGGCCTGCCGGCCCCGATCACCTGGAAGAATCGGACCCAGTCGATGGTGCCTTCGCCGATCTGCAGGCCTTCGCCGTCCAGCCCCGCCCCGTCAGAAAGGTGCAAGTGGCGGGTGAACGGCAGCAGAACCCTCACCTGCTCATAGAAATCGACGTGCGCCCAGTTACAGTACAACTTCGCATGGGATGTATCGAAGCACATGTTAAGGTTCAGCGGCTGGATGAAATCACGAATCTCGTATGCATCCATGAACGCGTTGGTCAACCACTGCCCGCCGAAATACCAGGGGTGGGGCGGCAGGTTCTCCAGCAGGAATTCGACCCCCTGGAAGTCCAGCTCTTCTACCGAGCGGTGCAGGTTGTCATACAGGGTCTGGCGGGCCTCGATCGGGTGATCCAGGCTCATCCCCCCGGTATGCACGACGATCTTAGGAATTCCCACGAAGAACGGCGCCATCTCACGCGTCTGGTCGATGCTCTTCTGGATCAGCGCGACCGACTGCCGGCGCTGGCGTTCATCCTGAGAACACAGGTCGACCAGGGTGCGCTCGAAAAACTCCGGGGCATGCACGACCAATCCCAGATGCATATGCTTACCGGGATATTGTTCGTCCAGGTCCTGGTCAGTGAAATGGAACTCGAGGATGCGCGGTTTATACGCCAGCATACCCTCATAATCACGGAAACGTACAGTGAAACCCCAATCCATGGGCAGCGTGTGCTCTACATCCAGGTCGATTGTCATCCCTAAGTCACGCTCCAGGAAAGGCTCATCCACTTCGATCAGGCGGGTTACTGTTCTGCCAATCAACTGCGGGTAATGCTGAGGGGATAGCCCCAGAGCAGGGCCCTTGACGGCAACCAGTTCGGGAGTGATCGTCTCACCGGGTAAGATATCGCGTGCCGCGACCAGACTCTTACCCAATACCTCCCGATTGAGGATCTCACCTCGGGAGAAGAACTTCTCCTCTCCGGTACCCAGAGCCAGATTGACCTGGTGGATATCGCGCACCATCTTCTTGAACCCCTGAGGCTCCAGGCTGGAAGCGTGGTCCGGTCCTTCCATGGTGCGGTCCAGGGTGATATGGCGCTCGATGATGCTGGCGCCAAGCACCGCGGCGACCGTGGACACCGCAATACCGCGCTCGTGACCGGAATAGCCGACCGGGACGCCGTATTTGCGTAGCTGGTCCATGAAGCGCAGGTTGACATCTTCGAAGGCGGTGGGATAGGTGCTGTTGCAGTGCAGCAGGGCAAACTCCGCGCCGTTCTTTTTAAGGAAGTCAACCGTGGTGTCCACTTCCTCCATGCGCGACATACCAGTAGAGACGATCAGCGGCTTGCGCTTCTCCACCAGGTGCTCGAGCAGCGGCAGGTTGGTCAGGTCGGCGGAGGCGACCTTGAAAGCCGGGACACCCAGCTGATCGAGGAAGTCCGCGCTCCGCCGGTCGAAGGCGGAGCACAAGAAGGTGACGCGCTTTTTTCGGCAGTACTCGGCGATCTCGTAGTAGGCGGCATCCGGCAGCTCTACGGTCTGTAAGATGGGAAGCAGGTAGCGCAGAGTTTTCTCTCCGGAATTGGCATTCTCCAGGTATTTTTTTCCGTACAGCTGATCCAGGGTACGCTTCTGGAATTTGACGGCGTCCGCCCCGGCTGACACCGCCACATCGATCAGCTCGAGCGCCAGCGGCAGGATGCCGTTGTGGTTGATGCCGATCTCCGCGATGATGTAAGTTGGCTGACCATCCCCGACCAGGCGGTCACCAATTTTAATCACTGGCATGGAATCCTCCAATTACAAATCGCCAATCCGAAATCCCAAATCCCCCCAGGTGATTTCACCGCTCTCCAGCAGCCGTTCAGCCCGGCGCCAGTCATCGAGCGAATCGATGTCGATCCACTCATCTTGCCCGATCACCAGTGGCAGGATAGTCTCTCCGGTCATCGAGTGCTTCGCGAGGATAGTATCCGCCCAGGCCGCATCCACGTAGCCTGTCTGCCAATAGACCTCCGGCAAAGCCTGGCGCGGCAGGTTGTATGCCTCGGGGGCACCGATCTCGATCAGAGGCCGCATGAAGCCGTCCGGCCCGATGCGCCACATTTTATATGGATTTTGGAAGGGGATGCAAACCGTGCGGACCGAGTCGGCTTCCGGGCGCTCGATCAGGCGCGCCACCGCCTGGTCGATGTGCCAGGTGCGCCGGAAGGGCGATGTCGGGCGCAGCTGGACGATGACCTCCGGCTGGTAGCCCTCATTTTCGTCCAGCCAT
>DATDRQ010000387.1:0-5002 GCA_035291645.1 Anaerolineales bacterium
TCCCGATGAATTATCTTACCTTAATAATGGATCGGATTTCGTCGTTTGTCAACTATTTTTCTGATTTCCGCGTTTCTGCGCAATCATTGTGACGCGGATTCGGCGAGATTACATGAAAACCGGTTCTAGTCGAACACCCGAGATCTGGAAGATAATCTTCCAGGCCAATTTCGATTCCCAAGCGATATTTGTTATGATCAGCTTGACAAGCAGATATTCTCCATTCTAAAATAAGGGTGACAGTAGAGAGAGGGTAACTTTAATCACCGGCCGAGCTCTCTGGAAGGTGGGGCTTCTATGGACGTATGGTACAACGTCGCAAAAAGTATCGTCAAAACGTACCTTGCTTTGTTTGTCGATTCCATTCAAATCCAGGGAAAAGAAAATCTACCTCCTGGACCCAAAATCATCGTTGCGAACCACCCGCACGTCACCGATGGTTTTGTATTGCCTTTTATCATCCCCGAAAAAATTCATTTCCTTATCCAGGCGGAGACTTTTGGTTTGCCGGTAATTGGGAAGATCCTGGCTTTGGCCGACCAGATCCCGGTTTACGTCGGGCGCGGCCAGGAAGCCCTGGAGATCGCCCGCCAGAGACTGGTCCTGGGCCACACCGTTGCCATTTTTCCAGAGGGAAAGCTGAGCGGTTCGAAGGAAATCCGCCGGGCAGGGGCGGGCGCCACGCTGCTGGCGCTCAACAGCGGGGCTCCATTGGTGCCGATCGGGTTCTACGTTCCACCGGAGTTCATCCGCAAGATCGACGGGCACTTCCACGATCGCTCAACGGTCGGCTGGTGGCAGTTTGGGGGGCGGTGCGTGGTGCGGATCGGGGAGCCCTGGCAACCGATGATCACGGCTACCTCGGACAGGAGCTACCGGGCCTTGCGCGATATGACCGACCGGATGATGGTGCGCGTCCAGGAGCTGGTCCAGCAGGCAGCCGCCTCCTTCCAGTCCAGCCAGAGATAAAAGCGAGTTTATATCGATTAATAAATCACATCCCGGGAGGCAGTCCGGGATGTGATCTTGTTTATGAAGCGGCGGGTAATTTAATTGCTGGGGACGATCAGCCACATAATAAAATAAACGAGCAGGCCAGGTATACCGCCGGGAATCAAGGCGATCAAGAACCCCAAACGGAACCAGGTCGGGCTGATGCCGAAGAACTCTCCCAGGCCTCCACAGACTCCGGCGATCACGCGGTTTTGGCGAGAGCGGCGTAAGGGCCCTCGCGAGCTAACTTGAAGCATCGGGAACCTCCTTTTTGGTTTTCCTTTATCATCATTTCCATTGATTATTTACGCATCGCAAGTTAAAAGGTCGCGAAAGATGCCGACTTAGATCTTGACTGAGAGCAGGGTGCCGTCTCCAGCGGGGTAGATGGTGCTGATCAAGCGTGGATCGGAGGCCAGCCGGGCGTTGAACGCACGCATGATGGGGGTGAATTCATCTTCAGGCGCCTGCCCGGTCACGCTCCCTCTACGGAATGCGTTGTGTGCGGCGATCACCCCGCCGGGGCGAGTATTCTCTACCGCCCATTCGAAATAGAGCGGGTAGCCGGGTTTATCGGCGTCGATAAAGACGAAATCGAAGGGTCCTTCGTGGCTGAGAAGCGGGAGCAGTGCGCCGGCTTCTCCCACACGGACTTCAACCCGGTCGTCCAGGCCGGCAGCCGCAAAGTGAGCCCGGGCGACGTCCGCATGCTTGAGGTCCTTATCGATGCTGATCAGCCTCCCACCGGGAAGCAAGCCGCGGGCGATCCAGATGCCGCTGTAACCGCCCAGCGTCCCTAATTCCAGCGCCAGGCGCACACCGCACGCCCGCACCAGGAACTGCAAGAAGCGCCCCTCTTCGGGTTTTATAGAGATGCCTGGCAAACCCAGGCGGAGGGAATCTTCCCGAGCAAGCTGCAGGGCTTCATCTTCTCCGGCGAAAATGCGGGTGATGTACTGGCTGACCTGGTCGTTGTAAACTGTCATCCTGGTTGGCTCCTGCCCTGTCACCGGGTTCCCGGGAGTATAGGTAACGTGTTCCGGCTCAACGGGATGAATGTCAGGTGCTCTATCGCCGGGAGAAGTTGAAGTTCTATCTCCAGCTCCTGGTCCTTCAAAATGGCGATCTCCTGGCTTTTGGCAGGGGAATAGCCGGTGGCATCGGCGCTCACCTCATGAATGGCAGCCGGGAGGCTTATCCGGAAGCGCCCGGTCTGGTCGGATAAGCTGGTGCGAGTATAACCCGCCTCGGGATTATGCAAGGAAACCACCGCATTGGAGACGGGCAGTCCGGTCAGCTGGTCGGTCACCTGGCCGGACAGGGCGCCCCAGCCTGGATCGACCAGGCAACCCATGTGCGCCAGGGTTGCCAGGCTGGCTTTGACCATGTTCGTGTAATATGCAGGGTCGTCCAAATAATCTAGTTGGTCGTAGATCGAGTGATAATACGGATTGAAATCTTCGAAATCCTCGATAGCCAGGATGGCGGAGTAATCGTAGGTCCAGAAGCTGGCGTGGTCACTGCGGTCGGTGCCTATCGTGATAATCTGGGGATCCAAATCCAGGTCGTAGGCTGAGACGACCTGCTGGAAGAGCATTGCCAGTGAGAGGGTGCCCGGTATGCCAGAATGGGTGTGCAGTTCCATGGCAGGCTGGCTGCCCGGTTTGTTCCAGGCGATCATATCCAGATTGAGGATACCGCGCAAGTCCTCACCAGCGTTATAGACCTGTTCGGCGTAGGCCTGGCTGCCCACCAGGCCCTGTTCCTCGCCGGCGAAGTTGACAAAGCGCAGGGTGCAGGCGAAATCGTAGCGGCTGAGGATCTCGGCTGCCAGCATGACTGCTACGGTCCCGCTGGCGTTGTCGTCGGCGCCAGGCGCCAAATCTCCACCCGGGGCGCTATCATAATGGCTGGTGATCAGGTAGACGCGCTCCGGGTAGAGGCTACCAGGCTTCTCGGCGACGACGTTGGAAAGAACCCGGTTGTAAAAGTCGAACTCGTCGTAGGCTACGTCCAGGTCGAGGTCCTTGTAAAACTCAAACAGGTAGCGGGCGGCTTTTTGGACCGGTTTACCGCTGAAGGAGTTGCGGGTTTGGATGGTGTATGGCTGCCCGCCGATCGTCGCCTGCCATTCCCCGCTCAGGTCACCGGTCAGCCGGTAGATCCGCCCGGGATCGATCTGATCGATCATGAATTGCACGAGCGGGTCCGGCGCGGTGAGATCATCCGGCAGGCCGGCCTGGCTGTCGGCCGGGCTGACTGGAGTGATGAGCAAGGCCACCAGCAGAAGGGAAAGAAAAAAAGTTACTCTACGAGCCATAAAGACTTTCCAGGGAATGGATCGAATACCTGGCAGCAATTCGAACGGAATGCACGAGCAGCTGCTGCTCGTCGGCGGCTGGCTCCGGAACGCTCAGGTCAGCCTCTGGGAGGATTTGTCCAGCCAGGATGCGCTCGCTCAGGCGGGCGTACTTCTGGAGTGGAAAGCGGTGACCGTCTGGCAGAGGCAGCGGGAGGTGATCGCTGTAGAAGGCTCTCATCAGATGGAAAACGACTCGTTATACCAGTTACAGGGACGCACTACCAATGCTGCCAATGGACGATTTCGGGAAGGGGACGGCGCCCGCCTTTCTGGGGTGGGCGGTTAAGCGTTTCTGGTTCGAGAGGGTATCCAAAGGAAAGGGCGATCCGCAGGTGCCATTCCCCCGGAAAGCCGAGCGCCTGCCGGGCTTTCTCCGGCTTGTAGATCGACGCCAGGCAGGAGCCGACACCCAGCTCCCAGGCAGCCAGCTGCATGTAGGCGGCGGCCTGCCCGGCATCGAACATGATGCTGAAGCGCTGGGCCGGGTCGGGAGTCAGGATGGCGACCCCCAGGGCGGCGCCAGCCAGGTGCCCGGCCCAGTCACCCGCCTCCGAAAGCGATTTCAGGGCGGATTTTTCGGTGATAGCGATGAATTGCCAGGGCTGGGTGTTCTTGGAGGATTGGGCGCGCCGCCCGGCATCGAGAATTCTGAGGATGGTTTCCCCGGGCAGGGGATCGGGAGTTAATTTACGCACGGCGCGTTTGAGACGGATAGCCTCGGACACGCTCAGAGAGAGGTTCATGATGCTCCAATCACAATCTGGATGGCTTTCAAGATTTGCTCGATTTGATCTTTTTGCAGAGCGCCAAGGCAATGGATAAAACGATCCTGCGACACCGAACGGATCTGGAAAGCGTCGGCTGCGGAAGGTTTAGCCAATCCGTTCTGCGTATCCGGCGAAATTGGGACCAGCCAGGCTGCTATGGAATAACGGTCTTTCCAATCGGTCAGAGGCACGATCACTCGCAATGGGAGGATGCCGATGGCATCCTCGCTGACAATGACAGCCGGACGCGTTTTACGGATCTCAGCGCCGATGGTCGGGTCGAGATTGATCAGCCATATTTCCCCTTTACGCATGGAAATCATCCCCATCCAAAGCCTGGAATGCAGTCAACTCAGGGTCTTTCTGGTACTCTTCCAGGAGTGCCTGGGCGGCGGTTGCCAGCGCCAACCGCCTGCGTTCGGCAATTTGATTGTCCACCATCTCGCGGATGACATCGGAAAGGCTGCGTTTTTCCTGATGGGCGATTTCGGTGAGGGCTTTATGCTGTTCCAGTTCTAATAATATTTGTGTGCGGTACATTGGATATGCTCCTTTTACGTTCTCGGTATACACAAAAATTATACACCCCATTTTTGTGTTGTCAAGATGCATTAATTCATGCTGTAGGTTGATTACATTAGTTATTTCCCAGGGCGAAGACGAGATCTTTCGCACCGCCGACAGATCTACACCATAAACCACTCCCGGTGTTCAGCCGCGCTTCAAACCAAGCAACTGGTACAAACGCCCGATGTCCACATGTTCCGCCAACACCTGCTCGAACTCGGCCAGTTTGGCTGGCTGGCCCAGGCGGGATTTGCCGAAGACGCGCTCGATGGCTTCGATCGTCTCCATGGTATTGCCGCGCACCAGGAGCACG
>DATDRQ010000388.1:0-15339 GCA_035291645.1 Anaerolineales bacterium
GGACATCTACCTGCGCATGCTGGCCCCGGTCTCACCGCACATCGCCGAAGAGCTGTGGGTGGGCGCCGGCAGGCCGTATTCCGTGCACACCCAGGCCTGGCCAGAAGTCGACCAGGCAGCGGCGGTGGATGAGCGCATCACATTGGTGGTGCAGGTTAACGGCAAGGTGCGCGACCGGATCGAAGTTGCGGTGGGTATCGGCGAAGAGGAGGCCCGTTCGCTGGCGCTGGCCAGCGAGGCGGTGCAGAAGCACCTGGAAGGCAAGCAGCCACGCAAGGTGATCCTGGTGGCGGGTAAGCTGGTCAACATCGTGGTGTAAACCGCAGCTATCCTCACCTGTTGCGGAGGTATGAGTAATATCAGGGGTAGACAGGCCAACCGGCCAGCCTACCCCAATTTGTTGAATCCTGTTTTTTCATCCTCCTGCAAAGCATGGCATAATAGCTGCTTAAAGCAGATTCAAACGTGAAAGGAGCGCGAAAGTGACTACCAAACAAGACTTCACCTCTGAAGAATGGGTCGAACTGCTGCAAGCGCCCATGACCGTGACTCTTTACATCACCATCTCCAGCCCGAGCGTGTTCGGTTCGGTTAAAGAAGCGTACTCGACTGCCAAGGAGATCGCCCGTCTGACCCAGACCCAACACGAAAACCAGCTGCTGCGCGAACTGGCGGCTGAGTTCAAGGTGCGGGAGAGCGCCCGGAAAGCCCAACCTGAGATCGAGTCGAAAGACCCCGCCAGGGTCAAGGAAGCGGCCTTGAACGATCTGCAGGGGGTGTCCAGGCTGCTCGAGCAGAAGGCAACGCCGGAAGAATCAGCGCAGGTGCGCAAGTGGCTGTACCAGATCGGGGTAGCGGCAGCCAACGCCGCCAAGGAGGGCGGCTTCCTGGGGATCGGCGCGGTGCGGGTCAGCCCGGAGGAGCAGGCTGCCCTGGATGATCTCCAGCGGGTGCTGGGCATCGAACCCGCGGCCTGACTCCCCCGGGGAGCGAGTTTGCGCCTGGAGGACAGAAGATTCTCTCAGCCTATGGATGTTTGGGCCTCCGGTGAGGCGTACGAACCCTATGTTGGGCGCTGGAGCCGGTTTGTTGCGCGCAAGTTTCTCGAGTGGCTCGCCGTCCCGCCTGGAGGTCTCTGGCTCGATGTTGGGTGCGGCACGGGCGCCTTGACCCAGACCCTCCTGCAAGTCGCCGCCCCCCACGCAGTCATGGGTATAGACGCCGCTGAGAGCTACATCGCTTACTTACGTGGAAGGATTACCGACAACCGTGCCACCTTTCAACCCGGTGATGCCCAGGCATTACCCGTGGAAACTGCCGCCTACGACGTTGTTGTCTCGGGGCTTGTCCTCAACTTTGTTCTGCACCCTGACCAAGCGGTCGCAGAGATGGCCCGCGCCGCCAAACCGGGAGGTCTCCTCGCTGCCTATGTGTGGGACTACGCCGGTAGGATGCAGTTCATGCGGCACTTCTGGAATGCAGCTGTAGCCCTTGATCCAGTTGCCGCTGATTTAGATGAAGGGAGACGATTTCCTCTCTGCAATCCTGGTCCGCTTGCGGACCTCTTCCAGGGCGCTGGACTTACCAATGTCGAGGTCCGGGCCATTGACATCTGGACGGTGTTCAAGGACTTCGACGACTACTGGTCGCCCTTTCTCGGTGGTCAGGGTCCGGCGCCGGGCTACGCTATGTCGCTCAGCGAGGAAGGCCGAAGGGAACTACGTGAGCGGATTCGCGCAGCCTTGCCGTTCGCTCTCGATGGTTCAATACCTCTTATGGCGCGTGCATGGGCTGTCCGAGGGGTTCGCTAGGGCGAGCCGTTTGATAAAGCGTATGACATTTTTTAGTTTAGGAGGAAGCAATTTCATGATAGAGAAACGCGTGATCCAGACAGAGCGGGCGCCCAAACCAATCGGGCCATATTCGATCGGCGTGCAGGCCGGGGACCTGGTCTTTACCGCCGGGCAGATCGGGCTCGATCCGCAAACCGGGGAGATCGTCCCGGGCGGGATCGAGGCGGAGACGCGCCAGGTCTTCAAGAACCTGCAGGCGATCCTGGAGGCGGCCGGGTCCTCACTGGATAGAGTGGTCAAAACCACGGTTTTCCTGCGCGAAATGAACGATTTCGCAGCCATGAACGGCGTGTACGCCGAGTTCTTCCATGAGGGCTTCCCGGCGCGCACGACGGCGCAGGCAGCCGGCCTGCCGAAAGGCGTGGCGGTGGAGATCGAGGCGGTGGCGATCGTGGACGGTGCATAATTTACTTTGCATGATTTGCGTGGCATGACCTGCGTTTCGATCATCGTGCCCTGCTACAACGAGCAGGAGACCATCCGGCTGTTGTTGGAGGCGATTTACGCCCAGACTTACCCGCGCCAGGACCTGGAAGTGATCGTGGCGGACGGGATGTCCACCGACCGGACCCGCCAGGAGATCGCCGCATTCCAGAGCTCTCACCCGGCCTTACCCGTGCGGGTGGTGGAAAATCCGCAGCGGATCATCCCGGCCGGACTCAACGTGGCGGTGCGGGCCGCACAGGGAGAGTACATCGTGCGGTTGGACGCACATTCCACCCCGGCCCCGGATTACGTGGCGCGCTGCGTCGCGGCGCTGCAAACGGGTGCAGGGGATAACGTGGGCGGGGTGTGGGAGATCCAGCCGGGTGGGGCAGACTGGCGGGCGAACTCCATCGCGACGGCCGCTTCTCATCCCCTCGGCGTTGGGGATGCGCGTTACCGTTTGGGAGGCAGCGCGCAGGCGGTCGACACGGTGCCGTTCGGAGCATTTCGCCGCTCCCTGGTCGATCGGGTGGGCTGGTTCGACGAGACGTTGTTGACCAACGAAGATTACGAATTCAACGCGCGCATCCGGCGGGCGGGCGGCACCGTCTGGATGGACCCATCGATCCGCTCTGCATACCGGGCACGCAGCAGTTATTTGGAACTCGCCCGGCAGTACTGGCGTTACGGTTATTGGAAGGCGCGCATGCTGCGGCGCTATCCGGAGACCTTTCGCTGGCGCCAGCTGGCGGGAGTCTTCGTGCTGAGCTTTGCCGTGCTCGGGCTGCTGGCGATCTGGTTCCCCTGGGCAGGCTGGCTGCTGGCCCTGGAGGTAGGCGTCTACCTGCTGGGCCTCTTCCTGGCGGGCGCTCAGGTGGCGCTGCGCCGGCGAGAGGCGGCCTTGTTGGTCGGGGTTCCCCTGGCGATCGCCACCATGCATTTTGCCTGGGGATCAGGATTTATCTGGAGTATGATTAAGCGCTAGATGACCGTTCCGAGTCGCGTGCAGAAATCCAGACGGTGGCGCCTGTACAACCGGGAGCGGCGAACGCTGCTGTTCCTGGGTGATTTTTTGATGGCGATGATCGCCCTGGTCGTGGCGCTGTACATCTGGGCCAGCGCGGCGGACTGGCTGGGAATATCCTTAGAATTCCTGCGGCAGCGACCGCCCGGTTGGTTCTACCTGCTGCCCTTCTTGTGGCTCGTCCTGCTGGTCGAGCTGTACGACATTCACCGGGCAGGCAACTTAGCGGAGACGGTGAAAGGCATCGCCACGGCGGCGCTGATCGGCTTGGGATTGTACCTGCTTCTGTATTTCTATTTCTCCGTGCCGCCGCGTTCGATCCTGCCGCGGCGCGGGGTCGCTGGTTTCCTGGTGGCGGTCTCGATCCTGACCTTGCTGTGGAGGTACATCTACATCCGCATCTTCACCGCGCCGGCCTTCATGCGCCGGGTCTTGCTGGTGGGAGCCGGGAAGGCCGGGCAGGCGATCATCAAGGTCTTGAACGATCTCTGGCCGCCCCCATTCTTCCTGGTGGGGCTGATCGACGACGACCCACAGAAGATCGGCAACGTGATCGAAGGCAACCCGGTCCTGGCGGGGAGCGACTGTTTGCTGGAGATCGTCGACCGGGAAGGGGTCTCGGATATCGTCGTGGCGATCTCCGGTGAGATTCAAGGCAAGACTTTCCAGACCCTGCTGGACATTCAGGAGCACGGGGTCGAGATCACACGCATGCCGGTCCTGTACGAGGAGCTGCTCGGCAGGGTGCCGATCCGCCTGCTGGAAGCAGACTGGATCCTGCGTTCCTTCGTGGACCACAGCCGGGTGAGCGGCTTCTACCACATCATCAAACGGGCGATCGACGTGCTGGGAGGGCTGGCCGGGGTGATCCTGGTGCTGATCACCTTCCCGTTCGTCAGCCTGGGAATCCTGATGGACAGTGGTCGACCGGTGTTCTACACCCAGACCCGCTCGGGGCGGGGTGCCCTGCCTTACCGGATCTACAAGTACCGGACGATGCGCCGGGATGCCGAGCCGGATGGGAAACCGCAATGGGCGAAAGAGGATGACGAACGGGCGACGCGCGTGGGGCGCATCCTGCGAAAAACCCACCTGGACGAGCTGCCTCAGTTTATCAATGTTTTGCGCGGGGAGATGAGCCTGGTAGGCCCGCGGGCCGAGCGGCCGGAGCTGGTCGATATGTTCCAAAATTACGTCCCATTCTACCGGGCGCGGCTTCTGGTGAAGCCGGGGATCACGGGCTGGGCGCAGGTCAATTTCGGATATGCGTCTACGATCGACGAGACCGTCGTCAAACTGGAGTACGACTTGTATTATATTAAACACCGCAATCTGTTTATGGATTTCTTGATTTTACTGCGCACCCCCGCCACGGTGTTCGGCTTGCGCGGGCAATAAATCGATGATCAAGCCTACTTTTCGGCACCCCAACCGGATCTTATTCGCCGGAGACCTGATCCTGATCATCGCCTGCGTGTTCGGCAGCTTCGCCCTACGCCTGCCGCTCGGACCGTTGTTCGTCTTCTACCTGCCGCAGGCCTTGTGGATGATTGCCATCGCCCTGCTGATCAAACCACTGGTTTACTATAACTTTGGACTCTACCGGCGGGTGTGGGCGTATGCCAGCACGCGCGAGCTGAAGATGATTGCGGCGGCGGTGACCACCGCCTCTGCGCTGGTGGCCCTGGTCGTGATCCTGCTCACGCCGCTGCGCGTATACGAAGGCTTCCCGCGCAGCGTGCTGGCGATCGACTGGCTGCTCTCCTTGCTGGCCGTCGGCGGGTCGAGGTTTGCGCTGCGCCTGCTGGCGGAGAGCCGCTCGGGCGCCAACGACGTCGTTGGGCGGACCCGGCGGGTGCTGATCGTGGGAGCCGGGGATGCCGGGGCGCTGGTCGTGCGGGAAATGCAGAAGAACCCGCAGCTGCACCTGCTGCCGATCTGCTTCGTGGACGATGACCCGGCCAAGCAGAAGCAGCGCCTGCATGACGTCCCGGTCGAGGGCACCTTGGAGGATCTGGGCCACCTGGTGAAATCCAGGCTGATCCAGGAAGTGATCATCGCCATTCCGAGCGCGCCGGGACGGGTGGTGCGGCGGGTGACCGAGATCTGCCGGGAAAACGAAGTGCAGTTCCGCACCATGCCCGGGATCTACGAGCTGATCGGCGGGAAGATCAACGTTGGGCGGCTGCGTGAGGTCGAAATCACCGACCTGCTGCGCCGGGCGCCGGTCGAGATCGACGAAAACCTGATCGGGATCAGCCTGAGCGGCAGGAAGGTACTGATCACCGGGGCAGGCGGCTCGATCGGGCGAGAGTTGTGCCGCCAGGTCGCCCGCTGGGGTCCTTCTTCTCTGATCATCGTCGGGCACGGCGAGAACAGCATCTTCGAGACCTTGATGGAGCTGGAGGAGAGCTTCTTGGCCTTGCCGGTGCACCCGGTGGTCGCCGATATCCGCGACCCGGACAGGATTGGTAACGTATTGGAGAACTACCGCCCGCAGGTGATCTTCCACGCGGCCGCCCATAAGCACGTGCCGTTGATGGAGGTGAACGTCGAGGAGGCGATCACCAACAATATCCTCGGCACGCGCAACATCGTGGAAGCGGCGCTGAATTCAGGGGTGGAAAGATTGGTGATGATCTCCACCGATAAAGCCATCCGGCCTACCAGCGTGATGGGCGCCACCAAGCGCATGGCGGAAATGATCGTGCTGGACGCCGCGCACCGCTCGGGCCTGGCTTACTCGGTAGTGCGGTTCGGGAACGTGCTTGGCAGCCGGGGGAGCGTGATCCCGCTGTTCAAACACCAGATCGCCCGGGGCGGGCCGGTAACCATCACCCATCCTGAGATGGAGCGTTATTTCATGACCATCCCCGAGGCGGTGCACCTGGTGCTGCAAGCCGCGGCCATGGGCCAGGGTGGAGAAGTATTCGTCCTGCGCATGGGGGAACAGGTGCGCATCCTGGACCTGGCGGAGGACTTGATCCGCCTCTCGGGGCTCGAGCCGGAAAAGGACGTCGAGATCGTGTTCACTGGCATCCGGCCAGGAGAGAAACTGAGCGAGGAATTATGGGACCAGTGGGCAGTCTATGAACCGACCACCCACGCGGATATCGTCCAGCTGGCAGAGCAGGATCTGCTCGCCAACCAGGAGCTGGGCAACATCGTAAACGAGCTGGCCTACCTGGCTGGGGAAGGAGATGTGGACGCCATCGTGCGCCTGCTGGATCGGATCATCCCGGGCGCGGCTGTGCGCAGCACCCCACCCCCGGACCTGACCTCTATCCTCTAAGCCCGCAGAGATCGGCGCCCGCCGGTCTCTTTCCAAATAGCGACTGCCTCCACATCGATCCATTATGCCCCTGCTCAGCCGATCAGAATGGGATGCTTTCCTGGCTGCCTTTCCCGACGCACATTTGCTCCAGACGACCGCCTGGGGTGAGTTGAAGGCAGCCTTCGGTTGGGAGGTCGTACGGGCAGAGGCGGAAAGCCCGGAAGGGCGGGCCGGCGTCCAGGCCTTGTTCCGCCGCCTGGCGCCTGGGCTGACGGCGGCCTACATTCCAAAAGGCCCGGTCGGCGTTGGCGACCTGTCGGGCTGGGAAAGGGCCTGGGCAGCCTTGCAGCCCGAAGTCGACCGGCTGTGCCGGCGGAAGCGGGCCGTTTTCCTGAAAGTAGAGCCGGATATCTGGGAAGCAGATCAGGGCGCAGCCGTGGTCCCGCCGCCTGGTTTCCGGCTGAGCGCACACGCCATCCAGCCGCCGCACACGCTGGTGGTTGACTTGACGGGAAGCGAAGAACAGGTGCTGGCCCGCATGAAGCAGAAGACGCGTTACAACATCCGCCTGGCGCAGAAGAAGGGGTTGGTCGTGCGGGCGAGCGCTGACCTGGAACCGTTTTACCGCATGCTGCGCACGACCGGTGAACGCGACGCTTTCGGCATCCACAGCCTGGAATACTACCGGAAAGCCTATAAATTATTCCATCCAATCGGAACCTGCGAACTGCTGATCGCCGAGTATGAGGGCGAACCCCTGGCCGGCCTGATGGCCTTTGCCCAGGGGCGGCGCGCCTGGTACCTGTATGGCGCGTCTTCCGACGTGCACCGCGAGTGGATGCCGACCTACCTGGTGCAGTGGGAGGCGATGCGCTGGGCGCGGGCGCGCGGCTGCCAGGAATATGACCTGTGGGGGGTGCCGGATGCCGGCGAAGATGCCCTGGAAGCCGGTTTTCAGGGCCGTTCCGACGGGTTGTGGGGAGTGTACCGCTTCAAGCGTGGCTTCGGGGGCCACCTGCGGCGGGCAGCCGGTCCCTGGGACCGGGTATACATGCCGGCTGTCTACCGGTTGTACCTGCTATGGGCGAGGCAATGGAAGCTGCATCCTGGAACCGCCTGATCGCCAGGCTGCCCGGCGCCCACATCCTGCAGACCTGGGAGTGGGGGCAGGTCAAGGAACGGTATGGCTGGCAGTCCATCCCGAAAGTTTGGGGCGACCCGGCAGGAGAACCAGCCGCAGCTGCTCTCGTATTGAGCCGGGGCTTGCAGCTGCGCGGGCTGAATACCCGGCTGCGTGTCCTTTACGCGCCGAAGGGACCCCTGTTGGTGGACTGGAGCGATGCTGCTCTGGTTGACCGGGTTCTGGCTGATCTGTCCGATCTCGCCCGCCAGCAGGCCGCCATTTTCATCAAGATCGATCCGGAGGTGTTGCTCGGCTGCGGGGCGACCGGGATGGAGAAGATTGAGGAGGACCCGCAGGGCAGAGCCGTTTCCACATGGTTGGAATCGCGCGGCTGGCGGCCCTCCCCCGAGCAGATCCAGTTCCGCAACACCGTGCTGATCGACCTGACCGCCTCCGAGGCGGAGCTGCTGGCCCGCATGAAGCAGAAGACTCGTTATAACATCCGGCTGGCGGACCGCAAGGGTGTGCGGGTGCGAACCGGCAGCCAGTCCGACCTGGGGATGCTATACCGGATGTACGCCGAGACCTCGCTGCGGGATGGCTTTGCCATCCGGGAGGAAGGCTACTACCGGCTGGTGTGGGGAACTTTCCTCGAGGCAGGGTTGGCGGAACCACTGATCGCCGAGGTGGAAGGAGAGCCGGTGGCGGCGATCGTCGTCTTCCGCTTTGCCGGGAAGGCCTGGTATCTGTATGGGATGTCGCGGGCCGAACAGCGTGAGAGGATGCCCAACCACGCCTTGCAATGGGAAGCGATCTTGCGGGCTAAAGCCGCCGGGTGCGGGTCCTATGACCTGTGGGGTGCGCCAGATGTGTTCGAACCGTCCGATCCGCTGTGGGGGGTGTACCGGTTCAAGCAGGGCTGGGGCGGGCAGGTGGTGCGGCAGATCGGCGCCTGGGACCTGCCGGTCCGTCCGGCGGCCTACCGCTTTTACATGGAGATCCTGCCGCGCATCCTGGAGCGCATGCGCCGCAGAGGGGTGCAGCGCACCCGCGCGGGCCTGGGACCTTGAAGAAGAATAAACACATGCTCTTTAAAATTGGTTGATAATGGGTTTTTTCTGCGGCTGCGCCGCAGAAAAAACCCACCTCTCCCCAATTTTGGAGATGGATTTGATTCTATGGAGGGCAGCATGGTCAAGCTGGTTCGTGAGGAATGGTTCAAGAACGTCCAGCGGGTCAGGTTTGCAAACCTGCCTACGCCGGTGGAACCAATGCCCCGCCTGAGCGCGGCGCTGGACGGGCCGCGCCTGCTGGTCAAGCGGGACGACTTAACCGGACTGGCGTTCGGTGGGAATAAAACGCGCAAGCTCGAGTTCCTGCTGGCCGAAGCCCGGGCTCACGGTGCGCGCACGTTAATCACCGCCGGGGCGGTGCAGTCGAACCACTGCCGGCAGACCGCCGCGGCAGCCGCCCGTTTCGGTTACGACTGCATCCTGGTACTGGCAGGAGAGAAGCCGGGCGGCATCTCCGGGAACCTGCTGCTCGACCATGTCTTCGGGGCGGAGATCGTTTGGACAGGCCGGGCGACGCGCCGGCAGGCGCTGGATCAGGCCTACCAGGCGGCGCGAGATGGGGGCAGGCGGCCTTACCTGATCCCCTACGGCGGGTCCAGCCCGACCGGCGCGCTGGCTTACGCCGGCGCGCTGATGGAACTACTCGAGCAGGGCACCCGGCCCGACTGGGTCATTTTTCCTTCTTCTTCCGGGGGAACGCAGGCCGGGTTAGCGCTGGGCGCTTACCTGGGGGATTACCCCGGCAAGGTGCTGGGAATCAGCATCGACGAGCCGGCCGGAGTCTTGCAGGAGCGGGTGGCCGAACTGGCGGGAAAGGCAGCCGGCCTGCTCGGTGAAGCGCTGGTGATCCATCCGGCCGAGGTGCTGGTTAACGACAGCTACCTGGGACAGGGCTATGGCGTGATGGGTGAGCCTGAAAGAGAAGCCGTGCGCCTATTCGCCCATCAGGAGGGACTTTTGCTGGATCCGGTCTATACGGGCCGGGCGGCTGCGGGCTTGATCGACCTGATCCGTAAGGGAAGATTCGGGAAGGACGAGACCGTGCTGTTCTGGCACACGGGCGGCGGCCCGGCGCTTTTTGCGGACAATTACCGGGACGATCTCAGCGGTGCGGAAAATCCCTAGATCAGCCTGGCGGGTAACTCACCCTTTAATCGGGTCACCTCGTAGACCTGGAGGGGTTTCTTTTTTCCCTTGGCCTGGATGGGTGAAACCGGCTCGGTGATGACTTGATCGGCGATCTGTTCGTAAACTTCCTGGCTGATCATAATCTGGCCTACCCCGGCGTTCTGCTGGAGGCGCTTGGCGATGTTGACGCTATCGCCGATGGCGGTGTAATCCATGCGCTGGTGGGTGCCTACCAATCCCAGGATGGCTTCCCCGGTGTGGATACCGGTGCCGAATGAGAGATGGAACTCGGGGGTCAGGGCTTCCTGGATGGCGATGGTCATCTGGCGCATGCGCAGGGCGGCATAGACGGCGCGCAGGGCATGGTCAGCCTGTGGAATGGGGGCATTGAAGAAAGCCATCACCGCGTCACCGATGAACTTATCCAACGTTCCCCCTTCGGCCAGGACTGACTCGGCGGCGGCGCCCAGATAGCGGTTGAGGATCGAGACCAGTTCTTCCGGGTCGCGCTGCTCACTGAAGCTGGTGAAACCGCGCAGGTCGGCGAACAGGGTGGTGATCAGCATGCGTTTGCCGCCGAGCTGCAGCTCATCCGGATCCAGCTGTTCGACCACGGCCGGCGAGACCATGCGCGAAAGCAGCCGCTGCCGGGATTCGAGGCGCTTCTTCTCCGTCAAGTCTTCGACGACGATTGCTACGCCCTGGATGGTCTGATCGGTGTTCTTGAGGGATGAGAAATTGAAGCTCAACACCAGCGCTCCCTGGTCAGGATGTTCCAGGTTGTATTCCACACCGACGATCTGCTGGTTGGTCCGGCGCACCCGGTCCAGATAGGCGCTCAGATCGGTGGATTTGAGGAGGTCGAGGTCCTGGAGCCGCTTGCCGATCAGGTCGGCACGCGCCTTGCCCAGGATATACTGGGCGGCCTGGTTGCACAGGGTGATCCTGCCGTCCTGATCGAGGGTAATCACCCCGCTGGCGATGGAGGTCAAGACGTCGTCCATCAAATTCTTCAACTCGCTAACCTCGGCCAGGGTGCGCCGCACCGATTCAAAGAGCTGAGCATTCTCGATCGCTACGGAGGCCTGGTTGGCGAAAGCCGCCAGCAGATTGCGTTCGGTTTCGGTGAACAGACCGGAGCGAAAACGGTTATCGGCGTAGATCACGCCAATCACGCGCTCCCTGATACTGAGGGGGACGCACAGAATGGAGCGAAGGCTGTGCGCGATCACGCTATCCTGCGTCCCGAAACGTGGATCTTGTTGGGCGTTGGTCGTGAGCACCGGCTGGCCTATAGCGATGACCTGGTTAACCACCGTCCGGCTGATGGCAGATTCGGACGCATGCAGGGTTTCCTGCTCCCAATTGCGAGCGATGCGGATCGATAACTCTCCCTGTTTGTCGCGCAGCATGAGGAAACCTCGCTCGGCGCCGGTCAGGCGCACGATGGTATCCATCACGATCCTCAGGACGTCATCCAGTTGCAGCGAAGAATTAATGAGGTGGCCGATCTGGGTCAACGCTTCCAGATCCTCGCGCTCGGCCTCCAGCCTGGCGACCTGGTGACCGAGGCGCTTGAGCTCCGTCGACAGCTGCGCCAGGTCTTCCAGGACCGCTTCGAAGTCCGGGTGAGTCTCCTCCTGGAGCAGGGAATAGATCGCATTCACCAACTCGTTTAAATGTTGAATTCCCCCTTCCAGAGGATACCCGGTAGACGCATCGCGAGCGCGGAGAGCGGGAGAAGTCAAAATTATCGGCCTTTGATTGGTTCTTGGAAACGGGCGAAGATCTGGCGGGCGCGCGCCAGGAAAGAGGCTTTGCGGATCTCCTTACCGGCATCCTGTGCGCTGGCTAGGTTAGCGGGTTGACCACCATAAGTGACCAATTGATATTCTATCAGCAAAGTCCGGATAGGGTGGCTGGCTTCCGGGAGCAATCCTGAAAGATTGGAGGCGCGCTCGGCGGGAGTGTCCGTCGGGGCGGCCGGTTGACCCAGGCGGGCGAGGGCGCGGTTGAGCTCGCGGTAAGCGCGCGCCAATGGGGAAAAGCTGGCAATGCGGGACCAGCGGCGCAGCAGGTTAGGGGGTTGGATACCGATTCTCCGCAAGCTGGCTTCCAGCTGGACTGGGATGGGAGGCAGGCCGCGCCGCTGGCGGTAGCGGCTGGCAAAGATGCCCGCCAGGACGAGCACGCCGCTGATGGCGATCACCCAGAACGCGACCGGCAGCTGGGTGCCTTGTTGCGCGGCGGCTGCCTCGTTGGCTTGTTCTGCGAGCAGCTGGTCCAAACCAGCCCGGTCCAGGTTACCCTGGGCATTGTCCTGGTTGATCGACTCGGGATCGGCCCCCGGGTTGGGGGTATCACTCTCCGGGCGCAGGATGGGCAGCTGGGAGACGGTTGGCTCGAACTCGACCCATCCGATCTCGGGGAAGTAGACCTCAGGCCAGGCATGCGCGTCACGGTGGCGCACGGTGTACAGGTCTCCCTGCAAATCGCGGTCATCCGGCAGGTTATCCCCCTGCCCGGGAGTCGGGACGACGCCGATCTCCTCCAGCGCGGTGCGTTCTCCCTGGGCGTACCCGACGGCCATGCGGGCGGGGATGCCCAGCGATCGCAGCAGGACAACCTCAGAGGTTGCGTAGTAGTTGCAGAAAGCCTGTTGATGGTCAAACAGGATCCAATCGACTGGTTCCTGCCCGCCTGGGACGAGCGGGACCGTCTCGTTATAGGCGATATTATTCCGTAAGTAGTCGGTGACCGCCTGGGCGATATCGTACGGATTGTCATTGCCGGCGGCGATTAGCTGCGCCAGCTGGCGGGTGCGCGGGGTGATCGTGTCCGGGACCTGCAGGTAGCGGTCGAGGATCCACTGCGGGTATTCCTCGCCCGCCTGGCGCAGCTCCTCGATGGAAGCGGCGGTCAAGGAGGATTGGACCTGATAGATGTCCCCCGCCTGCAAAGGGGGGTTGGCCTTGAAGACGGCTAAATCGATGGTCGCGTCGGGGTTAAGCGCCAGGGAGACCTGGGCGGGCCGGCTCACCCAGACAGGCTGGGAGGGTGTGTGCAGGTTCTGAATCGGGTACTGGGTCTGGATGGTGAATTCGGCTGGGGAGCGGCCGGTGTACTCCGGAAAGATCAGGTTGGGTTCGTCTGGTTGGAACGATTGCACGGATGGCAGGGTGCTGGACCAATCGCCGTCGTAATAATCGTAAACCCGGGAGCGCCAGTAGTAGCGCACACCGGCTTCGGCGCGCGGCGGGGCCAGCACGGTCATGATGACGGTATCGCTCAACGGGTTGCCGCGGCCGAGCGAGAGGGTGTCGCCGTAAAAATCGGTGACGACGCCCACAGAGGCCTGCAGGGAAGAGAAGGCGTTGCCCAACCGTTCGCGCACGGCCACCCAGGGTTGCGAAGCACGCTGCCAGACCGATTCGGCGGGGGCAAAGGTGGAGGCCAGGGCCGGGATCGTCCAGGCGAACAGGACCAGGATGGCCGTCGTCAGCAAAGCCAGGCGGATCGAGTCGAGACTGGCGAACGGCGGGAGATAGGTGCCGTTTTCCTTCCAACGTTTTTGCAACGCCAGATAGTTCATCCGGGCGACCAGCAAGAGCGCCAGGAAGATGTATCCCGCCAGCAGCCAGGCGCGCAGCGGGAAGAACGAATCGTAAGCCTGGATGATGACCAGCGCCAGCCCGGTGGGGATGATGGCGCGCCAGGGATTTCCGTGGCGAGTCAGGCTATAGCCAGAATATGCCGCTAACCCCCAAAACAGGCTGGCCATCAAGGTCAGGAAGAACATGTTGTCGGTGACGGGCCTCTGTTGGATGAGCTGGTCTAAGGTAATGAGCAGGCGGTTGCCGATGCTGGCCAGGCGCTCTTGCCAGAGGACGCCCTCGCCCAGGGTCACGCCAACCCGCCAGGCGACCGCGAACAGGCCGTATACGGTCGCAAACAGGAGGGAGGTGGAGGCAGAGAAAATGCTCTTGCCCAGGGCCAGCCCGGCGATCACCCCCAGGAAGGCTATAGTTTGAACCAGGTTCAGATGTTCGGTCCAGTTGGTTGCGTTGAGGCGGGTCGCGGCTGTGACGATGGCCGCGATCAGCAGGAGGGCCGCCGGCCAGTCCCACCAGCGAGTGGATTTATCAGAGGTTATTTCTGCATACATGCTGCAAACCAGTAATCGAATTGCGCCTGAACAAAGGATTTCGAGCTACGATTAAGTTACGAAGAAATGGCTTGTCTGGTTCAGTTTAACCCAAAATCAAAGCGTTGACCAGTCGAATCCCCATGCGCTGGCCTGAGGGGGGATTGCTTCGTCGGGCTGGCGCCCTCCTCGCAAAGACAGGCAGAAAATTGTGAATGCCTGCCCGACAACCGTGCAAAATGAAGACCCCCTCCAGCATTGATGCGCCAGAGGGGGCCAGCCGGGGGGGCCGGGTCAGGATTTAAAATTGGCGGGTAGAGACGTCTTTCAACCACTGGTGCCAGCGGTTGTCGGTGATGTGCTGGCGCACGCGGCCGAACCACAGATCGGCGTAACCCTGGAAGTCTTCGTCCAGCTTGGAGATGCCGGTCTGGGTGGTGCCCCACATGGCTTCGTGGATCTCCGACATCGGCCACATCAGCTTCAGGCGGGCGAAGTTCTGGGGGGTGACCTCGCCAAAGTACTCCTGCAGCAACAGGTGCACCTGGTCGTCCCGCAGGCGGTGGTGGTGACAGAAGTTGCCCAGGTCGAAGAAGATATCGCCCATGCCGGCGTATTCCCAGTCGAGCAGGCGGATCTCGCCGATCTCGCCGGGGACTTCCTCGTCCAGCCAGTTCAGGTTGAGCAGGTCGTCGTGGCAGGGGGTGGGGATGTAGGGGTCCTTGAGCAGCGCCTCTTCGCATTCGTGCATCTTGTGCCTGATCCAGTCGAAATCGAAGGGGAACTTGCAGTTGTTGCTCTTGGAAACGTCGGTGAGCCATTCCACCCGCCGGAAGACGTTGAACTCGCCTTTGAGGGGTGGGCATTGTTTGTGGAACAGGCGGACCTTGCGCACGACGCGGATGATATTATCCGGTTTGGTGATCTCCTCGGGCGGCAGCCGCTTGCCGTTGACGAAACGGGTGACCAGGTAACCCTCGGGTTCGATGAAATAATCGACTTCTGGGGCTACGCCCAGCCTGCCGGCTTCCAGGTTGGCCTGGTGTTCGACATCGCGCTTGATGCCCAGCTTGTCGGTGTCGGCGCCGGTGATGCGCAAAACGTAGGACTTGCCGTCCGCATCGATCTTATAATTCAGGTTGGTGATGCCGCCGCCGAGCGAGGTGTAATTCACATCTTTGGCTTCGGCCAGGAACGGCACGCGGGCGATGGATTGTTCGACAGTAAGTGCCATAAACTTCCTCCGGGATTATTGTGATTTTTCGGCGATTTGCTGTGCTGTCAGACTCACCTG
>DATDRQ010000389.1:0-18727 GCA_035291645.1 Anaerolineales bacterium
TGCAGCGGCTCAAAGCCGAAGTAACTGCGGATAACGGGCGAATGGAGTTCGCCGAACATCCGGGCGAAACCGGGTAACCATGGGCTGTGGATCGCTGTTAGGCGACTTGTTCTACCTGACCGATGCGCTGATCGCGGGCTCATTTTCCGGGCAAGCTGCATTGTACCCATCTTCTTCCCCAGCATGGACGCAGGGTGCGGGGGGCGATATTCGGGAAAATCTAAGCGCCCGCCTGTACCGGATGCAAGGGGAAGGCCTGATCAGCGAGGAAGTCTTCAGCGCGCTGCGGGCCCTGGCCGAACGGGGCCAGTTGCGCCCGGCTGACCTGGCCGTGCATCAGGCGCGCGCCAGGCGTGGTGTGACCGAAAGCGGCGATGCGGCCATCGGGAACGCCCTGCGCGGCATCCGCTCAAGGCTCAACCAACTGGAGCAGGCCCGCACAGGCTCTGAGAAGGCCCTGGCCGATCTGGAAACCCGCCTGTCGGAACTGGATGAGCGCATAACGGTTAAAGACCAGGCAGCCCGCCAGGTCCTGGCCCAAGACGAAGATACCGCGCGCCTGCGTCTGGCCGAGAAGGTGGAACTCGTCAACAGCCAAGAGCGACTGGCTACCCAGGCGCAGGCGCTGCGCGCCGATCTGGTACGGTTGGACGATCTGCGCACGCAGTTGGAAGCGAAATCTGCTGAACTGGAATCTGTGCAGGCCCGGTCGGTTGCGGCACAGTTATTCTGAAAAATTGAGTTAGAACAGCTGCCGCAACCGCGTCAGCTGAACCGAGAGATGCTAAAATAAGATAGAAAAGGTGTCCAAATGATGATGGGTGTTGGATTTCTCTTTATGTTGGTGATCGGGCTGATCGTGATTGGCGCTCCCCTGCTGATCGTGGCTCTCGTCGCTGGATGGCTGCCCGGATTGCTCAAATCACAGTCTCGGCAGAAAGGCCGGCAAGCACCTCCGCCCTCCTCCGCATCGATATCTGTGCGCAATTGCCCTGCCTGCGGGCGAGGTGTGCAAGCGGATTGGAACGCTTGCCCTTCCTGTGGAGCAGCCCTGACCTGATCGAAACTGGTGGAGGATGGCACAAAAGATCCTCGTCGTAGATGACGAACCCGAGATCGTGAAACTGGTGCGCGCCTATCTGGAGCGTGCCGGCTTTATCGTCGTTACCGCATACGAAGGCCAGCAGGCTTTGGCCGTCTTCCGGCATGAGCGGCCAAACCTGGTCGTCCTGGACCTAAACCTGCCAGGTATGGATGGCCTGGACGTTTGCCGGGTGATGCGCCGCGACGCGGATGTCCCGATTATTATGCTCACGGCACGCATCGAGGAGACCGACCGGCTGATCGGCCTGGAACTGGGTGCCGACGATTACGTTGTCAAACCCTTCAGCCCGCGCGAGATCGTCGCCCGCGTTCGTGCCGTCCTCCGTCGCACCGAAGGAGTCCCGGTTCGTCCCAAAATGATCTCTGCAGCCGGCATCACGGTCGATCTGACCACACGAATAGCTTCGATCAGTGGACAACCTCTCGACCTGACGACTATGGAGTTCGACCTGTTGGCAGTACTGGTTGGACACCCAGGGCTGGTTTTTACCCGGATGCAACTGCTCGAACAGACGCAAGATGTCACCTACGAGGGTTACGAGCGGACGATCGACGTGCACGTCAAGAACCTGCGCAAAAAGCTCGGTGACGACTCGCAAAATCCACACTTCATCGAGACCGTGCGCGGTGTGGGATATCGCTTCCGCCCAGAGGATGTCTGAGATGCGCCACAGCTTGTGGACTCGGTTGATGAGCATCCTTCTAAGTGTGATCGTGCTTGGCGTGATTGTCATGTTCATCAGCGTCAGGCTCTCCACTGCTGCGCATTTACGACGCAGGGTGCTCACAAGCGATGTAGCACAGGCCAATGCCTTGGCGACTTTATTGGCAGGATATTATTCTCAGAATGGAAATTGGGATGGTACTGAAGAATTCCTCGCGACTACGCCAAATCACCTGGACGCACCATCTCCGAATAGCATGATGGGACCGGGGATAATGGGACCAGGGATGATGCTTAATTGGAGAGACTGGATGGGTCTAGCGCGCACCACCGGCCTGTTGGCTGACCGCGTCGTGGTGCTGGATTCGAACGGCAGGGTCGTGGCAGACACTGGAAATGCCAGCCTGGGTGAGCAACACCCTGCGCAACACCTCGAGAACGGGATACCTGTTCTCGTACAAGACAAGTTGGTCGGCACCGTGCTGGTCGGCTCGATGATCGAACCCGTGCTCAATCCTGCAGACAAAGATTTCTTGCGTTCCGTTAACTTCTCCATCTTGTTGTCCTCGCTCACCGTTGGTGTTCTGGCGTTGGTACTTGGCTCGCTTCTTTTCCGGCAGATCACCTCCCCGCTGCGAGCGCTATCACAGTCGGCACAGGCGATTGCTGATGGCGACTTTGGACGGCGTATTGATATCCGATCGGAGGATGAAATCGGGCGAGTGGCACGGTCCTTCAATCAGATGGCTGAAAGCCTGGCCCAGGCTGACGCCCAGCGGCGCAATATGATCGCCGACATCGCCCACGAGCTGCGCACGCCCCTGACGGTGGTCCAGGGCAATCTCGAGGCGCTGATGGACGGCGTATACGACCTGACGCCGGAGAACGTGGCTGCCATCCATAAGCAAAGCGTCGTGCTCAGCCGGCTGGTGGCTGACCTGCGCGACCTGGCGCTAGCCGAAGCTGGCCAGCTGCGTCTGGATATGAAGTCGATCGCTTTAGAAGACCTGATCGTTCAGGCGAGTGAGGGATTAGATGTTCAGGCGAGTGAGAAGAATATCCAGTTGAAAATTGAGACTGCCGAGAACCTGCCCAATGTCGAGGCGGACGAACAGCGCATCATACAGGTGTTATTCAACTTAATATCCAACGCGTTGCGCCATACCCCGGTTGGTGGGACGATCACCATCAGTGCCGAGCTACGCGATGGGCGCGTGCTGGTCAGTGTACGCGACACGGGAAAAGGTATCTCCCCCGAGGATTTGCCGCACGTCTTCGAGCGCTTCTACCGCGCCGACCGCTCACGGGCACGCTCTACCGGAGGATCGGGATTAGGTTTGACAATTTCCAAACAGATTGTCGAACTCCATGGGGGAAAGATCTGGGCGCAGAGCTGGCTGGGAGTTGGCTCAACGTTCACTTTCAGCTTACTACCTATGGCTCAATCTCCCCGCCACTCGCTTCCCGTTCCCCACACATCTGACCTCAATGTGGAAGGTGATTGAAAGCGATGGTTCGCTGAAACAGGCCGCTTTTCCTGGGCGACTTGTCCAATCACGGAAAATGGCTTCATGCGAATCGCCAGCCATCCTAAATATCCGAACAGGCCTGGGGATGTACCCGCCGTGCTGGCGTTCCTGCGCCAATTTTGCGCCGCGGAAGGGCACCAGTTTTGGATAGAAGATATCAGTATCCGGGATTTGCTGGGCGCCGGCGTGCTTATTCCCCACAATCAGATCACGGATGCTTATCTGCTTGGCTTGGCCGTTCACAAGGGCGGCGAACTGGCTTCCTTGGACCAACACGTCCAGGTCGAGGCAGTTCAAAAAGGGAGGAGCGCCCTGGAATCGATCCCATCCTGAGCTTCGTGTGAACGTGGGTCATGGTCTGCTCCTCCTGATGAGGCTCTTTCTACCATGACCAGTTCACTTTTGATGTTCGACCCGGTTCGCTTTTGAACGTTGAATGGTTCATTTTTCAAGTTTGGTTCACACAGAGCGACTCCCTCTTGACAGAACCGGGCTTAATTGATATCTTATCTCTGCTTAATCTACCCCATCTCTCTAAACCGAATAATTTATGGCATGCAAACGGGAGGCATGCATGCCGGTTCAATTCCGATCAACTTGCCATTCAATTGGAGGGAACTATGAAGCAGTGGATTCGAATGGATCGCCTCGGGCGATCTTTCCTAAGTCTTATGGCGATCGTGATGCTCCTGACGTCGGTCCAGGCGACGAACGCTGCGCCGCGCGCCCAAAAGCCGGAGCGCGGCCCGAAGTTCACCGAGGCCGTCGCCTTTGACAAGACGGCCTCGCTGCGCGATATGGCGCAGGCGGCCGCGGCCAGCCAGGCGCCGCGCCAGTCCTCGAAATTGCGACAGATCCGCCCGGAGCGCGGGCGCGTTCCGAGAGACCGGGGCTACTCCGGCGACGGCGCACTCCAGTCAGACGCTCAGGGGAGCTCCTCGTCGGGGCTTCCCGCAGCCGCGATCAACGCCCCGCTGGCCAACTTCGAGGGGCTGAGTAACGTGGATAACTTTAACATCTTCGGCTTCCGGGTCAACCCCCCGGACCCGAACGGCGACGTCGGACCCAATCACTACGTCGAGATGATCAACCTGGTCTTCGGCGTATACGACAAGCAGGGCAACCTGCTGCTCGGGCCGGTCGACACCGGCACGCTGTGGGCCGGCTTTGCCATCCCGGACTGCACCGACCCCTCGGGCGACCCGATCGTGCTCTACGACCAGACCACCGACCGCTGGCTGCTCAGCCAGTTCACTACTCGCTTCACTGACGATCCGCAGAATGACGTCTTCTACAACTGCGTGGCCATCTCGCAGACCGGCGACCCCACCGGGGCCTACTACCGCTATGCCTTCACCTCCGGGAATTTCTTCCCCGACTACCCCAAGTACGGGGTCTGGTCGAACTCCTACCTGCTGACCTCGCGCGATTTCGGACCCACGGTCGAGTACGGCATCAGCGTGTACGCCCTGGAGAAGAACAAGATGGTTAACGGCCTGGCCAAGGCGCGCGCCGTGCAGTTCTTCCTGGACGGGAATGACCCGGAGATTCTGCCGCTGGTCGGCGACGGGCTGCTCCCGGCCGATCTGGACGGCAACCGCCGCCCGAAGGATGGCGCACCGGCTCCCATCGTCGGCACCCAGGATGATGGCGCCGGCTACGGCGCGACCTTCGACGCCCTCAACATCTGGGAGCTCTCTGTGCAGTGGCGCTCCACCCCCACGGCCTCGCTCGAGCTGAAGACGCAGCTTCCGGTCGCTTCGTTTGACTCGATCTTCCCCTGCGGACCAAGCCGTGGCTGCATCCCGCAGCCGGGCATCACCAACCCGGACCAGTACGTGGACATCCTGTCCTACCGGCAGCGCCCGACCTGGCGGCTGGCCTACCGCAACTTCGGCACTTACGAGACCATGGTCACCAACCAGTCGGTCGAAGCCCTGCCCGGGGTGGCCGGCGTGCGCTGGTACGAGATCCGCAAGACCAACGGCGTGTACTCGCTCCACCAGCAGGGCACCTACGCTCCTGGTGACGGCGTGCACCGCTGGATGGGCAGCGTCGCCATGGACAAACGGGGCAATATCGCCGCAGGATACAGCGTGTCCAACGGGACCGACGTCTACCCTGGCATCCGCTACACGGGCCGCCTGGCGGGCGACCCGCCCGGCCAGATGACCCAGGGCGAGGGCGTGATCATGAACGGCTCAGGTGTGCAGACGACCACCAACTCGCGCTGGGGCGATTACACCTCGATGAACATCGACCCGGTGGATGACTGTACGTTCTGGTATGTGAATGAGTACTACGAGGTAAGCGGGCTGCCGCTTCCCCTCCCGCCTCCGCCATTACCCCCACCCGGAACGACTGCGCCCTGGCAGACGCGCATCGCCAGCTTCAAGCTGCCGGGCTGCAAATAGGGACTGTCTGCAAACGGCTGAATGTCTTTGCGAGGCCCGATTTTTGAGCCGAAGCAATCTCAGCCTGAGAGAGATGGGCAACCGGACCGGCGCAGGAACTCCCCCTGCGCCGGTCGCTTTATTTAGGGATTCAACGCAAAGCCGCGAAGAAGCAAAGACGGAAAGAGAACAATTCTAATTTTACGTTTACGTCCTTGCAAACCTTTGCGTCTTTGCGTTAATTTCTATATAATATCAACGAGGAGAATTGTTATGTCCCGCAACATGATCACATTCATACTGCTGCTGTTCGGTGGACTCCTGATTGTGGGGTGCGGTGGAGGTCCTGCCCCTGAAGCCGATGCGACCGAGGTGCCTATCACCGTGGCGGATACCCAGATCGTCGCCGAAGGCCGCGTCGTGCCGCGCGATTCGGTCGAGCTATCCTTCTTCGTCGCCGGACAGGTCGACGAGGTGCTGGCCGGAGAAGGGGATGTGGTCAACAAGGGGGATGTGCTCGCCCGCCTGGGGGACCGCGAGCAGTTCGAATCCCAGCTGGCGGCTGCGCAGCTGGAACTGACCGCCGCCCAGCAGGAGCAGACGGCTGCCGATCAGGACCTGCAGAACCTCTACGATGACCTGCCCACCGCCCAAACCCAGGCCCTGGAGACGCTCAAGAACGCCCGCAAAGAGCTGGACGACGCCCAGCGCAGCTACAACTCCTTGAATTCGATCTCCGATCAGGTCGATCTGGACGCCGCCAAGGCGCAGGTCGTTCTGGCCCGCGAAGCCCTGGACCAGGCTATGGAAGACTTCGAGCCGTACGAGAACAAGCCGGAGGACAACCTGGCGCGCGCCACCTTCATGGCCCGCCTGGCAGTCGCCCGGAACGCCTACGACCGGGTCGTGGAGCAGCTCAACCGCCTCGAAGGCCTGGTGGGCAGCGACTTCGACATCGCCCAGGCCAAGACCCGCCTGGATATCGCCACGACGCGCCTGGAGCAGTCCGAGAAAGACTACGCCGAGATCGAGGACGCTCCCGACCCGGATGCCATCATCCTGGCTCAGAAACGCGTCGAGACCGCCCAGACCCGCCTGACCGCGGCCGATTCGGCGGTCGCCTCCGCCGAGGCCGCCCTGGATAACCTGGAACTGGTCGCCACCCTGGATGGCACCGTCACCCGCATGGACCTGATCCCCGGGCAGGACGTCGCCCCCGGCGCCCCGGTCGCCCAACTGGCCGATTTCTCCCAGTGGTACGTCGAGACCGACAACCTGACCGAGATCGAAGTAGTGGATGTCAGCGCCGGACAGCGGGTAACGATCATACCGGACGCGCTGCCGGACGTCGAACTGACCGGCTCGGTGGATAAGATCGCCAACTATTTCGAGGAAAAACGTGGCGATATCACCTACACCGTCCGCATCCTGGTAAACGACGCCGACCCGCGCCTGCGTTGGGGGATGACGGTGGTGACCAACTTTGAAAAGTAGCACGTTTCCAACTTGCCCCTTCGCCTGTCTTTAAACGCACGCCTCCCGCTCCAGACTTCGAGCGGGAGGTTTTATTGTTAAAAAGACAGTAAAACGGATGCTAAAACAGTGCGCGAGGAAGTAAATTGTATCGATGAGCTAGCTACAATCCACGCACCAGGCTGGCGATCACCAGCAGCAGGAAGGCGATCACTACCAGCGCGAAGGAATATTGTGCCAGTTGCGGGATGGCGAACCTTCCCAGGATCCCCAGCACTCCAATCACCACAGCCAGCCACCAGGTACCTTGCCGGACAGGGGAGAATTTCATTTTAGTGCTCCTTTCTAACTCATCACAACCCTGCCTCTTTCCAGGCTCGTCTGATGAGGAAAATGGGATAGACACCTTCGATTATAACGGGATGTTCCGGTAGTTTTAGGGGATTAACCCCCCTGCGAAGATGGGGAAATCCCTACCCGATCTGCGGTGCATCCCCCATTGATCACGCCCGCAATTCTTTATATGATAAAGCTGGTGTACTTTCCTGCGGAAAAGCGGGCGGCGGCTTTCCAGCCAGTCCATACCCACCCTGAGCCAGGCCTGCGCACCCGGCCAAGACCCGGCTACTGGAGGTTGTTATGACTATGACTCTGATTGGTTTTATTGTCCTACTGGTCGTTGCGGCTATCGCCGGCGCCTTGGGCCAGGCGATAGCCGGTTATTCGCTGGGCGGTTGTCTCGTCTCCTCGCTCGTCGGGTTTATCGGCGCATTTATCGGCCTCTGGCTCGCCCGTGAGTTGGGCTTACCTGAGCTGCTCAGCGTGACCGTTGAAGGTGAGACTTTTCCGGTCATCTGGGCCATCGTCGGTTCTGCTTTGTTAACGGCGATCATCGGGATACTTGCTCGCCGGCGTTACGCCTGATCCCCTACCTTACAGGCTGTGAGGGAGGCTCTACACAGCCTGATAACTGCATTGCGGATTTCGTCCTGGAGCACGAAATCCGCACTGTAATTTAATCTGCCGGAAATCAAATCAAATTCGAATCGTCATCCGGTAAACGTTGCCGTACTAAATCATCGCACTCCGGGTAAACGACCGGCTTATTCCGGCGCCTATTTCTTCGAGGAGGAAGATATGCTATCCGGACTGCGCAGGTAGCTGCCGGTCTGCTCCAGCAGGTCCTCCAGGCGCTGTAACAGGCTGTGGATCTCGGGGGTGCTGGCTGCTTCTGCCTCTGCCAGCGCGCTGACCACCGTCTCCAAACGATCTTCCAGCGCGGCGATCTCCTCGAAGGGGGCCAGGTCTGGGGCTGCCTCCTGAGACAGGTAGTTGCGGAAGAAGATCTGGATGGCGGCTACCAACGCCGGGGCGAGCAGGATGCCGACCAACCCGAAGGCATAAGCCATGATCGTCCAGACCAGCACCAGCAGGAGCGAGCTGTAATCCTGGCGCTGGAACAGGCGCGGCTCGATCACGAACTCCAGCACGATCAGCACGACCAGCGTATAACCCGCCGCCAGCAGCGCCAGAGGCAGGCTTACCCCTATCCCGACCAGGAAAGGCGGGATCACTGCCAGGAGGGCACCCAACCAGGGAACCAGCCAGGCCAGCCCGCCGACCAGCGCCAGCAGGACCGGGTACTCCAGGCCCATGGCTCTATAGCCCATCCACAGCAGCAGGCCCGCCAGCACGCTCTGCACGATCTCGCTGCGGATGTAGCTGCCAACTCCGACTTCGATGTCCCGCCAGATATCGCGCGCCCGCGCCCGCTTCTGGACCGGGATGAAGGAGAGCAGCAGGCGTTCGAAGCGGATGTGATCGGCGCTCCAGTACAGGCTCAATACCAGCACGATGCCCAGCTTGCCTATCGCGGCGAAGAAGCCGGTCGCCCCACCCAGGATCCCCAGCAAGGTTTTCTGCCCGGATTCGCTCGAAAGCGCAGCCGCCAGCTCATTCGGGTTGGGCAGCTGCGCCGCAATACTCTGCTGCAAGGATGTACCGGCTCGCGGCCAGACATAGGCCATCTGCTCGTATGCCACCATCAAATCGTTGGTCAGGTTTTGCAGATCGCCGATCAAAGGGCTGCTGACCAGCATTGCCAGCCCGATCACCAGCCCCACCACCAGGAGGTAGGCCAGCCCCAGCGCAAGCGGCTGCGGCAGACCGCGGTTCGAGAAAGCGTAAATCACCGGGCGCAAGGCGGCGGCAACTCCCAGGGAGAACAGAAACAGGAATATGGCCGCGCGGAACTGCCATAACAGCACCAGGACGACCAGCGTGACGATCACCACCAGGACGTTGGCGATCAGCCGCCTCATGCAAACATCCCCCGTTTTGGCTCCGTCCCGCTCTCCAGGCCATCCAGCGCCTCCTCCTGCCCGTCCGCCTCCAGCAGCCGGTCCAGGTCGTTGGCGATCGACTCGATCTGATCCCCGCACCGGTCGAAGACCTCGCTCGCCGGATGCTCGCCGGAATGGAACTGCTTGCGGATATCCTGGGACAATTCGCGGATCTGGTAGCGCAGCCGGCTGGCATAATCCCGACCGCCGGTCTCCTCCATTTCGGCAGTCTGCTTGCTGATCAGCCAGTGGCGCAGGATCAGCTGTAGCACTGCGGCGGTCGGGATCGCCAGGAGCGCGCCGGGGATGCCCAGGATCGAACCCAGAGTTACCATCGCCAGCAAGTTGATCATCGGGCTGACCCCCACGAAGCGCTTCATGATCTGCGGGACGAGAAGGTAGTTTTCCATCACCTGGATGATCAGCGTGGCGACGACCACCCAGATGGCTTTTTCCGGCGAGATGGTCAGCGCCACCAGGATCGCCGGGATGGCGCCCAGCGCCGGTCCGAGAATCGGCACCAGCTCCATCAGCCCGGCGAAGATCCCCAGCACAAGCAGATAGGGCAGGCCGATGATCCAATAAGCGACCAGCGCAGCTGTCCCGATCGAAAACGAGAGCAACCCCTGGCCGCGGATATAGCCGCCGAGCCGCTCGTCGATCTCGTCGATCACCGCCCGCAGGCGTTCGCGGCGCTCTCTGGGGAAGAAGAACAACAGACTGCGGATGGCGCGCTCGCTCTCCAGGGTCCAGTAGAAGCCGATTAAAAAGATCAGGAATATCGACAGCAGGAAGCGCAGCAGCTGTTCGAAGACCGGCAGCGGTTCTGCGGCGCCGGGCAGGGAACCAAGCAGGAGAGGCAGCTGCCCGGGCAGGCGCGACCCGATGAAAAACACCAGCCGGCTGGGCGATCCGACCAGCCAGGTCCTGGCAGTCTCATAGTATCCGGGCAATCCCTGGGCGATCACCGCCGCCTGCTCGGCGATCAAAGGCGCGATCAGAATCCCGATCACCGCCAGAGCCGCCAGCAGCAGGAGATAGATGATCAAAACGCCTGCCACGCGCGCTAATCCACGCCGGTGAAGCCAGTCGACTGCCGGACGGATGGCAGTGCCCAGCACGATCGCCAGCAGCAACAGGGTGATTACATTGCTGAATGCGTACAGGAACCAGAATCCAATGGCGACCGCCACGACGAAGATTGTGGCGGTCGCCACCTGCCCGGCGCTCCATGTTTGGCTGCTGCGATTCAGGCTGTTGTTCATTTGGATCGGTTCAGTTTACCGAAGCCGAGATTCCATCAGCAATAAGGGATTTCCCTACTTGACTGTTAGGGATTTCCCTACTCGAAATAGGTGGGATATCGGTTATCTTATACACGGAGTTTACCCGACTTCCCTCCTTTTTGGAGAGGTACTTCATCCTAAGTGAGTGGTCGAAAGAAATTGGAATCTACTCAGGATCCCTCGCTGGCTCCCGATGAACTGTTGCGCCTGACCGCCGTCAATGCACCGGTCGTCCTGTTCATGATCGACAACCAGGGCCTGATCCAGCTTTCCTTTGGCATGCGCATGGCCGAGCTGAGTCTTGAGCCTACGTCGATTGGGCAGTCCGTTTATGATCTTTTTCGCGATCTGCCGGAGGTGATCCAGTATTTCGAGCGCGCCCGGGCCGGGGAAGCCTTCAACGTGAGGATTGCAACGGATGGCCTGGGATCGGCATTGGATACCCGCTTCGAACCGCTGCGCACCCCGGATGGCTCCATTCAGGGCGTCCTCGGGATGGCGGTCGAGTGGACCCCGCACGTAGTTGTCGAGCAGGCTTTGCGCCGGCAGGTCGAGATGACCCGACTGCTGCATGAAATTACCCAGACGGCCAATTCTGCCCAGAATGTCGAGGGAGTCATCTCCTTCTCACTGGAGCGGATCTGCCGGGTACTGGGCTGGCCTATCGGGCACGCCTACCTGGGCGCTGAAGATGAGACCGGCCTGCTCATCCCCTCCCCCTTGTGGTACTGCGCCGATTACCCACAGTTCCTGGATTTCATCCGCACTACCGAGCAGACCGAACCGGCGAGCGGGAAAGGACTCCCGGGTATCGTCATGGAGACGAAAAAGCCGTACTTCATGAGCAACCCGGTCCAACACCCGCGCTTTGCGCGAGCCAGTGCGGCGGCGAAAGCCGGGATCCAGACCGCCCTGGCCTTCCCGGTGCTGGCGGGCGAGGAAGTCGTGGCTATGCTCGAGTTCTTCTCGACCGAGATCGTCGAGCCTGATAACCAGATTCTAGAGCTCATGCACCAGATCGGCACCCAGCTTGGCAGGGTGGTCGAGCGCGAGCGCGCCCACCGCGCCCTCCGTGAGAGCGAAGAGCGCTTCCGCCTGCTGGTGGAGAGCGTCGAGGAGTATGCCATCGTCATCCTGGACCCGGACGGGCGGGTGAGCAGCTGGAACAGCGGCGCCGAAGCCATCAAGGGTTATTCCGAGCAGGAGATCCTGGGGCAGCACCTGTCCCTTTTCTATCCGGAGGAAGCCCGCCAGCAGGGCATCCCGGAGCAGGCCCTGAACAGCGCCCGGCAGACCGGGCGTTACGAGTACGAGGGCTGGCTCGTGCGCAAGGGCGGCGCTTGCTTCTGGGCCAACGTCAATATGACCCCGATGTACGCCGAAAGCGGGCAGCTGATCGGCTTTGCCCGCGTGACCCGCGACATGTCACGCCGCAAACAGATCGAAGAGGCGTTGCGCGCCAGCGAGAGCCGCTTCCGCACCATCTTCGAAGGCTCCGCGCTGGGGATCGAACTGCTCGACTTGGGAGGGCGCCTGCTGGCATATAACCCATCTATCCTGCGCATCTTTGGGTATACCGCTGCCGAGCTGGACCAGGCAGTCCTGTCCGAGTCGGCCCACGCGGTGAACGTAGTGGCTAATTCTGCCCTGTTCGACCAGATGGTTTCCGGACAGCACGATTCCTACACACTGGAGCGGCCTTACCGCCATAAGGACAATAACCTGATCTGGGGCCGTACCACGGTTTCGCTGGTGAGGGACCTCGATAAGAAACCACAGTTTGCCATCGCCATGGTGGAAGACATTACCGAACGCAAACAGATGGAGGCTGAGGTAGCCGAGCTGCAGCGCCGGCTGATGGAAGGCCGTGAGGCTGAGCGCCTTCACCTGGCGCAGGAACTCCACGATGGGCCGGTGCAGGACCTGTACGGGCTGACCTACCACCTGCAGAGCTTGGGAGAAAGACCGGTGGAAGAGCGTGCCGCCAGCTTACAGGAAGCCCAGGGGGTTGTTCATAAAGTGATCGATACCCTGCGTTCGATGAGCGGTGATCTGCGCCCCCCCACCCTGGCGCCGTTCGGTTTAGAGAAGGCCATCCACTCGCACGCCAGGGCTTTCCAGGAGTCCCACCCTGAGATAAAATTAATACTGGAATTAATGCCAGACAGGCAGGGCCTGCCGGAGAATATCCGTCTGGCGCTGTTCCGCATCTACCAGGCGAGTCTGACGAACGTTTTACGTCATGCCCGGGCTCAACAGGTGGACGTGTATTTCTCATACGATGAGCAGCAGGTCATCCTGGAGATCCGCGATGACGGCGAAGGGTTCGTGGTGCCAGCCCGTTGGATTAACCTGGCCCGGCAAGGTCATCTTGGCCTGGTGAGCGCCCACGAACGGGCCCAGGCGGTAGGGGGTCAGTTTATCGTCGAATCGGCCCCGGGTCACGGTACTCTGGTGCGCGTGGTCGTCCCACGCCAGAATGGCCTACCCAATAGCCCTTAATCTGCTCCAACGCCGGATTGATCTGGGAATGCAATCCTCCAGATCGGAGACACCATGCCCCCCATTCGTGTTCTGCTTGTAGACGACCATCCGATCGTGCGCAGCGGCATCCGCGGCCTGCTCGAACAGGCCAGCGGGATCGTCGTGGTCGGCGAGGCCGAAAGCGGCTCCCAGGCGCTGGATCTGGCTGCTCAGCTGGCCCCGGATGTGATGCTGCTCGACCTGGAACTGCCCGATGTGAGCGGGTACGTGGTCGCGCGCCAGATCTCCGAAAAGGGCGGCGCTACGCGGGTGTTAGCCCTTAGCGCCCATGACGATAGGGAATACATCCAGGAGCTGCTCGCCTCCGGCGCCTCCGGCTACCTGACCAAGGAGGAGGTCCCGGAGATGATCGTTGAGGCCGTCCGGGGGGTGGCGCGCGGCGAGCAGGGCTGGCTCAGCCGCAGGGTAGCCGCTCAGGTCTCCGCCTTCTTGCAGGCCTCGCCGGCTTCGAACCGGGACTTGACTGCCCGTGAACGTGAAGTGCTTTCCGGGGTGGTGGCAGGCAAGACCAACCAGGAGATCGCTCTCGGGATGAAGATCAGCGTGAAGACGGTCGAGAAACACATGGAGAGCATCTTCAGGAAACTGGAGGTATCCTCTCGGGTGGAGGCAGCCGTCCAGGCGGTCCGGGAGGGCTGGCTTTAAGTTCTCGGCCGATCAGGGCGCGGCCTATCGGGAGTAGGGATTTCCCTACCTGGAGTCTAGGATGATCACTAATTGAACAAATTGTCCATTTTTTGTATCCTTAACGGAGGTAGGGCAACCCCGCCGGCGTCGGTACAATGGGGTGGGACAGTAGGCTTGCACCTGGCTGCATGAATGGTTTACCGGATTATTCGGCGAGGAAGATAACAGGTATGCCATATAGGAGAATTAGCGATTTACCCGACTCCGTACGCGATCATTTGCCGGTACACGCCCAGGAGATTTATAAGGAAGCGTTTAACAGCGCCTGGGAAGAATACGGGCATGATGAGGAACGCGCCCACCGGGTGGCATGGGGAGCGGTCAAGAAGAAATACGAAAAAGTTGATGAAACTGGTCAATGGAGAAGCAAGAATTCGGGATAGATTTCGGTATTAAAAACAGGCTGGAAGTCGAGACAGAATGAGTTTGGTCTTTAGTTCAACCGGAGGGTTAAGCGAATTGAAGCAGACCAGGGTGTTACTCGCCGATGATCACGCTAGAATCCGGGCCGGGATCCGGCAGCTGCTGAGCAATCTACCCGATATTCTGGTGATCGGCGAAGCTGGAGATGGGGAGGAAGCGTTACAACTGGTAGAGAAACTGGCTCCCGACGTCCTTCTTCTGGATGTGGAGATGCCGCGCAAGAACGGGCAGCAGGTCGCCATGGAATTGCGCGATCGAAAATCGAAGGTCCGGGTCCTGGCATTAAGTGCTTATGATGACCGTAACTATATCGAGGGCATGCTGGAGAGCGGGGCTTCCGGTTACCTGACGAAAGACGAAGTTCCTGAGGTGCTGATCGAAGCGCTGCGCGGGGTGGCGCGCGGAGAGGATGGCTGGGTCAGCAAACGGGTGGGAAAAATCATCGATTCGCAATAATTCCATTAACCCTTTTGCGGGGTCAGCGAGATTGTCGGCTGGATGGGCAACGCCGAGGGAGCTCCCTCGGCGTCGCCGCGTAAAGCGGCTGAGGGGTTTATAATATCCCCCCGTGAGCCCCTTCGTCATTGCCATCGTCCTCGCCTCCACATTCATGCACGCGGGGTGGAACTTAATCGCTCGTTACGAGCGCTCCGAAAGCCAGGTTTACAAGAAGATGCTGATCTTTATCGGGCTGGTCGGCTTTCTCCCGGCGGTGATCAGTGAATGGCTGACCCGCTCGATGACGCCGCTGGCCTGGTACTGTGTCCTCGGGGCCGGGATCTGCGCCGGGTTCTACCTCTTCTTCCTGGGCAAAGCCTTCGAGTCCTCCGACTTCACCATCGTCTACCCGATCGCCCGCTCGCTGCCGGTGATCTTCATCGCCGCCATCGATACCGCCCGCGGCCGTCTCCTAACCCCGTTCGGCTGGTTGGGCATCCTGCTGGTGGCGATCGGCTGTACCCTGGTGCCGCTGCAGACCTTCGGAGATATCAGCCTCAAGCATTATTTCAACCGGACGACCCTGCTGGTGCTGCTGACCGCCCTCGGCACGGTCGGTTACACGGTCCTGGACAAGGTGGCGGCAGAGGTGGTCATGTCCGGCCCGGCGACGGCGGCGCGCTACGGCTATTTCTACTTCCTGATCTCTTTCTTTCCCTATATCTTGCTGCTGCACTTCTTCGGAAACAATAAAAATAACCATGCCAGCTGGCGCATCTCGATCCCGGTAGCGATCCTGGGCTTTGCCGCCTACTGGCTGATCTTGTGGGCTTACCAGCTCACCCCCTATGCCGGTTACGTCTACGCCTTCCGCCAGTTCAGCATCGTGATCGGAGCGGTGCTGGCGTTCATGATTTATAAGGAGAGGGGGGTAGCGGTGCGCATGACCGGCGCCCTGCTGATCACCGCCGGTTTAATCATCATCGGTTTGTTAGGCTAAGACGAAGGATCTCGAATGGAACATCAGATACACAACGAGCCTGAATACGACCTTCCGCCCGGGCTGGCTAAGCCAGCACTGCGGGCACTCAGCGCGGCCGGCTACACCCGCCTGGATCAATTCGCCACGATCAAAGAGGCCGAACTCCTGAAATTACATGGAATGGGTCCAAAAGCGATTGGCCTTATCCGTAGTGCGCTCAATGCCAGGGGGCTGGATTTTGCCGACCCGAATTCATGACGAACCAATTTGTTTGATTTCTAGCTGGGCAAGATCCGGATCAGCAGGAAATAAACGATAGCGCCCACCAGGCCCGTGGCGGGCATGGTCAGCACCCACGCCAGGACGATATTCATCGCCAGGCTCCAGCGCACCTTGTTGACGCGCTCGGCCGCGCCCGCCCCGACGATACTGGAGCTGATCACCTGGGTGGTGCTGACCGGGCCGCCGCTCAGAGCCGCCCCCAGGATGACCGCCGTGCTGCCTACCTGCGAGGCGAAGGCGTGCACCGCCCGCACCCGGTAGAAGCCCGCCCCGAGCGTCTTGATCAGCCGCCAGCCACCCAGGGCGGTACCCAGGGCGATGGCGCCGGCGCTGGCGGCGATCACCCAGGTCGGGACGTAGAAGGTGGGGATCACGCCGAAGGCCAGCAGGCCCATCGCCAGGATGCCCATCGTCTTCTGGGCGTCGTTGGTGCCGTGGCTGAGGCCCAACGCGGCCGAGGTTACCCACTGGCCCTTGAGAAAGAACTGGTTCGCCCTCGGCGAGAGTCCCTGCCCGATCCATAGTATCAGGGTAGTGATCAGCCAGCCGAAAAACAAACCGAGCACGGGGGAGAGCAACAGCGCCAGCAGCACCTTCATCAAACCTTGGATCTCGATCACGCCGAATCCGTAACCGGCGACGGCGGCCCCGACGAAGCCGCCGATCAGGGCGTGCGACGAGCTGGAAGGGATGCCCAGCAACCAGGTGACCAGATTCCAGACGATGGCGGAGACCAGCGCGGCCATCGCCACCGGCACCGTGACCGCTTCTTCGCTGACCACCTCGCTGCCGATGGTGGTCGCCACGGCGACGCCGAACAGGAAAGGACCGATGAAGTTGGTCAGGGCGGTCATCGCCAGGGCGGGGCGCGGCGGCATGGCGTGCGAGGCGATCACCGTCGCCACCACGTTGGCGCTGTCGTGGAAACCGTTGAGGAAGTCGAATGTCAGGGCCAGGCCGATAAAGATGAGCAGGAGGGGTTCCATGAAGGGTGTTATTTTTCTCTTTTGCCTGGTATTAGGCGATTATCCGGAGTCGAGGCTTTAGCCGGTTGGAGTCCTCACACACCGGCTGAAGCCTCGACTCCAGCCATCAGCTTACCGTCACCCACGGCTGCTTCATCGTCCCTGGGATCGGCAGGCCCAGCAGGTTCAGCACGGTCGGGGCGATCTGCAGCATTGAAATGGTCTCTCCAGTGTCGCCCTCCCCGGGTCGCCCGGGCTTGACCGCGAACAGCGGCACTTCGCGCACCTCCGGGGTTGTCCCGCCGTGGGCGCCGTCGGCGTCGATGCCGTGATCGCCGGTCACCAGGATGGTATAGCCGCGCCCTAGCCATTCGGGGACCAGGTTGGCGAGCAGGATGTCCTGCAGGATGGCCTGCTTGCGGTACTGGGGCGAATCCGAGCTGAATTTCTCGCCCACGTAGTCCATGCCCATCGGGTGGACCAGCAGGTAATCGGGGGAGAAACGCCGGACCAGCATGGCGGCGGCGGCGAACAGCTCGACATCCGGGAAGTCGTCCTCGCTGTAGAAGCGCCCGTGCTGGATCGTCAGGGCGGGGTCGTCGACCTCCCGGTCCTCGACGCGGTCGTAGGGCGCGCGGTTGTACAGCTCCGAGAACCAGTTGTAGGCCGCCGCGGCGGTCACCTTTCCGGCCTGACGGGCAATCTGGAAGATGTTCGGCTGGTTCGATAGGCGGACAACGTAGTTGGAGGTGATGCCGTGGGCGCTGGACGGCAGCCCGGTGTGCACCGTCTCGTACATCGGGCGCGACATGCTGGGCAGCTCGCCGGTCACCTTGTACAGGCTGGCCTGGTTTGTCTCGACCAGGTGGCCAAGGTAGCCCATCTGATTAACCGCCGTGTCGTAGCGCAGCGCGTCGGAAAGGACCAGGATGACTTTGTTCATTTCGTTCCCCTATAACAAACCGGCGACCTTAGGCCGCCGGTTCCTATTCGCGCGAAGACGCAGATCATAAAGGCGCCGCTTCGCTTGGGGCCAAATCGAGTGCGGCGAGCTGCTCGCCCGCCGTGGCGTGGCGCAGGATCAGCACCGCCTCCTTCGAGCAGGTCACCTGGGTGGTGTCCCCAACCTTCGGCAGCTCCAGGAATGGGTTGTTGAAGGTGTCCATGTAGAAGAGCAGGCTGCCGATCCGCACCTGGATGCGCACGATCGAGCCCAGGAAGTTGATGTTCTCGATCTGGCAGTCGATCAGGTTCGGCTTGACCCCGTCCGCAGCGAAGCTGAGCCGTTCGGGGCGGATGGCGATGGCGACCTTTTGCCCCTTTTCCATCCCGCTCACGTCCTCGGAGGTTTGCAGCAGCTGCCCGTCGATGCGCACGATCCGGGCCGCTGGGTCGACCACCTCGCCGGCGACGGTGTTGAGCGTGCCGACGAACGAGGCGACAAATTCCGTCCGAGGGAAATTGTAAATCTCAGATGGGGCGCCAACCTGCTCCATGCGACCCTGGTACATCACCACCACCCGGTCTGAGATCGAGAGCGCCTCTTCCTGGTCGTGGGTGACATAAATGGTGGTGATGCCAAGCGTCCGCTGGATGGAGCGAATTTCGCTGCGCA
>DATDRQ010000390.1:0-4561 GCA_035291645.1 Anaerolineales bacterium
GCTGCCACTCGGGCGACCGGCCTGACGAACACGATGGCGGCCAGTGCTCCGAGTGCCATAACACGTCCAAATGGGGCGACGTCGAGGATGATTTCTTCCCCATCGACCCGCTTGGTGCAATCTGGGATTGCTCCCGCTGCCACCTGGCAGCAGATGCAAGCTAGATAGGTATACGGTTAATGTTGAATCTTAAAAAAATCTTCCACCAGCAGACCACCCAACGGGAGGCCCTGGTGGCTGGTCAGGTAGTGCCGGAGAGTTCCCGCTGCGTCCAATGCGGCATCTGTTCATTTTCCTGTCCGATCGGCATCGACGTCCGGCTGCATGCCTGGCGCGGGGAGCCGGTTAAGTCCAGCGCGTGCCTGACCTGCGGGGAGTGCGTGGCGCGCTGCCCGCGCGGCGTACTGCGCTTCGAGCACACCAACCTGTTCGAGAACGACTTGTTCGACCCGGAGAGGCGCTTGTGAGGCGGTACGTAATCATCGGCAGCGGGGTGGCCGGGGTGGCAGCCGCTGAGGCGATCCGGGGACAAGACCCCCGCGGGGACCTGCTCATGATTGGGACCGAGCCGGAGGGTTATTACTCGCGCCCAGGCCTGGCCTTTTACCTGACCGGGGAGCTAAGCGAAAAGCAGCTCAAACCACTTCCGGACCGGTATTTTGCCGGTTTAGGCTTGCAGCAACTGCTCGGGAACGTGGTGCGGGTCCATCCTGCGGCTCATCAGGTCGAGTTAGAGCACGGCGGGTGCATCGAGTACGACCGGTTGTTGATCGCCACCGGAGCGGCGGCCGCCAGCCCGCGCTTGAAGGGTCTCCAGGCCAAAGGGGTGGTTAAACTGGACAGCATCACAGATGCCCGAAACATCCTGCGTCTAGCACACTCGGCCAGGGTGGCGGTCGTGGTCGGCGGCGGGATCACGGCCCTGGAGATCGTCGAAGGGCTCGTTGCCCAGCGTGTCCGGACCCATTACTTCCTGCGGGGCGATCGCTACTGGAGCAACGTGTTAGACGAGACCGAATCTCGCCTGGTCGAGGACCGGCTGCGCGAACATGGGGTGAAGATCCATTTCCACACAGATCTGGGGGAGATCATCGAGGACGGTGGAAGACTGGTGGGCGTGCGAACAGGCGACGGGCGCAATCTGCCCTGCGACCTGCTGGGGTATGCCATCGGGGTGCGCCCGCGCAAGGAGTTCGCCGAAGCCTCAGGCATCCCCTGCGAGCGGGGCATCCTGGTGGACGAGAACCTGCAGACCAATGCCGAGGATATCTTCGCCGCCGGGGACGTCGCCCAAGTCTACGATCCCTTCACCGGCGAGAGTGTGCTGGACAGCCTGTGGGGTCCAGCCCGCGAACAAGGCCACGTCGCCGGGTTAAATATGGCCGGTCACCGCCAGGCTTACCGGAAACCGCTGCCGTTCAACGTGACCCGCCTGGCCGGGTTGACCACCACGATCATCGGCGCGGTCGGCCGTGGCGATGACCTGGACCTGGTCGGGATCGCTCGGGGAGATAGCGAGGTCTGGCGCCAGCTGCCGGACGCCATCGCCGCCCAGGCCAACTTCGACGTCAACCGGCTGCGGGTCATGATCGGCCAGCGCAGCCTGATCGGAGCGATGCTGATCGGCGACCAGACCCTGTCCCTCGCCCTGCAGCACCTGATCACCCGGCAGGTAGATATCAGCCCGATCCGGGAAAGGCTGCTCCAGCCCAACGCCCCGCTCGCCGATCTCCTGGCAGAAACCTGGGCCGAATACCAGGCCGGGGTTCGCTATGCCGCGCAGCAGTCGTGAGCTGTGGCTGGCCTTCCTGGCCTGCCTGGCGATCTCCCTGGCCTACCTATTCACCGCGCTGACCTTGAAAGAAATACCCGCCGCCAGCGGCCTGATCGGGCATTCGATCGGCATCCTCGGATTCATCCTGATGCTGATGACCGAGACTCTGTACACCTTGCGCAAACGCAGCCGCAAGGCGCGCTGGGGGCGCATGTCCACCTGGCTGGAATTCCACATCTTCACCGGCATCGTCGGGCCTTACATGGTCTTGCTGCATTCCTCGTGGAAATTCCAGGGGCTGGCAGGGATGGTGATGGCGATGACCGCCATCATGGTGGTGAGCGGTTTCATCGGCCGGTATATCTACACCACCCTCCCGCGCTCGGTGGATGGAGTCGAGCTGGAGGCCAGCCAGATCGAACGCCAGGTTGATTCCCTGGAAGCCGAGCTCCAACGCCGCCTGCAGGAGCAGCCTCAGGTTGCCCAGAGCCTGGCTCCCCTCTTACTCACGGGCAGTGGTGGTGCAGGGGAAATTGCGCTAACTCTCCAGCCTCTATCCTGGAACCGGCGACTACTTCTCAACTGGGAACTAGTTCGGAAGCGGGCGACGCCACAGGTCCGTTCCCAGGTCAGGGAGATCGAACGGCTGGCGAGGAGGCGGGCGCGGCTGCGCCGCCAGGTAGCCTCCCTGTCCAGGGCGCGCCGCTGGCTGGCCTTATGGCACGCCATCCACATCCCGCTCGGGCTGGCGCTGTTCACCGCCGCTTTTATCCACATTGCGGCGGCGATTTACTACGCCACATTGCTCCGGTAGCTCAGGGCTTTGCGCCCGTTCCCTTACGCCCACAAGGGGCTGAGCTACACGAGACACTATCGGCTGGATTCGACCATCTGTAGCTCAGGGCCTTGTACCCGTTCTACAACGCCCACAAGGGGCTGAGCTACGCGAACCCTCTGACGAGAATGGACAAACAACAACGCCCGGAAATCTTTCCCGAGCGCTGTTTACGGATTACTTGTCGTGTGCAATAAACTCCGTTACAACAGAGCCTAATGCTCTCATATGCAATAAACCGCGTTACATAATCCATAGCTCTTTAACAACTTCATCGTCAACAGGCTCCTGCTCCTGCCTTGCATCTTCGGCCCAAGCGCCGACTGTCTCCGGCGAAAAGTCATAGGTTTTGAGCACTTCGTCGTTGTGAGAAATCCGGACCACTTTTTCGGCCAAGTCCACTCTAGCCAAAACGTACTGGTAGGCCAGATCTGGGTCCACCATGAAGCGGTCCCTTGCCCCTAAGGTGATCCGTCCGCTCTTACGAACCAGACGCACAAAGGAGACGAACCCTTGATCCTGAGCAAGTTGCCGTTCTTGATGGCGATTGTATCCTTCGGGTGGGAAGCGCAGGGTAGCATGGGCAGCAATCTCGTTTGGCGTTTGTCCGTCGAAGGCAGGCAAGCGATGGGTCTGATTGCAAGCTTCCTGACAAGCCCAGGATTCAGCCCGGAAAGCGGGGGCATCTGCAAAAGGAACTTTCAGCAAACGGCCGCCGACAAACCCATTGAAGTGTTCTACGCCTCCATTGCGCCAGGGTTCGCCGGGTGGGTTGAAGATCGGTTCGACGTTCAAGCTCACGGCTACCCGGATCACTCGACCAAAGGAGCGTGGGTAGCGATTGGAGCCACGGAATTCAAGGGCATTGTCCATCTGCAGGTGATCGGGCAATCCCACCCAGCGCCAGTTGGTCACCAGAAACTCGACAATGGGTTGGGCTTCCCGGCTGTCAAAGATATCCAGTGCACAGCGATGGCTATAGCGGTCCCGTAGCACGACCACATAGTACTTGGTGTGACTGCCACTCAGGTACACGGGCCCTTTCAGATCCAATTGCTGTACTCGGTTGACTTGATCGGCAGCCGGAAGCGGAATAGGCTTCGGTTCTCGCTGCTCTTCGGACTTTTCGGCGTGTCTCACCAGATCTTCGGCCACCAACCAGGTGTGGATGGTCCGCACCGGCGGGACTTCAGGGCTGCTCAGGGCTTTGAGTTCCAGGTGAATGGCTTCGGCCCCGAAGAAAGCATAGCGCCATTGCTCCTGCTGAGAACGATCCTTGCGCATTTGGATGACCTGTTGGCGAATCTCTGTCGACCACTGGCTACCGGGCCGTTTTGGCCCGTCCTTGTGGTCTCGCAGACTTTGTTCAACATCCCCCGGATCATACCGCTCCAGCCAGCGATCCAGCCAAACCCTGGGTCGCTTGAGTTGGCGGCAAATCTCACTCTTGCTAAGATGTTGAACGTGGTACATCAACATGGCTCGTTTTCGCTCTTGTAGTAGACCACACATGGCGCTAGCTCCTCCTTGCGGGAGAAGCATAGCAGGCTCTTTGTAGACTCAGAAGATGTAACGCGGTTTATTGCACATGACGCACATTAGAAATGTAACGGAGTTTCTAGCACACTGGATTGTTATACAGTTCGTTGCACACGACAATTACTCCATGCGTTCTACGGTTCTCATTCCCCAGTCGGCACCCAGATGTTCTTGACCTGGGTAGGCTCGTGCAGGAACTCGTGCCCGGCGCCTTGCTCCGGGCTGGCCCAATCACGCGGCAGGCCGAAATTGACCCAGGTGCGCTTCATATTCGCGGCCGATTCGTACTCGACCAGGTAGCTGCCCGCCACCGTGGCGAAATACCAGACCGCATCCACGTCCTCGTGCTGGATCAGGGTCTTCGCCAGGCTATCGCGATCTCCGGTGACGATGTTGACCACGCCCGGCGGGAG
>DATDRQ010000391.1:0-10166 GCA_035291645.1 Anaerolineales bacterium
CGTAAAGCTCGGAAACGAAGTTCGCAGAGGCCTTGGTGACGAGAGAGCACAAGATCTCCCCTTATCGATTGCCTTTATAATTGTGGTTATGCCTTTCACTGCTCTTTTCATCGACCTGGATGACACAATTTACCCTAATACCAGCGGTTTGTGGGGTGCTATTCGCGAGCGTATGACCCTTTTCATGCACGAACGCCTCGGTCTCTCACCTGAGGTCACCCCGGACCTTCGCCGCAGCTATGTAGAAAAATACGGGACTACCCTGCGTGGTTTGCAGATCCACTACCAGGTAGACCCCTGGGAATTCCTCGCCTACGTACACGACCTGCCCCTGGAGGTTTACCTGCAGCCCGATCCGTACCTGCCAGTTATCCTGTCCAGCCTGCCCCAACCCAAATGGATCCTGACCAACGCCGATGCCGGTCATGCCTCCCGTGTGCTGGCTTACTTCGGGATCACCCGCTTGTTTTCCGGTGTGATCGACATTCACGCCCTCGGTTATGTCTGCAAACCGGAAGTCGAGGCTTACCGGCGCGCCCTGGCTATAGCTGGAGAGGCCGATCCGACCATCTGCGTGTTCTTCGATGATTCTGTACGCAATCTAGCCCCGGCGCGCCATCTCGGACTGACTACTGTCCTGGTAGGCTCTGATGAGCCAGATCCAACTGCGAATTACTCGATCTCCAGCCTGAAAGACCTGCCGATCGCATTCCCTCAACTGTGGAACACCCTTCCAGAGCCAGAGCGGCGTTCCTGAACCGGACTCCAAAATGCTGCGTGAGATCGATTTCGAGAGACTTTTGCTAGTGATTTGTTTGACCGTTCTGATCGTTGCCGGACTGAACGCGCTGGTCTATGCCGGGCTGCGCCGGGGGAAAGAAGCGAATATGGTCGAACTAACCCGGAAAGCCGCCCAGCGGGCGCGCAACCCCTGGCAAGATGAAGAAGAGGCCTTGCAGGAGCTCTCCAGGATGGTTTCCTCATTGAAGAAAACCGGTCCTGCTGCGGAGGAACTCGAGATTGGAGAAGGACTTGACGAAAGACGCAACAGTCCGGATGGACCATGATCGATAAACTTGTGACAATGGTCGAGGCGGTTGAGCGGATCCCCTCCGGCTGCACGCTTGCGCTGGGCGGGGTCACCCTCTACCGCAGACCGGTCGCGTTTGCGAAGGCGTTAGTCCAGCGCCGCCGCAGTACCGGGCAGCCGGTAAACCTGACTCTGCTGGTCTTTACAGCGGGTTTTGAGAGCGATCTGCTCGTCGGAGCCAGGATGGTCTCCCGGGTGCGCACCTGCTACTTCGGTCTCGAGATCTTTGGTTTGGCCCCGATGTTCACCTATTACGCGAATCACGGCGAAATCGAGATCGTCGAGGAGACCGAGATTAGCCTGGCTTTGGGTTTGCGCGCCCGTATCGCCGGGGTAGGATTCATGCCTGGGCGCGCCTGGCTGGGTACCGACCTGCCCAGGCTGCGCCCGGACGTACAGACCGTCACCGACCCGTACAGCGGGGAAAAATTAATGGCTTTCCCGCCCATCGTGCCGGAGGTAGTCGTCATCCATGCTCTGAAAGCCGATCCCGAGGGAAATGCTCAGATCGGCGCCCATAAGGGGATCGATGAAGACCTGGTCCTCGCCGCAGAGTATGTCATCGTCACGGCAGAAGAGATCGTTCCACGCCTGGACCGTGCAGACCTGGTGGCGCCTTTCGTCCATGCGGTCGTCCATGCCGAATTTGGCGCCAAACCCACCTCCTGCCACCCGCTGTACCCGATCGACGGGGAAGCGCTGCTGTCCTATACCGAATCCGTCAGCGATCCGCGCGCCTTCGAGAGCTTTATGGCGGGCTCTGGATTCTGATAGACCGTTGTCGCCGATCTTATCTTTTTCTAATCAAATTATGATAATCTAATCCTATTAGGAGTTACGCATTTGAGGGTGAAATTGGGGGTTTTTGGGCGGGCTCCACCCGCCCAAAAACCCCCATTCTCCTACCAACTGCGTAAGTCCTACCTATAAAGGATTTTGTTGGAGACTCTATGAAATCAAGAGGTTTACTTATCTTCGGCGGAGCGATCCTGGTGTTAATCCTTCTGGTCGGTGCATTTTCCGCCGGTATGTTTGTCGGAGGCGTATTCGATGCGGACACAGATTCAGCCCTGGAAAAAAACCTGCCCGCCATCGTTTCCCAACTGACGCCTTCGGCGAACTCTGCCGCCGGAGAAGCGGCGACTCCGGAAGAAATGGAGAAGCTGTTTAAACCCTTCTGGCAGGCCTGGGATATCGTACATGCCCAATATGTCGATCAACCGGTTGAAGATGAACTTCTCATGCGCGGCGCCATCCAGGGCATGTTAGATTCTCTCGGCGATCAACATACCTCTTATATGGACCCCGAACAGTTTCGCCAGGCGAACATACCACTAGAAGGTGAATACGAGGGCATCGGCGCCTGGGTTGATACCACCCAGGATTATCTGACCATCGTCAGCCCAATGCCGGACTCTCCCGCCGAAAATGCGGACTTGAAACCCGGAGATGAGATCATTGCCATCGATGGCGAAGATATGACCGGCATCGACGGGAACTTAGCCATCCGAAAAGTCCTTGGACCCGCAGGAACGAATGTAACCCTGACGGTCCGGCGGGAAAGCGTAACGGAGCCTTTTGATGTAACCGTTGAGCGGGCTCATATCGTGGTGCCCAGCATCGAGAGCCGCGAATTAGAGAATAACATCGCTTACGTAAGGTTGTTCACCTTCGGAGAGAACTCCACCGAGGAACTGCGCAATGCCCTAGAACTACAACTAAATCAAAATCCAGCCGGTCTGATCCTGGACCTGCGCAACAACGGTGGAGGAGCGTTGCAGACGGCTATCGAAGTCGCCTCCGAATTCATCGGCGAGGGGGTCGTCATGTACGAGGAATACGGCGATGGCAGGCGCGATGCTTACAATGCGGTCCAGGGTGGTCTGGCAACCGATATCCCCCTCGTCGTACTGATCAATGAGGGGTCCGCTTCCGCTTCCGAGATCGTCGCTGGAGCGATCCAGGACGCCGGGCGTGGGAAGCTGGTCGGCACCACCTCCTTCGGCAAAGGCTCCGTCCAAAATTGGATTCCTTTGGTGAACGAAGAGGGAGCCGTGCGGGTGACCATCGCTCGCTGGTTGACCCCGAACGATCGCACGATCCACGAGATCGGTCTCGAACCCGATGTTGTAGTCGAGATAACCGAGGAAGACCTGGCAGCAGACCGCGACCCCCAGCTGGACAAGGCGGTAGAACTGCTCAGCCAATCTCAATAATCGCCCTTCTTTACTTCAGGAGGAAACATGTTTTTCTTCAGTCCGACCTATCTGCTCTTCATGCTCCCGGCTATTATCTTGATGCTGGTGGTGCAGTTCTATGTGAATTTCGCCTACCGCAAGTGGAGCCAGGTGGCTAACCGCAACGGGCTCTCCGGGGCGGATGCGGCCGCGCGCTTGATCCGTAACGCCGGCCTTTACGACGTGAATATCGAACCCGTCGCCGGTAACTTGACCGACCATTACGACCCACGTAGCAAAGTCCTGCGCCTGAGCCAGGGTGTCTATCAGGGCCGTTCGGTGGCAGCCCTGGCGATCGCCGCCCACGAGCTCGGCCATGCCATGCAGGACCATGAAGGATATTTCCCCCTGCGCCTGCGGGCAGCCCTGGTCCCCGCGGTCAACATCGGCTCTATGTTGGGTTGGATCTTGATCCTGGTCGGGATCTTCATCCAATCGACCGGCCTGGCTGGCCTGGGTCTGCTGGTCTTCTCGGCGGGTGCGCTGTTTGCCCTGGCTACCCTGCCGGTCGAGTTGAACGCTTCCGCACGCGCCAAACAGCTGCTCACCGATACCGGATTGATCCTCGGAGATGATGAGCGGCGCGGCGTCAACAACGTGCTGAACGCAGCCGCTCTGACCTACGTAGCCGCCCTGGTGACTGCTGTATTGCAGCTGCTGTATTATGCCTCGCTCGTATTTGGCATGGGCCGCCGGAGCGACTAGAGGTTTTATGATGAAATCCACTGGTTGATTCCCGGCCAGATCGACTGAGCTAAACTTCCGCTTCATCCATCCCCTGTTTTGGTTATAATCGGCGTTATGCGGAAGTTTTCCCTGGCACTGCTTCTGCTCCTGATCTTCATATTCGTCTTCGCAAGGACAGCCGAACTCGAGGCGATCGGCAGAACCCTGCAGAACGGCGATTGGCGCTACCTCCTGCTGGCGTTGCTGCTGGAGGTTGTTTGGTTATTCAATGTTGCCATCTCCTACTGGCTGATCTACCGGTCGATCGGGCTTAACGAAAAAATCGACACCCTTTTCCTGGCCTCCTCGGGCGCGTATTTCGCCAACGTGATCGCCCCCACCGCGGGCGCCAGCGGTTTGGCCGTTTTTATCACAACAGCCCGCAGGAGAGGCTACTCAACCGCCCGGGCGACCATCGCGGGGGCACTTTATATCCTGTTCGATTATCTCGGATTTATTTTTATCCTGGCCCTGGGTTTGATCGTGCTCTTCCGCCGGAATAATCTAAACATCCCGGAACTGGTCGCCTCGGCAGTCCTGTTTCTGATCGCTGGTTTGTGGTTGTTCTTGCTCTTTCTCGGGATGCGTTCGGGGAAAGCGCTGGGGAACACGCTGGCCTGGTTTGCCCGCCAGATCAACCGGCTTGTGGCCCCGTTCATCCGCCGCGAATACTTCTCCGAAGCGCGCGCCCGCGCCTTCGCCTATGAAGCCTCCACCGGGTTGAAGGAGCTCCGCCAGAAGCCGGGGGATTTGATGCTGCCGGCAATTCTGGCTGTGACTAATAAAGCCCTCTTGATCTTGATCCTGTTGTTAATGTTCAAGGCTTTCCAGGTACCCCTCTCCATCGGAACCCTGATCGCCAGCTTCAGCATCGGCTATCTTTTCTTGATCGTCTCGCCGACGCCGGCTGGGATCGGTATGGTCGAAGGGGCACTTACGCTCGCGTTGAGCTCGATGTATGTCCCGCTCGGCGTGGCTGCCGTGGTCGCTCTGGCCTACCGGGCGATTACATTTTGGGTCCCACTGGCATTCGGGGGTCTGGCACTTCGTCTTCTGGATCATCAAACCGCCTGACCAAGCCCTACCCGGTCTGTTGCATGCAAGGAATCCAGGGAATGCGGGATTTATGCACCCACACCTGCCATGGTTGGATGTCTAGTTGAGGAATTTCGATGACGATCTCGGACGATAAAATCGGGACCTCGGTTCAGGTCCGCACCGCCGGGGATAAAGTCGATCGCTCCTGGCGTAACTGGCTGATCGGGCGGCCTTTGCCCACCGCCGATGCACCCCACCAGACGATCGGGAAAGCTGTGGGGCTGGCTGTCTTTGCTTCGGATGCACTCTCCTCCACCGCCTATGCGACCCAGGAAATCATGGTCATCCTGGCTGCGGCGGGCACCATCGCCTTTGGGTATGTCTTCCCCATCTCGATCGCCATCGTCTTTCTGCTTGCGATCGTCACCATCTCGTACGAGCAGACCATCCACGCCTACCCGGGAGGAGGCGGTGCGTATATCGTCGCCCGGGATAACCTGGGCGAGCTCCCCGCGCAAACCGCCGGGGCCGCTCTGCTCACCGATTACATCCTGACCGTCGCCGTTTCGGTCTCCTCCGGCGTCGCTCAGATTGGCTCCGCATTCCCGGCTCTCTACCAATACCGGGTCTGGATCGCCGTCGCCATGGTGCTGCTGATCATGCTGGTCAACCTGCGCGGGGTGCGCGAATCCGGGTCTATCTTCGCCGTTCCAACCTATTTCTTTGTTGCGACCATGTTCCTGACGGTGGGGATCGGCTTGCTGCGCTATTTCTCCGGTACGCTCGGCAGCGTGGTGGATCCTCCCGAGCTCGAAGTGACCGGCGTCCTGGTCGCCATCACCCCCTTCCTGATCCTGCACGCCTTCTCCAGCGGCACGGCTGCCCTGACCGGGGTAGAGGCGATCTCGAACGGGATCACCGCCTTTCGTGAGCCACGCAGTCGCAACGCCGGGATCACCTTGATCTTTATGTCCTTGATCCTGGGCGCCCTGTTCCTGAGCATCTCCTTCCTGGCGAGCCAGATCGGGGCGATCCCCTCCGAGGCAGAAACCGTTATTTCGCAGCTGACTCGCACCATTTTCAACGGGCGCGGCCTGCTCTACCTGATCACGATCGCCGCCACCACCGTGATCCTGATCATGGCGGCGAACACAGCCTTTGCCGATTTCCCCCGCCTCAGCGCCTTGCACGCCGGGGACGGGTTCCTTCCCCGTCAGCTGACCTACAAGGGCAGCCGGCTGGTTTATTCGCGCGGCATCGTGACCCTATCGTTGATCGCTTCCTTGCTGATTATCCTCTTTCAGGCAAGCGTCTCCCGGTTAATTCCGCTCTATGCAATTGGGGTGTTCCTTTCTTTTACCCTATCGCAGGCCGGTATGGCTGTGCGTTGGTGGAAGATCGGTCATCTTGCTCCAGGCCAGGAGATTAAAGAGCCTGGCTCTGTCTTGCGGTATGAAACCGGCTGGTCTTATAAGATGGTAATCAACGGCTTCGGATCAGTCTTGACCTTCATCGTTATGTTGGTTTTTGCCGTAACGAAGTTTAATGATGGCGCCTGGATCGTCCTGATCCTTACCCCATTGCTCGTCGCCATATTCTTCGCCATTCACCGCCACTACCGCGGCCTGGCAAAGAAGTTATCCTTAGAAAACTACGGCACACCGACCCGCATCGGTCGCCACCGCGTGATCATCCCCATCAGCGGGGTACACCGTGGTTCTCTCGCCGCCCTGAATTACGCCCGCGCCCTTTCGGTCGATGTCACCGCCGTGCACGTCTCGATCGACGAAGAAGAGGCAAATCGCCTTCGCCAGAAGTGGGAAACCTGGGGAAGCGGGGTCCGCCTGGTAATCCTTGATTCGCCTTACCGCCTGCTGGTGGAACCCCTGCTTCAGTATATCGAGAAGATCGCCGAACAACGCCAGCCTGGCGAGATCATCACCATCGTCGTTCCAGAATTCGTCCCGGCTCATTGGTACCATAATCTTCTCCATACACAGACTGCAATCTGGTTGCGACTGGCTTTGATGTTCAAGCGCGGGATAATGATCACCAGCGTGCCTTACCAGGTTGAATAAGTTGGGCTCGGTTACCGGGTTACGCAGGCTTGCGCGCAAGCGAGCTTGCGCGCAAGCTCACTTGCGCGCAAGCACGGATTCGAAGACCGTCGTATCAAAATGGAGGCCGGTGAAATTATGAATATCATCATTGTCGGCTGCGGCCGGCTCGGCGCAGAACTGGCTTACCGGGTTTTCCAGCAGGGGAACCAGGTAGCCGTGATTGACCGGACCGCTTCCTCATTCAACAACCTGCCTCCCGGTTTTCACGGGCGCACCATCGAAGGGGAAGCATTGAACCGGGAGGTACTCGTGCGGGCAGGTATAGGACAGGCCGACGGTCTGGCCGCAGTCACCAATTCCGATTCACTCAACGCGGTAGTCGCCCACGCCGCTCGTACCGTATTCCAGATGCGCCATGTATACGTTCGCAACTATGACCAGCGTTGGCGACCGCTGCACGAGGCTTTTGGCCTGCAAGTGGTTAGTTCCAGTTCCTGGGGTGCCCAACGCATCGAAGAACTGCTCTATCACGGCGATCTCCGCACGGTCTTCTCGGCTGGAAATGGGGAGGTCGAAATCTACGAATTCCTCGTGCCCGACGCCTGGATTGGGCGGCGGGTGGGCGAGCTGCTCTCGGGGGTGGAGGCGGTGCCGGTCGCCCTGACCCGCGCCGGGCGGTCATTCCTGCCTGGTATGGATTCCGAATTTGTGGAAGATGACCTGCTCAACCTCAGCGCGACTCTGGCAGGTATTCAGCTCGTCCGCCAGCGCATCATGCAGAAAAAGGAGGCCTAGCATGCTCGTCGTCATCGCCGGCGGAGGCCGCACGGGCACCCACCTCGCTACGCTTTTATTAGGCCAAAATCACGCGGTCCACCTGATCGAGCACCGTCCGGAAGTCCTTAGCCGGCTACACCGCGAACTTCCCACCGAGTCTATCTTTGAAGGGCACACAACAGACCTGGCGACGCTCGAACTGGCCGGTATTCGCCAGGCCCAGGTGCTGGCTGCCTGCACCCCAAGTGATGAGGATAACCTGGCGGCCTGCTTCCTGGCACGTACCCGGTATGGCGTACCGCGCACGATTGCTCGCATCAATAACCCCCGCAACGCCTGGTTGTTTAACGGAAACTTCCACGTCGATGTATCCCTTAACCAGGCCGAGATCCTTTCCAGTATGATCGAAGAAGAGATGTCGCTGGGAGATATGATGACCCTGTTGAAACTGCGCCGGGGGGAATACTCGCTGGTCGAGGAGAAAATCCCGCCGGGCGCCAAGGCGGTCGGAGTCGCCATCAAAGACCTGGCGCTGCCCGAGGAATGCATCATCGCCGGGGTCATCCGGCACGGCAAGGTGATCTTGCCGCGCGGCATCACCAGCCTGGAGGAGGGCGATGAGATCCTGGCGATCACCGACCGGGAAGGCGCAGAGAAGCTGGCGGCCCTGTTCCAGCCTGCCGCCAGTGAAAGCGGCGAACCGCTCGGACCGGCGCAGCGCGGAGATTGATCCGGAAAAACTGGCTCATTGTGAATCGCCGTGATTAAGTCACATAAAGTTGTCAGGTGATCTCTTCCCGCCAACGATCCAGGGTCTTACGGGATGAAGTGCGCGGTCTCCAGCAGAGTTGTCTCTACTCCATCCGTGATGCCCACCAGGACGAAGGTCATCTCTTGACCCCATTCGCCGTCTTTGCGGACCGCAACCAGGTGATAGGGCAAAGTAACCAGGGTCCCTACCTCTTCGTTCTCCTTAAACGGGCCAGGGAGCTCGGCGCGGACGATCACGCGGTCCCCCTGCTGGAGTATATCTGTAACCGTCACCTGATCCGTCCTGACGGCATCTTCGCCTTCGAGGACCAGGATGGCAAAAGAATTCTCGTAATCGAAATCGAGAAGGCGGTCCGCCAATTCTTTCACGCTGGTGAACTCTCCCTGCTCCTCGAAGTCCTGAGGCCTTGCGAAGATACGCAGATCCGGCTTTTTGAATTTTTCTGCAATTAAACTATTATCTGTGATCGTCCTCTCAAGGGACATCCATGACAATTCCTGCGATTGTATCTCCTCAACAGGAGTGGCCGAATAATCAGGGGGCATGACCACCCCGGTTACGACCGGCAATGCTGGCGTGTTTGTCCCCTCACAGCTCGACAGGGCAAACGACACCAACACCAGACAGGCTGCCCCGACGAACCAATTATGAAGGATTCTCAGCCTTCTCATCTGAGCCATCCCCAAATAGCATACTATACAAATACGCAATCCATTCTCTTAAGGGTAAATAATGATCTTGTCGACGTCCACGTAGTAATCGCTGGACTGTGAATTCTTCATCCCGGATACCGAGACGTGGAAGGTGTGCGCCCCGGCTCCCAGGTTGCTGTAAGCGCTGCACACCTGCCACTGGATGGTCGGGGAGTAAAGGTCCAGGAAACCTTTGTGGACTCCGTCGATGGTGATGGCGGCTTTGCCGCGATTGTAGGCTTTCGTGTAACAATAGTCCACCCGGCTGCCATTGAAAGTGATCCGCACGGCATCCTCGCTGATGTTGGACCAGCTCAGCGTGCCACCATAGGCCGATGGCCAGCCAGATTGTTGGGTCCAGTTGCCGATGTACCACAGTTTGGACTCATTGTCGTCATAGGTGCCGGAAGCTGCGAGAGGTACATCCAAGGTTAAATTATCCAGGTCAATGTATCCCGAAGAATTGACCCGGATTTCTATGGTATGGTCATCTGGGGTCAGGGACCAGGTCTTCACCACCTGCCAGCGAGTGGTCGAGGCGTTATCGTCGGTCGTTCCCGCGGGGTTGCCATCGATATATATGTCTGCGGTGCCGCGGTTGTAGGCCATATTGTACACCCGGTGGAACTGGCTGCCGGCAAAATTGAACAGGTAGGAGCTGCCTGCCTGGTTGGAATAACTGTGCGTGTTCTGCCAAGATCTTGGCCAGCCTGTGCTGTGAGTCCAGTTACCATTGTAAAAGATGGTTCCGAAAGTGTCATCGAAGATATCAGC
>DATDRQ010000392.1:0-5547 GCA_035291645.1 Anaerolineales bacterium
TGATGGTCGGGCCACGGTTAGTCTCGACCACAGTGGCCGGCGCGCCGAAAGAGGCCAGGGTGTCTTCAATCAGGCGGGCGCGCTGGCGGTTCAGCTCGTCGTCGAAGGATACTTCCCCGCCAGATTCCAGGATCTGGTCGATCGGTGGAAGCGCCCAGGTGTGCGGCTCGGGTGAGTCTGTCAACGTCCGGGCAGGCAAGCCGGACGCGCTCACCGGTGGTATCCCCCGTGGCGCGGGCCCGCTTGCATAGTCCCCCGCGGGTGGAGCCGGGCCGCGCGGAGGAACGGGCAGCTGGGAGGGAGCGGTCTTGCGGTTTAACCAGCCCTCCCAGGCAGTGGTGACCGTGATCAGCAAAGGGGAGATCCAGGCAAACAGCTCCGGCACCGAGAGGTCCAGAGTCAGAGCCAGGGCGATCAGCATCCAGGCGACCAGCACCACGGCCGACCCGGCCCAGCCCAGGCTGGGACGCAGCAGCGCCAGCACGGCGCCGCCGGCGTAACCGCCGCCGCCCGCCTGGTCGGCCAGCAGGAAGTTGGCCGCCCGGTCGGCCGGGAAGCTGAAAAAATGCATCCAGGCCAGCAGGTTGAAATACAGCAGCGCCAGGCCGATGATGCGCTCCGGGGACAGCTGCGGCAGGCGATCGAAGTGGCGCAGTACCAGCCATACCCCCACCCCGATCAGGCCGAGCGGCAGCAGGTACATCCCCCAGCCGAAGCCCTTGCCGAGCAGCGCCAGCCAGCCGCCGGTCAGCAGACCGTTGCTGCTGGAGGCCAGGCTCAGCAGGGTGAGCAACCCGATCAGAGTCATCCCGACGCCGAAAAGGTCCAGCTTGCGGTCCAGGGAAAGGCCGCTCCAGGCCGAAGGGGGCCGAGGCTTAGGGGCCGGCGGCGGGGATGCTCTGCCGCGCGAGGCGGATTTACCGGCAGGTTTTGAAGAAGTTTTGCCTTTAGAGGGGGGCGTACCCGGACGCGGCGGACTCTTCCGCGCCGGCGCTTTCCCTTTGGGGGGTGGAGAGCGGCGGGCCGGTTTGGCAGAGGTTTTTTGGGTGCTCTTCTTGGAGCTACGCGTAGCCATTAACCAGGACAGGAAGATAAGCGGGCGAAAGCAGAAAACCAATTATGGTCAGACTTGTCTAACGCGATTTTCTCGGATTATAGCACATATGGTCTGAAATGCAGCGCCCGCGCCTGCGGGATCCAATGCGGGCAGCTTTTTGACGTTAAGCTTAGCATGCAAGTTTCCTGCCTTTCAACAGGGTTTCCCCTGGCGTGACGAGCGAGGATGTTCGCCGGTCTGCTCGATCCGGGCCTGCCGGGGAACTTAAGGTACAATTCTAAACAGAGGGTGCGCGGCGGGGCTGCGCACCGATCCTTATGCACCCCAGAGGGGTTCCATTTTGTTCGAAATCGTCTTCCTCGGCACATCGGCTTCGGCGCCCTCCATCCACCGTGGTCTGTCGGCGCAGATCGTCAAGCACGAAGACCACCGCTTCTTGATCGACTGCGGGGAGGGGACTCAGCGCCAGATCCTGCAATCCGGGGCCGGTTTCAAGCGCCTGAACCGCATCCTGATCACGCACGGGCACCTAGACCACATCCTCGGCTTAGCCGGGCTGCTCTCGACCCTGTCGCGCTGGGAGGCTCTCGACGAGCTAGAGATCTACGCCGGCAAGTGGGCCCTGGAACGCATTCGCGACCTGCTGTTCGGAGTGGTCCTGCGCGGTGCCCGCCCGCCGATCGAGATCCGGTTGATCGAGGTTCGGCCTGGCGCCATCTACGTGGGGAAGGATTTTTCCATAACGGCTTTCCCGGTCCACCACCGCGGCCCCGACTGCTACGGCTACCTGTTCGAGGAGGATTCCCGCCGCCCCTTCCTGCCGGAAAAGGCCGAGGCGCTGAACCTCCCGTCCGGCCCATTGCGGCGCGACCTGGTAGCCGGCCGCCCGGTGACCCTGGCGGATGGGCGGCAGATCCACCCGGACCAGGTGCTGGGGCCTGCCCGGCCCGGCACCCGCCTGGTCCACGTCGGCGACGTGGGGCGCACGGATAACCTGGTCGAATATTGCCGGGATGCAGATTTGCTCGTCATCGAGGCCACCTATATCCAGGAGGAAGCGGAGATGGCGCGTGATTTCGCCCACCTGACGGCGCGGCAGGCAGCCGAGCTGGCCATCCAGGCCGGGGTGAAGAACCTGGTGCTGACGCACATCTCGCGCCGCTACCGGGAACGGGAGGTTCTCTCGGAAGCGCGCAGTGTCTTCCCCGGCGCGATGGTGGCGCGTGACTTCGACGTCTACCAGGTCAAGCGCGACGAGTGCATGCGGTTAGAAGCGAAATCCGATTAGGCCTCGACCTGTTAGGCCTGACATGTGGCTTTCCTGGTAGGCTACACCGAGTTCGCCATCGGCTGGCTGTTCGTGGAGAGCAGCCGCAACGTGACCCTGGCGATGGCGGTCTCCGGCATTCTGCGCTCGAGCGGTTCCGGGGCGAACCTAGCCACCCTGGCGATCCTGATGAGCCTGCCAGTGGTGGCGATCTTCCTGATCCTGCAGCGCTACCTGATCGACCGGCTGCTGACCGGGCAGGTGGAAATGTGACATGACTCACCATAAAATTTAATCGAGGCAGGGTGTAAGGGCGGTAAGTGAGCCAAAGGAGGCTTAAAGCCAGACATAAGCAGGAAAGCGGAGCTGCGGTCGAGCGGCTCCGCTTTCCTTTTCGATGACGCGAGTGATCCAGGATCCAAACCCGCAAATGGGGGAAGCAGGTCATCCAACAGAGAAAACAGGAAAACCTGAACGAGGGCAGACAAGGCCAAGAGTGTTGTTCGGCGCTCCCAGGACAGCAGGCGCAGGCCGGCCGGTTTGTGATTAGAATCATTAATTTGACTTAAGCGGTAATATTTATAATAATAGTACTGAGGTTCGCGCATGTATCTGAACCCGGCGGGTGCACAGGTCGGGCTACTCCCGTGCCTTGAGAGGGTAAGGCCCATTTCCTGCCCAAGATCTCATGCCACAATGCCAGATATCCACAAAGAAGATGGTTAATGGGACGATGGGAGAGGAAAACTATCCGATACCATCAGAAAACGCTGGGTTTTGTTGAATTTTACGCAAAAAATCGTTGATCTACGCCCAGTGTGATCTTCTTGATGGAAACCGCGTTTAACCGTAATCACAAAAAGAAAGGATTTACTTATGAGCAAGCTTAGATCTCGCAAACTGTCCGCTGTAAGAGCGCTGGCTTTATCGCTCCTGGTGCTGGCTGTGATGACTCTGCCGGCATTTGCGAGCCTGTTCTCTACGCCAATCAGCGGGCTGAGCTCCTACCCCGATGGCGGCAACCCGAACGACCCCCTGGCAGTGACCGCATGCAATGGCGCTCCCCAGACTGGCGTTCTCTACCGCAACAGCGAGTCCGAGCCCCATCTGGCCGTTAATCCAACAAACCCAGACAATATGATCGCGGCCTGGCACCAGGACCGGTGGAGTACCGGCGCCGCCCAGGGTCTTGGGGCCGCCTATACCCTCGATGGCGGGACGACCTGGACCCAGGTCACCATCCCCTTTTCACGATGTTCCGGAGGGCTGCCAGGCTCGTCCGGGGATTACGAGCGCGCCTCCGATCCCTGGGTCAGCTTCAGTCCCGACGGTACTGCGCACTACATGGCTCTGGTAGCAGATATCGGGAACCCCAATGCGAATGGCATGACAGTCGCCAGCTCCCGCGACGGCGGCATAACGTGGTCGGCTCCGGTCACGATAAAGGCCTCGCCCGCCCAAGACCCAGTCGCTGTCTCGCTCTTCCATGATAAGAACACTTTGACAGCCGATCCCTTCGACCCGGACCTGGTCTATGCCACCTGGACCCTGTTCCGGTGGGGCAGCACAACGCTCCTGTTCGCCCGATCAACCGACGGCGGCCAGACCTGGAAAACCCGCCCTGTGGACAACATCGAGGTGGTCGCCCCGGCGGACCTGGTGGTGTTCCGCCAAGGCGCCCAGATCGTCGTGCTGCCCGACGGGACGCTGGTGAACGCCTTCTTCCGGATCCTGTTCAACGAGCGCACCCTCCAGGTTCGCCTGGAACAGGCTATCTTCCGCTCGAGCGACCAGGGCCGCCATTGGGAGAAGGCTGACACGCAGGTGAGCGACCTGCAAGCCGCGACTGCCTTCGATACCGAGCTCGGCATTCCGGTGCGTGACGCCCAAGAGCTGCCTGACATCGCCGTCAACCGCACCACTGGAGAGCTCTACATGGCCTGGCAGGATACCCGCTTCAACAACGGGCTGGTTGGGGTGGTCGTTTCCCGCTCCAGCGACGGGGGCTCCACCTGGTCGGACCCGGTCCCGGTGATTACAACCCAGTCGGTCCAGGCCTTCCTACCGGCGGTAGCCGTCAACGAGGATGGCACCGTGGGGGTCTTGTATTACGATTTCCGCAACGATGTCCTAGGTGATGCCACGTTAGATACTGACGTGCACCTGGCGCGCTTCGGTTCCGGTTTGAACTTCATCGACGAGACCCGCCTGACCCCCTCTTCCTTTGACCTGCGCCAGTCGGTGATCACCGGCCCGCGTGGTTATTTCCCCGGCGATTACGTAGGCCTGGACAGCGCAGGGGATGACTTTGTAGCCGCTTTCACCGTGACCAATCCGCTCGGCCTGCCGGTTGACTTCCCGCAGGATAACTCAGGCCTCACCTTAGATACAAACAACCGCCAGGACATCCTCTTCGCTCGAGTGACGCCCTGAGCAGTAGGGGTTGACTATCTGACTCTCATCGCGAGCCGCTGGGTAACCCACCTGGCGGCTCGCTATTTCAGCTATCGAGTTGCTTCAGCCCAAGGACGGCTGAAACGTGCTTCGACTACGTGCAAAGCTTCGCTTTGCTCTCTGCTCAGCTCGCCGCGCTTCTTACCTGGAAAACGAATAAATTCGTTACTACACAGGCGTTGATTTTACACCGTCATGCCGGTGAAGTTGAAATCCCCGATCTTTAGAGCCGGGACGCGGATTGACCGGCCTCCGTACTCGGTCTTGAACAGGCGGGTCTCCCGCCCGGCCGCCTGCACCTCCGCCAGCGCCTGGACGTAAGACTGGGTGAAGCGCAGGTTCTTGACCGGATAGGCGAGCTCCCCGTTCTCGATCAAGAAGACGCCGTCGCGCGTCATGCCGGTCACGACGCAGTCGCGCGGGTGCACCAGCCGCGTGTACCAGAAGCGGGTGATGTACAGCCCGCGCTCCGTCGAGCGGATCATCTCCTCCAGGCTGCTCCCGCCGTTCCCCAGGAAAAGGTTCTGAGCCAATGGGCCGGCCCCGCGCATGAAATTGGGCACGTTCGGGGGCAGGGCGTGTCCGGTGCTGTCCACGCCGGCGCGCCGCGCCGTGCACCGGTCGTAGACCGGGCCCTGCACCACGCCCTGGCTGACGATCTCCAGCCGCCTTTTCGGCGTGCCCTCGTAATCGAAGGGCAGCGGCAGGCCGTCCGGATCGAGCCCGTCGTCCCAGATGCTGACCAGAGCGCTCATCGCCTGCTGGCCCT
>DATDRQ010000393.1:0-3005 GCA_035291645.1 Anaerolineales bacterium
CCGACAACCGTTCGGCGGCCACCTGCCCCAGGCGGCCCAGCAGTGACCCAGTGGCCGCCCCGCCGATGAACGCGGCGATGAACGGGATCAGGGTCCTTAGGATATCGCCGCCATGAAATAAGAAGCTGCCCATGAAGGCAAAGATGCCGAGCACGCCGACCAGCTGGGTGCCCAACAGGCCCATCAACCCGGCCAGGGCATACAGCCAGTAAATGGTCAGCACCACTAGGCCAAGCAACGCGACCATGCGCGCGATGCGCACTTCACGGCTGGGCAGTTCCACCACTTCCGCCGGCACCGCCCAGCGGAAGACCAGCGCCGCCAGGACCGGAAATAGCACAACGCTGAGGCCCGAAATTAGCAGAGAAGCCACAGCCTGCTCGCTCACGGTTCCCAGCCAATTGGACAGTTGGTAGGCCAGCGCAATGCCCGCCAGCCAACCCAGAGCGGTCAGCGACACCGCCGCCAGGGGGCTGCGCATCGTTTTCATCAGGTTGCGGGCGGCAATAAAACTGAGTGGCACCGCCAGGGCCGTGCCGATGGTGGTCGCCAGCAGAGCCAGGAAAACAGTCTCGATGATCTTGTCCCAGGTGTCGTAGGCGGTCTTGGTGAAGTGCGGCAGGCCCACGCTTTTTTCAACGACGGCGCGAATGTATTGAACCTCGTCGCTCTCTCGCTCCGGCAACACCAGATCGGCTTCAAAATGCCCGCTGCTATCCGTGTTGATGAAATCGCGCCCCAGCGAGACGTTGTTGTTAGGGTCGCTGCCCGGCACAAAGCGCAGCGGGCCTTCCGCGTTGGCCAGGAAACCAAAGCCTTCCACATGCACGCTTTCCCCCGGGGCGGCGCAGCCTGGCGAAATGACCAGGCGCGGACCTCCTTCTGGCGCAGGCTCGATCTCAGGCAGGTTGCCTTCGGGGCAGGGCACCAGGATTGGCGCGTTGACCCTGGCTTCCTCCTGATCGTAGGCGATGATATCGGGGCGGACCAGAGCGCGGATCACGCGCACCAGGCTTTCTTGGCGCCGTTCTTCGCGCAACTCGCTCAGGTCAACCTGGGTCACCTCCGTCCCATACGCGTATACGACAACGACAAGGAAAACGAGCAGGCCAAGGCCCAGGGACCTCCAAATGTTGGCTTTTTTCCGTTCCATGGCGCTAACCTACCCGCTCGGCGTCTTGCCCGTAGATCTCTTTGAATTTGGCGTCGTCAATTTCCTTCGGATGCCCTTCGAACACGACCTTGCCCTCGTTCAGAGCCACCACATGGCCTGCATAGCGGTGCACCAGGTCCAGGAAGTGCAGCGAGCAGATCACCGTTACCCGGTCTTCCTTATTAATCACCTCCAAATACTTCATGATGCTGTGCGCCAGCACAGGATCCAGACTGGCCACCGGCTCGTCCGCCAGGATGATGCTGGGGTCCTGCATCAAGGCGCGGGCGATGCCCACGCGCTGCTGCTGCCCCCCGGAAAGTTCATCGGCGCGCACCTGGGCTTTGTCGGCTATGCCTACGCGGTTCAGTTGGTGGATGGCTTTGGCGACCTCTTCTTTGGGAAAGTGATTGATCAGACTGAAGGCGGGATTGATGTAACCCAATCGCCCGGCCAGCACGTTGGTGATCACCGGGGAGCGGTTCACCAGGTTGAAATGCTGGAAGACCATCCCTATCTTGCGGCGCATGCGCCGCATCTCCTCCGGCGAGAGACTTACCAGGTCCACGCCGTCCCAGATGATCTGGCCGCTGGTGGGCTCGATCAGCCTGTTGATGCAACGCAGGAGGGTGGATTTGCCCGAACCGCTTAGGCCGATGACGGCCAGAAAGTATCCATCCGGGACGTCGAAGCTCACGTTATCCAGGGCGGTGACCCCGCTGTCATATATCTTGGTGAGATTGCGGATCTGCAGCATCCCGGCTCCTGCTTGTACGGCTTGGCCTAGATGGGGATTATAAAGAAAAAGGTCTTTTTTAGGGAATGGGCGGTCTCGGGGTTAAGGGTAATAAAAAAGGGGCAGGATTTTGCCTGCCCCTTTTTGCTTACCAATCCTTCCGATTAACGGAAGTCGTCCAGGGTCTGGCCGGTGATCTCAACCATGGAGCGGATAGGATCGTAATCCGCATCGGTGGCCGGGAAGATGCCCGACCAGTCGTAGAAGTCGGGATTGCCGATCGAGTCGTCCCAAGCTGGGGTTGCCGCGAAGGCCAGCAGGGCCTCTTCGATCTGGGCGCGCAGGTCAGCCGGGAAGTCGGGGCCGAAGGACAAGGTATCGTTCGGGATTTCTGCACTCAGGGTGAGCAGCCGTACCTCCTGCATCACATCCGGAGCCTCCGTGCGGATATTGGCACGCGCATCCAAAACACGCCAGCCGTCGCACAGTAACGTTTCGCCATCATCGCTCGGAGCGCAGCTGGGAATAACCTCATCGGGAAGCTCATACATGTCCGGGGTCACGTCGCCGGCCAGGTAATCCTCATAGGTCCAGTAGGATTCGCCTTCTGGGGTCAGAGGAACGCTGTAGAAAGTGGTGGCAAAGTCCACCTCGCCGTTATACACGGCCAAAGCCGACTGGTTGTGCCCACCGGTCTCTACGGCTTCGGATGGGGTGATCCCCAGGTCATTCATGGTGACCAGGGGCGCCAGGTAGCCGGAGCCGGAGGTGATGGAGCCGTAGCCCCAGGTCAGGCCGTCGAGGTCCTCAAGCGAGTCGATGTCGCTATCCCGCGCCACCAGGAACTGCGCCCAGTAAACGGGGAAGCCGAAACGTACGGCCTTGAACGACACGTCCACACCGCACAGGTCGCTGGCCAGCACGTAGCCAAGGGCGGGGATGAAAGCCATGGTGTCGTCGGGCGAGGCGCAGGTCTCTTCGATCGTGGCGGCGTAAGAGGTAGGAACAGATACCTCAAAGAACAGGCCGGTGGCTGCGTTGAGCGCGTCGGCCATCACTTCACCGCCGGTAACGATGACCGTGGTGTCGACCGAAGGCACGAACAGGACCTTGATG
>DATDRQ010000394.1:0-2055 GCA_035291645.1 Anaerolineales bacterium
CGCTAACTGCCGGGGTGGCTGATGCGATTGGAATTCGCACGGGAGTTTTCGTCGCAGTCGGGGTGAGTTGGGGTAGCGTCGCGGTTGCCGCCGGTGGTGGCGGCGACTCTGGCGGCGCAGTGATCTCACCGGGCGGAAGGGAGGGCGCGGCCGCCGGGGCGCAGGCGGCCAGGAGCAGCGCCAGGATGAGGGCGGCGGAGTTGTAACGAGATAATCTCGCAGGACACATGGCTTCCTCCACGGAGAAATATTGCTTGAGGCTGTGATTCTAAGTTTTTTGGCAGGAGGCGCTGCCAACGAGCCGTCAAACCGGCCGCCAGGAAACGCCTCCTGCATGCACGCCGCTTTGCGAGCTGGCTGGTTTATTACTGGCACAGGGCGTTTATTCAATCCGTTCGATAATATAACCGCTCATCGTCTCCGGCTGGGTCGGGTCGGGCGTCAGGCGCTCGAAACGGATGTGGATCTGCATGCCTTTATAGGCGCCGTGACCGTCCCCTACGAAGCGGATATACGAGAACCCATTTTTGGCCCGCACCCCGGTCCAGGTGCCTTGCCAGTACCCATCCGGGTTGCTGATGGTGAACTCACCCCACATGGGGCCATGGACGAACACAGGCGGGTCGACCAGCTTGAAGTTGGCGTTGATCTTCACCAGGTCTTCCCCGCTTACGCGCGGATCCGAGGCAGTGACCTCAAAGAGGGAGACGGCGTCACGGATCTGGTAGAGGTTCTTATCAGGGAACGACTCCCGGCCAGGGGAGATGTCCTCGACAAGGATTTCGGTTCCGGTGAAGGGGGTCTTGACTGTCTTGGCACCGGCCTGGGCGACCGGAAGGACCAACAAACCGATGAGGACCAGTAAGACCAACAGCCGACGCATCTTCACATTCATTTTCGTACTCCTTGTTACGAACGTAGAAATTGGAAGAAGCGGCCAGCCAGAACTTGAGATTTCCTCCCAAATTCCTCATCGCTGGAAGAATGATTCTGTTACCTGAAACTCAGTCTAGCCATTATCCGCATGCACCTCCCATGTCTTCTCAGTATGCCCGCCGCAGCTCTCCCTTACAATCAGGGAGACCGGCAGCACGATCTCCTGTTGAGCCGGGCGCTTTCCGGCGATCAGATCCTGCAGCATGCCCATCGCCTGGAGCCCAAGTTCTTGAGCCGGGGCAGCCACGCTGGTCAGGGTCGGTTCGACCAGCGCCGCCAGAGGGATATCGTTGAATCCCACCAGGGCGACGTCCCCCGGAACCTGCCTGCCGGTAGATTTAATAAACTGCATGGCGCCCAGCGCCAGCGTGTCGGCGATGGCGAATATGGCAGTAGGCGGGTCCGGCAAGGCTAGAAGCCGGCGGGCACCCTCCACCCCTGCTGCCAGGTCGAAACCTGGGACGCGGGCGATCAGTTGCGGGTGTACAGGCACTGCTCCTTCGGCTAAGGCGAGCTGGTATCCGGCCTCGATCGGGCGAACATTGGAAACCTCGATGGCGAAGGTAATCAGCCCGATGCGGTGGTGCCCGTGCTCGAGCAGGTGGCGGGTAGCCTGGTATCCGGCTGATTCGAGATCGATCAGCACCTTATAACCATCGCAGTCAGGCCAGTCAACCGTGACGAAAGGCAGGCTGGGCGGGTTGGTCCCGGCATCCGGCGTCAGGAATTCGCAGATGTCGTGGGAAACGACCAGGATGCCGTCCACCCCCTTAGCGGACAGGCGGGCGAAATCTCGCCAGGCGGCGCTGGCGTCGTCATGCGTGTTGCACAAAAAAAGCAGGGTCTGATCTTCCTCGGCGGCCTTTTCCACTCCTAGCAGGAACGTGTGGAAGAAAGGATTGCTAAAGGAGGGCACGATGACGCCGATCGTATGGGAGGGCAGTGCGCCGCTGGCCTGGGCGATGCGACGCAGGTTGAAGGGCAGGACGTGCGTGCCACGACCCTGGCGAGTCTCCACGAAGCCTTCGGCTTCCAGCTTCTGGTAGGCGCTGCGCACCGTGTGCAGGTTTATATCCAGATGATCCGCCAGCCTGCGTACCGCAGGGAGCCGGTCGCCGG
>DATDRQ010000395.1:0-3305 GCA_035291645.1 Anaerolineales bacterium
GAGAAGTACTGGCTGGCCTCGCCCGCCCAGCTGGGCTTCTACCTGGACCCTCAGGCCAGCGCCCGGGCAGCCTACAGCCTGGGTCGCAGCGGCGGGCCAGCCGCCCGGCTGCTCGACCAGTTCGAGTCCTGGTATTTTGGCAAAGACCTCCCACCGCAGTACGTTTTGGATGAGCGCGCCACCAGCACCTTCCTGGCGGGCATCGCTGCGCAGAACGACCTGCCCCGGGTAGAACCCTCCATCCAGGTGGAAGGCGTCGAGGTGCGCGTGCAGCCCGGCCAGACCGGCCGCACGCTGGACATCCCCGTCACGACCGAGCGTATAGCCGCCCAACTGCAAACCTTGAAGGACGCCGAGGTGTCCCTGGCGATCGCCGAGAATCCCCCGGCGATCCTGAACGTCGAGGAACAGGCCGGGCTGGCCCGGCAGATCCTGAGCGAACCCCTCACCATACAGGTGCCGGACGCCGACGAGGACGATCCCGGACCCTGGAAGTTCGAGCGGGAGGACCTGGCGAAAATGCTGACTATCGAGCGCGTCTCCTTAACAGATGGCGATCGCTACCAGGTTGGCCTGAAGACCGACAGCCTGCGCGGCTTGCTGGAAGAGGCGGCTCCCAGGCTGGTCCGCTACCGCCAGAATGCGCGTTTCATCTTCAACGACGACACCCGCAAGCTGGAGGTGGTCCAACCAGCCCGTACCGGGCGCGCCCTGGACGTCGAGGCGAGCATCCAGGCGATCAACGAGCAGCTGCTGGCTGGAAAACACGAGGTCAGCCTGGACCTGGAATACACCCAGCCAGAAGTTGGGGACGATGCCAAGGCGAAGGATCTGGGCATCACCGAGCTGGTCAGCTCCAATACCTCCTACTTCTATGGCTCGAGCGGCGACCGTATGCAGAACATCGAGAAGGCCGCCGACCGCTTCCACGGCCTGCTGGTGCCGCCAGGCGCCACCTTTTCGATGAGCGACGCCCTGGGCGACGTCAGCCTGGACAACGGCTACGCAGAGGCGCTGATCATCTTCGGCAACCGTACGGTCAAGGGCGTCGGCGGCGGGGTGTGCCAGGTCAGCACGACCCTGTTCCGCACGGCGTTCTTCGGCGGGTACCCGATCGTCGAGCGCTACCCGCACGCTTACCGGGTATACTATTACGAACAGACCGCCAGCGGCGGCAACGACGCCGACCTGGCAGGACTGGACGCCACCGTGTTCGCCCCGATGGTCGATTTCAAGTTCACCAACGACACGCCGAACTGGCTGTTAATGGAGACCTATTTCAGCACCCCGGGGCGCAGCCTGACCTGGAAGTTCTACTCCACCTCGGACGGCCGCGAAGTGGACTGGGAGACAACCGGTCTGAAGCACGTCGAGAAGCCCCCTAAGCCGGTTTACGAGGAGAACGAAGACCTGAGTAAGGGCGAGGTCGAGCAGGTGGACTGGGAAGTGGAAGGCGGCGATGTGACCGTAACTCGCACGGTGACCCGTGACGGGCAGGTGATCTACGAGGATGTCTTCGCCACCCAATATATGCCCTGGCGGGCGGTCTACCAGTACGGGCCGGGTACGAAGGGCATGCCGCCGAAAGACGGCAAAGACAAAGACGACGACAATTAAGTGTTTCGCCGGAAAATACTGAATATTTTTACCATATCGCATCCGGCGAAACCTTAGGTTTGTTTGAAAGTTATCGGCAACTATGTTGCACAATAACTTTCAAACAAACACCTAATCCCCCTCAGGAGGGTCGGCATGGTCAGCCAGGAATTATTAGACATCCTCCGTTGCCCGAACTGCGTGCGGGAGAAGGACGGCCTGCTCGAGTACTATCGCGAATCCTGGTTGATCTGCCAGGACTGCGGGCGCAAGTACCCCATCCTGGACGACATCCCGGTGATGCTGATCGAGGTGGGGACGCGCTGGCAGGCAATGGCGAAGGAACAGCTGCCGGTCCCCCCGCCGGACGACGCAGGCTGATGCCCGGGGAAACCCAGTCTTTAATCCAGGAGTTAACCAGCGGGGATGATCAACGCGCCGAGGCGGCCGCGCTGGCCCTGGCTGCACACGGAAAACCAGCCTTACCCAGATTACAGGATCTATTGAAAAGCCCGGACCCCGAGCGCCGCTGGTGGGCCGCCCGCGCCCTGGCCGAGGTCGCCGACCCCCAGGCGGGAGCGCTCCTGCGCCTGGCGCTGAGCGACGGCGACCCTACCGTGCGGCAGTGCGCCGCGCTGGGGCTGCGCCAGCGTCCCGATCCGGCCGCCATCCCCGACCTGGCCGACGCGCTGGACGACCCGGACCGGCTGCTGGCTCACCTGGCGGCGGACGCCCTGGCAGCCTGCGGTCCGCCGGCCATGCCCGCCTTGCTGGCCGTGATCGACGGAGATTCGCAACCGGCCCGCCTGGAGGCGATGCGCGCCCTGGCCGCCCTGGGCGACGAGCAGGCCATCCCGGCGTTGTTCAAGGCGCTGGACGAGGGGTCGGCCCTGATGGAATACTGGGCCAACGCCGGTCTGGAGCGCCTGGGTGTGGGGATGACGTTTTTTAAACCCTGACAAATAAAAATTAGCGCGCGTTCGTAAAGGCCCACACCAGCCATAGGGCGATCAGCACCAGGCCGATCCCGAAGCGCACCAGGAAGGACAGCCCCCAGCCCAGGGCCAGGCCGCGCGTCGCCTGCCAGGCCTTGTTCATATCGCGCAGGCGCCAGTACTCCAGCAGAAGCACGGACAGCGGGGCGGCGATCAGCCCGCCGAAGGGGGGGAACACGAAGGTGAAGATCACCCCGCAGGCCAGGGCGACACCCACCGTCAGCCAGGAGGCGCCCCCCTGGCGCGCCCCGGCCCCCATCATGACGTTGTCCGCCAGCATCCCGGCGATCGTCGCCAAAGTAATCAGCACGAACAGGATAATGCCCAGCGTGTCGAAGCCCTGGGCCAGGATGCCGTAGCCCAGGGCCGACAGCCACATGATCAGCATGCCCGGGAAGACCGGGATGATCAGCCCGAACAGGCCCACCAGCATGAAGATCAGGGCGATCCAGAAGGCGAAGATCAACTGGAAGTCAGCCAACGTCAGACCTCCGGGCGGATCAGGTCGATCCCGCCCATCCAGGGGCGCAGGACTTCGGGGACAACCACGCTGCCATCCGCCTGCTGGTAGTTCTCCAGCACGGCGATCAGGGTGCGCGGCAGGCCCAGCCCCGAGCCGTTCAGGGTATGCACGAAGCGGGCACGCCCGCCGTCCGCCGGGCGGTATTTGATGTTGGCGCGGCGCGCCTGGAAGTCCCCCACGTTCGAGACCGA
>DATDRQ010000396.1:0-8360 GCA_035291645.1 Anaerolineales bacterium
CAAGCCTGCGGAGCGAGACGAGTTGCATAGCCCTGTTCCTTTGGAATAGCATTATTGCAGAGAAGACAGGTATGCCACCAGATCGGCGATCTCTTCGTCACTAAGCGTCGTGGTGAAGTTCTTGGGCATGACGTTGTCCGGGAAGCCCTCGACGACAAAGGCACTCGGGTCGACGATCGACTGGCGGATGTAATCCTCGGCAGACTGGCCTGGCACCATGGTTGCTGCCATTGTTCCGATATCAGTTAATTCCGGCCCAACTGTCCCGGAACTGAGGCCAGCGATCGTGTGGCAACCTCCACAGCCAGCGTTCAGGAACACTCGCTGGCCGCGGGCGGCCGGATCGCTGGCTTCCTCGGGCTGCGGGGTTGGGATGGGCAGCCCTTCGATGACGACCTCTCCCAGGGCGGTGGCTTCCCAGTTCATCACGAAGGCTGCCAGGCTGTCGACCTGATCGGCGCGCAATGGACCGCCAAATTCCTCGGCCCAGGCAGGCATAGCTGGCCTGCCTTGCCCGGCAAACTGATCCGGGCGGGTCGAGACCACCCGCCCACTGGATACAGAAGAGACGACAAAATCTTCAAGAGAACCGGCCCAACCGACGTCCGTCAGGCGGTTTGTGAAGAAGTTCGCGTCGTTGAGCGGGGGGCACAGCCCGGGGATACCTTCACCTTTCGCTCCGTGGCAGCCACTGCAGTTACTCTGGAACAGGGCAGCACCGACCTCGATTGCCTGAGCTTGCTGCTCTTCAGCGGCGAGAGCCATCCGGGTTTCTTCGTTCAGCCCATAGATGATCAGAACGATGGCGGTGAGCAAGACGAGGATCGTGCCGAGAAGGATCTCTAGGTTGAAGCGTGACATTGGTTTTGGATTCCTCTGATCGACGTTAGAGTTACTCGCCGCCGCGGTTACGGTGGATATAGCTATCGCGGAAATAAGTCAAGGTTTTTTCTTCCGGAGGCGCGTTTGCGGGCGGTTCGGGATCGTCCCAGACAATCCGCTGGGTTACTTTTTTCAAATCCACTTGCCAGTCTTCGACGATCATGACTGCCTGGCCGTTCGGCAGGGCGCCTGCTTCTATCGCCTGGTTAATCCGTTCACTAAACTCGGCAAATACGGTTTCTAACTCCGGACAACCGTAATCAAGTTCAGGACACATGTTCTGTGTCGGGGTTTCGTTGACGATGTAGGTGCCTTGCTGGAGCTGGTCGAACGGGATCTCGTATAAGGGTCCCGGACCTTCTTCAGGAGCTAAGTCCTGAATGATGCGGGTGGCAGCCGGCGCTTCAATGCCGTAGAGTGGGAGACCCATGTAACTGAGGCCGATCAGAACGAGGATAAATAGCAAACCAATTGCAACAGCGAACGGTCTCTTGACGAAAGACCGGTACGGGTTACGGTCGATGTACGGGACGCCGATCAAAAGCAGCACGAGAAGAGTCGGCAGGATGATACCCATGAGCGTTGGATCCCCTAGCTTCAGCATCCCCTGCAGCCACCAGAAGTACCAGGGCGCCTCCGTGTCCAGTGGGGTTTGTTGCGGGTTGGCGATGTGTTCCAGCGGCGCGCCCGGGTAGAAGTAAATTGTAACCAGGAACAGGATGAACAATCCCAGGATCGTCAGGTACACCTCGTGGGAAAGCAGGTCTGGGATCAGGTCCTGGCGCTGCTTGGCCTCCCGTTCCTTGTCCTTGGGAGGGTTGCCTTCTTCGAAGCGGGCCGGGAGGGAAATGCCATGTTCACGGGCGACTTTATAGTAATGGATGCTGATGACCAGGATGGCAGCCAGCGGGAGCAGGATGACGTGCAGCAGGTAGGCGCGCAGCAAACCGCCCGCCCCGATATCTTGGGCGCCGCGTAGGAGCAGGTTCAACTGCGTTCCAACCAGCGGGGCAGCTTCACCCATGCTCGTCCCAATCGTCACCGCCCAAAAGGCCAGCTGGTCCCAGGGGAGCAGGTAGCCAAAGAAACTCAGGAATAGGGTGATGCCGAGCAGGATCACACCCGTGAACCAGGTGAATGAGCGTTCTTTTTTATACGAACCTGTGAAGTAGGTCCTCACCATGTGTAGAAAGGTGAAGATCACCATGGCTTCGGCCCCAAGACGGTGGAGATCACGCATCAGGTTGCCAAAGGGGACCGCGCTCATGATCTCCTGGATGGATAGGTAAGCTCCCGCCGGAGTCGGGACGTAATAAATCATCAACACCAGCCCGGTGATCAGTTCCACCATGAAGAAGAACATCGTGAAGAAGCCCAACCGGAAAGTATGGGTCAGGATGGTGCTGCCTTTTTGATAATAGCGGGGACGGATGTGGAAAATGAAACTGGTAGTGTGGACTCTGTAGCGCGGGTTTGGCTTTTCCCGGGGGGGATCGCCGCGCAGGACGTTGCGCAGTTCATTCAAGCCGAGGCCAGCCGTGATAATTCGCACCCGGTTGTCGATGGCCAGCATGAGTTTCTGGCGAAGATCTTGAAAATTTAGTGATTTCAACATACGATACCCCGGTCCGGAGGTGATTCTTGGGAGGGATGATTAAGCATGCCGTTTGCCGATAATCCGTTCACCGGTATCGACTCTCACGAGCGCGTTCGGGTCGTCAGGCACGGGTAGCGGCGCCCCTGTAACAAGATCTGTCTCAGCCAGCACGGTCCCGTCCTCGGATTCGATCCGGATCACAAATCGGTCCAGGTTGCGTGGTGCAGGACCTTTAATATACGTCCCATCCGGCTGGAACTGTGAACCATGACAGGGGCAGATGAACTTCACCTCCTGGTTATTCCAGTTATACAGACATCCCAGGTGGGTGCACACCTTGTAAAGCGCGATCACTCCCGTCTCGGTGTTGCTCAGCCATAATTTCACTTTCGGGAAATTGTTCGGCGCGGTACCGGCATCCGGCAGATCGCCAACCGAACCCACCGTAAATACACTGCCGAACTCGCCTTCTTTTAAGCGCGGTAACGAGAAAAGAAAAGTGACTCCGGCCGCGGTGAAGGTGAAAAACCCGATCGACACCAACCAGGCAAAATTCAAGAATTCCCGCCGATTGATCGGCTTCTTTTCAATCACTGCCTCAGAGGCCATGTAATTTTCTCCTCCTGCCCACAACGGATTTTGTTAATGAATCGGTCCCATTGTGTATTGTAGCACAAGCAAATCGAAGCAACAAGATAATTACGGTCTAAATTCCTCTTGTTAAGCCTGAAGTCTACCAAAGAAAGACTCCTGGGGCTATCCACTATCTTTAAACCCCCTGGAGTGATTTCCATCTTCCAAAAGGATGATTTGATCATCACCCTGTGATTCGACCCCTCAAGCTAATGCGAAAATTGGTGATTGAGTAGGTTCCGGCAACGTCGCTCAGCGGGCTATGGTATGATGATCGAGTAATCAATACCTGGAGAAACCAGTATGGCAATCCTCCTTCATGCTCGACTGGCAAACACGGCGCTCCTGTTTTTCTTATTCATGGCGGTTTGGGGCTTCTGGCGGTTTTTCCGCCAGCAGGGATTGGGCTCGAGCTACTGGGGTGCAGCCCTGATCGCCGAAGTGCTGATCCTCTTCCAGGGGGGGCTGGGCCTCTACTTATGGATCACAGATTCACCCCCGGCTCGCGGCGGAATTCACGTCCTGTATGGCGTCGCTCTGGCGCTGGCTGTCCCGCTCGTTTACAGCTACACCCGTGGCAGGCAGGATCGCGCCGAGATGCTGCTGTACGCAGTGGCTTTCCTGATCATGTGCGGATTGGTGCTGCGGGCGATGGTCACGGGAAGCTGATCTGGTTCAATCACCCAGGCGGTTTATCCAGGGTGGTTGCATAGGTTCCTTCGAAGATAGCCAGGGGGCTATTATGATAAAATTGACCAGAATTACAGACATCACTTGCTATCCCAATCTAGTTCCTGTTCCCAACCCAGGTCAACATCCGGTAAGCAAACCGCTCATGGAAATTAACCGCGCGCAGGATACTCCAAATCCAGAAGAACCAGAAAGCGCCGGGCGCGCACACACGAGCGGGGGAGCTTTCGTTGGGGGCAGCGTCGATACCGGTGGGGGGACCTTCATCGGCCGCGATCAGGTGGTCATTAACATCCTGTCCACCGTCGTCGGTCCTGCCGAAGCACGGGATATAGAAGGTTTGCCGCCCGAGCCGGGTGATCCTCCTTTCCAGGGATTGCAGTATTTCGATGAAAAAGATGCAGACCGCTTTTTTGGTCGGGAGCAGCTGACCGCCCGCATCGTTGCCCGGCTGCACCGCACCCGCTTCCTGGCTGTGATCGGCGCCTCCGGCAGTGGTAAATCCTCGGTCGTGCGCGCCGGGGTAATTCCCGCCCTGCGCCGCGGGCAGCGCCTGGCGGACGGCGGCATGCCGCCCACCGACAGTGGGAAGTGGCTGATCCATACTTTCACACCGACCTCTCACCCGCTGGATGCCCTGGCGGCTGTCATGACGTCTGGCTCCCCTTCCGTCTCTGCGCTGGCCCAGCTGCGGGAAGATTTCATTCAGGACCCTCAGGCGCTCACACTCGCTGTTCGCAGGTACCTGGCAGAAAAGCAGGGAAGACACCTGCTGCTCTTCGTCGACCAGTTCGAAGAGCTGTTTACATTGTGCCGCAGCCAGGAAGAACGTGAGACCTTTCTGGCTAACTTGCTGGCAGCCAGCGGTGGTGAAGAGGGAACGCCGGTTACCATCTTGCTCGCCCTGCGGGCTGATTATTACGCCCAGGTCGCCGAGCACGACGGCTTGCGCGAGGCAACTGCCCAGCACCAGGAGTTCATCGGCGCCATGAGCCGCGAGGAACTGGTACGCGCCATCGACCGCCCCCTGGCGCAAGGCAATTGGAAGATCCAGGAGGGCTTGATCGAAGTCATCCTGGACGATATCGGTTACGAACCCGGGGCTTTGCCGCTCTTATCCCACGCCCTGCACGAGACCTGGATTCGCCGGCGCGGCCGGACGTTAACCCTCTCCGGCTACACCGAAGCGGGCGGCGTACAAGGAGCGGTTGCCAAGACGGCGGAATCCGTTTTTCGAAACCTGCCCCCCGAACAGCAGCCCGTCGCCCGCCTTATTTTTCTGCGCATGGCCGAAGTGGGGGAGACTTCCCAGGACACGCGCCGCCGGGCGACTTATTCCGAGCTGATCACCCGTTCCACGGACGAGATGCTGATCAACGTAGTAATCAAAATCCTGGCGGATGCCCGCCTGGTCATTACCGATACGATTCAGCCGGGCGATACCCGCGTGGTCGAGGTAGCCCACGAAGCATTGATCCGGGAATGGCCTACCCTGCGCGGCTGGCTGGAGGAGGACAGGCAGGGTCTGATTCTGCACCAGCGCCTGACCGATGCCACCCATGAGTGGATCAAGATGGAGAGCGACCCGGGCGCACTTTACCGCGGGGCGCGCTTCCAACAGGCGCTGGCATGGGCGGATACCCATGCGGATGCCCTCAGCCTGCAGGAGCAGGATTTTCTGGAGGCAAGTCGCCAGCAGGTTGAGAAAGAAGCCGAACAGGCCCGCCGGCTCGCCCAAGCCAGGCGCCTGCAACGTATCTTTTTCGCGGTGACAGCCATCCTGCTGGTTGCAGTCGCTTACCTGGCCTACACGTTTCTTATTGACAAAGAACCAGCCGTTATGGATCGTCTGTATAATATCGCTATCGCGCGATTTGAGGATGTTTCAGCCGAAGCGGCTGGTTCCTCAGGAGCTGGCAGCCAGGCTCAAGCATTGGACGAGCAGATTTTCGATAGTCTCGATCAGGATCTGGGCGATAACCCGAACATCCTGGTCTGGCACGACAGCCCTGAACTGCGGGAAAAGAACGTGACGATCGGCGGCATCCCGGGGATTTCACCTGAGGAAAGGCAGGCCGCAGTCGCAGCCCTGGCGGAAAGGCTGCACGCCGATATGGTGATCTTTGGAAATTCAGCCGCGAGAACAGACGATCCAGGCGTCAACCTGGCGTTCTTCCTGGCTCCCCGCCTCGGTACTGACGACCAGGAAGCCCAGGGCACCTTCGATTTGGGCTGCGCGGTATCTACACAGGCCCTTAATACAGCTCCAAAGGCGGACGCTGCCCCTTGTGTAAACGGCCTGGCCTGGATCGCTCTCGGCCTGAGTGAAGCCCATCTCGGACATTCCCTGGAGGCCCTGGAAGCTTTTCAAGCCGCCGAGCAATACCTGCCGGAATCTGCGTTAATCCAGTTCTTGATCGGGCGCGAATACCTCTTCCTGGTCGATCGCGAATCCGTGCTCGAGTTCGCCCGGGATGCGTTTGAGGACCAGGCCGAGCATGCTTTTGTTCGCTCCTCAGAGCTGGACCCGGAGTACGCCAGGGCTCGCATCGGCTTGGGCAGTACGTACCTAAAGCGCGCCCGGCGGCTGCTGGAGAATTACGACCAGGATAACCCAGACGCCTCAACCTTTATCCAGGTTTCACAGCTGATCGACAAATCCCTGGCTGCCTACCGGCAGGCGCTCGAACTGAGCCTTGGGCTGGACTCAGCAGGCCTGCCTCTCGAGAGCGTGGCTCGCCTGGGATTGGGAAACGGCCTCCGCCTGAAGGGCGAGGTTTTTCAGAAACAGGGAAATAATGATCAGGCTATAGAACAGTTCGACCAGGCCATCGCAATGGTCGAGCAGACCGTCTTGCCTCTCCAGCAGGCCGGGCAGAACCGCTACCTCACGCAAGCGTACGAATACCTGGGTTCGGCGTTTCAATGGAAAGCTTACACCTACCTGGTGGACCAGGATTATGCCAATGGAATGGCGGCCTACCGGCAGGCGATCGAATATTACGACCATTGCATTGCTCAGGGGGACGGGTCAAGGGATTTGATCGTCAAGAATGACATCATCGGCGGTGTTTGCCAGCCGAACCGGGACAGCATCCAGAAGGAATTAGATAATCTGGGAGGATCGCAAGGATGAACAGACTACCTTTACCTATTATATTAATCATCTCAGGTTTCATCGTGATGATATCGCTGGCCTGCAACCTGTCCGGAAACTCATCCACTTCCCTTCCCCAGATTAGCCCGGGAGTGACCGTGATCGTCGTCACCGCAACATCCCCCGCGGTCGATCTAACACCGACGCCGGCACAAATTATCCAACCAACCGTAACTCCTGCTCCTTCCCCAACGACTCCGCCCCCGGGACCGACAGCCACCAGCGGGCCGCAGTGTACAGTCCTGCAATCCCTGAATCTTCGTAACGGCCCCGGGACGGCCTACAACCCACCGCTGGGCGCCCTCGAGGCGCAGACTCGATTGGTCCCAATCGGCTATGAGCCGGAAGGCGTGCCGGGCGGTGCCTGGGTGCAGGTCCAGGATCCGGATGGGAGGACAGGCTGGGTGAGCGCCGGTGCGGATTTTGTCGAATGCAACATCGATCTGACTACGCTGCCGCGCGTGGAGGTCGGCCCGCCGCCTCCACCTCCGCCCCCCAAGACGAAGAATTCCGACCCGGACGGTACCTTCCCGGATAACCTGGCCTTCGAAGCAGACTTCAACTCCCGCTTTTTCGTGCGCATGTTCGCTCACGATACCGACGTCGGTGACGAGGATGGCGATGGAATTACCGAGGTCATATTCACTGTCGAGAATGAGGATGGAGATAAGGTCTACGAGCACTCCGAAGAGACCGCCGGATTCTGCGTCTTCGGCGGCGGCGAGCCGGACTGCAATCCGTGGGTGTTCGAAGATTTCCAGTACAAGTGGACCTCCGGGGGCGACCCGGTCGAAGAGGGCACCTACGTGCTGCGCGTCCAGGTGTTCATGGAGAGCGAAGATGAAGGCAATTGGGGCTACGAGGTGGAGATCAACCTGGACTGAGAGCATGTTTGTAGATTAAATCTGTCTGATTCAGGACTGATTTCTACAGGAGATTTGCATGCAACTTCTGGGATTACATCACGTTACCGCAATAACTGCCGAGGCATCCTTAAACGCGGCATTCTATACACAGGTGTTGGGCTTGCGCCTGGTCAAGAAGACCGTCAACCAGGATGATGTTTCGGCGTATCACTTGTTTTACGCGGATGCAGTCGGAAGCCCGGGCACTGAAGTGACTTTTTTTGATTGGCCTGATGTTGCCCAGAACATCATCGGCGCGGGGAACATCGCAGAGATCGCACTCAGGGTGTCCGGTCACGAAGCGCTCGCCTGGTGGGCGGAGCACCTGACTGAAGCCGGAATCACTCACTCGGGTATTGTTTTAGTCGCCGGACAGGAGTGGATCCGTTTTTCGGACCCCGAAGGGCAGGCGTTGGCGCTGGTGAATGATAACGGCGCGCCGGGCGGCATACCCTGGGAGCGCAGTCCTGTACCGGCAGAGCAGGCGATCCGTGGG
>DATDRQ010000397.1:0-3250 GCA_035291645.1 Anaerolineales bacterium
ACAGCAGAATCCCACCATCGTCGTCGTATGGAAAAGCCAGGCTTCACCATTCTTCAGAGCGCTTCCAAAAGGTCCGCCAGCCTTTGTCTTGCAGGGTGGCAGAACGGGGTACCTGGGAAAGGATCAGACCCAGACCAACCAGGTCCCCGGAGGAAGCCACGCCATTCAGGAGGGAAAGCAAGGCCAGGTGCTTAACGAGCTCGTCGTTCGCAAAGGCCGCTTTAAGAAGCGCGATCCCGATCAAGGGCAGCAGCGACAGGATCACGAATGGCATCGCCAGGCAGACTGCGAAGCGAACCCGGCTCATCGTCCCCAAATAGCTGGCGTAGATGACGGCCCGGGAGAGCCATAGGCCGACGATAGAGTTGCGCGAAAGGCCCAGACCAGGCTGGGTGAAGACATGCAGGAGTTCGTGCAAGGGGATCAACACGATCAGCCACAGCACGGCTTCCACTGAAAGAATCGAGAGGTACGGGCTCGCGCCGGAGAGACCGGCGATGATCCAGCCCAAGATCAGGAACACCGCCAATGCAACTGGAATGGCGATCACCTGCACCAGGACCGGTCCCGGTTCCCGGATGGAATGCCAGCCCTGGGCTTCAGGCTGAAAATCCGGGTCTTCCGGGGGCGGGCCGAAATGAAGGCGCACCGTACACCACCGGTTACGGCAGAATCCACAAACTCGGGCTTTCCAGTACCACCTTGACCCGCGCCTGGCGCAGCTTATCCTTGCGCGCCGCCTCGACCGCCAGCACGATGAACTCGGCTGCGGCGGTCAGGTCCTCGGGTGAGAGCACCACCGGGGCGAAGGCGGTCGGCGGACCTTCTTGCCGGTCGGGAGGGCGTTGGAGCAGCTGCAAGGCTTGCTCCAACAAAGCCTCCAATGGAGCCGCATAGGCGGGTATGAAGAACAGGCGTCCTTCCCCCCAAAAATCCTGCATCTCTCCGGTGATCCTGTCCGAGCCCCCTGCGTAAGTCTCGCGCTCCACGAAGACATGGCCGGTGCAGACCCAGAATGGACGCCCGGTAGCGCCAGGCTTGATCGCAGGCGAATAGTGGATCGCCAGATGTAGCAGCCCCCGGTCCTCTTCGAGCAGCAATCCCTGCCCGCATTGGGCGCAGGCCCAGGCGACCTCCTCCGGCGCGGCCGGGATCGGAGTGGAACAGCGCAGACAGCGCAGCGCGACCAGTTCGACCGGATTCGTCACCGGAGATGCTCCAGCGTCTTAAAAACGCTCTCCGCCAGGTTAGGCTCTTTCCTTCTCGATAACCGGCGCAACTGCCGGTACTCGTACTGCTCGCCATAACGGAACATGCGGTAAGCCTTACGCATCACCCCATAACCGACCGCCATCAGCCCGAATCCGCCGACGAAGAATGCCCAGGTGCCGTCACCATCCGCTTCGAAGGCCAGCCTGAAGGCCAGCGCAGCGCCGTCCACGGCGATCAACGCCCCCAGCGCGGTGCCCGCGACCAGAACGGCGGCGCGGTACACCGTGCTGCCCGGCGCTTTGCCGTACAGGATCTTTCCAGAATAGCCGTCCAGCACGACCTGGAAAGAACGCCCCCGGTAGAGATAGCGCAGCACCCACATCGGGTAGTACACCAGCCCCATGCGGTGGCGCAGGAAACGCACGAAGACCTGCCCGACGCGGTCCAGGTGTGCCTTTGCTTCGACGCGAGCGTTGAATTCGTTCTCTCCGGCGCTGCGGGCATCGGTCAGCGAGTTGACCGGCTCGAAGACCATCCCGCTGGCGTGCAGACCGTCGGCGTCGAATGGCTCTAACGGCTGTTGGTCCAGGGCTACCACCTCGACGCCGAATTCCCCGACGTCACAGGCGACCCCGTTCCAGCTCATCTCTTCGACGACCTTGATCTCGCGGGGTTCATAGCGCGTGTCGTCCCCGCTGCCGACTTTTTTCTCGCCGAAGACCCAGCCGATGACGCGCGCCCAGGACACCCAAAAGGGCAGGTAGACCAGGAAAGCCTCCACCAGTTGGGCTTTGCGAGCAGCTTCCCAGGCGATCGCCCGGCTGCTCCCGAGGAACCTGGCCAGCCCGGCCTGCGCATGCTCGCGAGTCAGCCGGGTCGGCACCTGGTAGCGCATCAAGCCACGCTCCCCACGTACCAGCGAGCGCAGGTCGCAGTACGGGCAGCGCACGATCACCTGACCTTCAGGGATGGGCACCATTCCGCCACAGTTGGGGCAAGCCAGCCCCTGGACCGCTTCGCCTGCTTTCATATCTTCTGCGCCACCCAGGCTGCCAGCGCAAACAGCGCCGGAGCTGCGATCAGGCCGACCCCGGTGCAGGCCAGCATGCCGTAACCGAAGCCCTGCGCGCCATCCGCGAGTGCGCCATAAACCGGGAAGGATGCCAGGCACAGGAAGACCAGCGCGGCGAGCACCCCGGCCGTCCGGTAAGGGGCTTCTTCCTTGGCTGGATAGATGTTGGCGAGCACTTCGCCGGTAGCGCCTTCGACCAGAGCGGTATACGGCTCGGAGCGGTAGGTATACCTGAAGGTGAAGAGCGGGATATGGACGAGCGAGCGTTCCGTGATCTGCTGGCTGGGGATGTTCTGCTGCCCGAGCCAGGTCAAGGCTGCCTCCAAGGGAACGGTCGGGGCGTGCGACTGGCTTTCGAGGGATTCGTCGTACTTGCGCAGATCTCCGGCGGGCAGGCGCAGGCGGCGGATCTCGCTCACGGAGATGGCCGCGGCCGGGGTCAGCACGATCTCCTCCCGGTCTTCCAGGGAGCGGCGCTTGAAGTACCACATCGGGAAGTATTCGAAACTCGACCCACTGACCTGAGATTTGAGGTCGAGGTCTTTGACCGTCTCGTTGCCCGCCATCCAGCGCGCCAGGGCGCCGCGGGCTTTTTCTTCATCCAGGGTGGCGGCCAGGTACCAGTGAAAGACCACCTGGGATTTATCCAGGAAGACGGTCGATCCACAGAAGGGACAGGTCAGGAAAATCTGGCCCTCATCCGGGTGAAGTTCTCCCCCGCACTGGGAACAGTTCACGGTGTGGGCTGCGATCCCATCGGTCATGCCCTATTATAGCAACCTCACCAAAAAACCGCTATAATACATCAGGTTTGCTCTGGCAACCAATTTAATTACCTCACAGGAGGGGTAGGTCTCGATGTCGATGAAGCGGAATACCTATCCGATCGAAATCGCCGGTCTTTACAGGGAACTGCCGCTATTCGAAGTACAACCCGGCCTGCGCATCGCCGTGCTCAACATCCTG
>DATDRQ010000398.1:0-5026 GCA_035291645.1 Anaerolineales bacterium
CTGGCGCTGCTCCTGGTCCAGTTCGTCGGGGTGCCTTACAGCCTGATCTTTGGCCGTTTGCCGCAGCCGTCCGAGAAGCGCCGTCCTTTGTTCCTGGCCTTCATCGTGTTCAACCTGATCGCCCTGCCGGTCGTTGGGATCGCCGGGGCGCGGCTTTTGCCTGTGCAGTTCTCGGGGACGCCGCCCCCCGCGTATGGCGGCACGGCAACCGCCGCCGGGCAGGGGACCTACCCGGCAGGCGATCCGGCAATCGTCTACGACGGCGCCTGGGATAGTATGGAGATCCCCTCCACGGTGTTGGGAACGTCTGAGAGCGCGGCATACCGTTTCACCGACCAGCCTGGCGCCGGCTCCAGCCTGGCATACCACGGGCAGGTGGTGGAGATCACGTACAGTAGTGGGCCGGATGGCGGGATGTGGGCAGTCGAACTGGACGGGCAACCCTTGCTCGAACCTGACAGCGGGGATCCTCTCACGATCGACGCCTATAGCCCCACCGACCGCTATGGGATTACCGCGACTTTCACGGCGAGTGCCCCTGGTGAGCACCTGCTGCGCCTGGTCAACACCGGGGAGAGCAACCCCGCCAGCCAGGGGATCGTGATGACGGTGGCGGATGTCCAGGTCATCCCCCCTTCCCGCCAGAGCAACCTGGGGTTAATCATTGGGTTGCTCCTGGTGATTGTACTGATCTGTTTCCTGCTGGCTCTGGTTGTGGGTAAGCCGTTGTTTTCCGGCCTTGCCGCGCGCATGGACACGAAGAACAGCATCCTGCTGGCGCTGGTTGTGTATGCGGTGATCGCCGTGTGGGGTTATTTCCTGAACTCGGTGATCGAGTTCTGGTTCCTGGCCTGGATGGTCGCAGTGGTACAGGGCGGCAGCCAGGCGCTGAGCCGCAGCTTGTTCTCGGTGATGTCTCCGGCTACCAAGAGCGGCGAATTCTTTGGCCTGTTCGGGGTGATGGAGAAATTCTCGGGAGTGATCGGTCCGTTGGTTTTCGCCTTTACCGCCGCCAACTTCGGCAGCAGCCGCCCGGCAATCTTGAGCATCATCGTATTCTTTATTGTTGGAGGTTACTTGCTTACCCGGGTGGACGTTGATGCCGGCCGGCAGGTTGCCCAGGCAGAGGATGCCAGGCTGTTTAGAGGGGAGTACGAGTAACCAGATGGCGAGCCTCGCCGGGGAAGAGCGGGCGCGCTACGTCCAGGCCATGTTCGCGCGCATCGCCCGGCGCTACGACCTGATGAACCGTCTCATGACTGCCGGGCAGGATATCCGCTGGCGCAGGGAGGTCGTCCGGCGGGCGCAGCTGCCCCTCGGCGGGCGTTTGCTCGACCTGGGAGCGGGGACTGGCGACCTGGCCCGCGAAGCCCGCCGCCAGCAGCCCTCCGGGCAGCCGGTAGCTGCCGATTTCACCCTGGAGATGATGCGTGTCGGCAAGGCTCATCCCGCTTCGGCGGGATTTCCCTGGGCTGCCGCGGACGCGCTCTGCCTGCCGTTCGAGGGGGAGGTTTTCGATGCCGTGGTGTCCGGTTTCTTGATGCGCAACGTGGTAGACCTGCCTCAGGCCTTGCGCGAGCAGCGGCGCGTGCTCCGCCCCGGTGGGCGCGTCGTCATCCTGGACACGACCCGCCCGGCGCACAACCTGCTTTCTCCCTTCATCCGCCTTCACCTGAAGTACGTGATCCCAACCTTGGGTCGCCTGGTGACTGGCGTCGGTGAGGCGTATACATACCTGCCAGATTCGACCCAGGCGTTCCTGACAGCCGAACAGCTGGCGGAGGAGATGTGGTTGGCGGGCTTCTCCCAGGTAGGCTACCGGCGGCTCATGTTCGGAACCATCGCCATCCACTGGGGTCAAAAAGTAGGACAAAGTGAATGAAAACACTGGAACCAGGCCAGGAGGAGCAGCTCATATGCAGAAAAACCGCCGGCTGGTGGTAGGAATAACAGGCGCCTCCGGGGTGATCCTCGGCATCCGCCTGTTGGAGATGGTCCGGGAGTTTGGGATAGAGACTCACCTGGTGCTATCCCCGGCAGCCCGGGCGACGATTGCGCAGGAGACGACCTGGAAGGTTAGTGAGGTGGCCGCGCTGGCTGATGTGCACTATAACTACCAGGACATCGGCGCGGCGATCGCCTCCGGCTCCTTCGCGACCTTGGGGATGGTCATCATCCCCTGCTCGATCAAGACCCTTTCGGCGGTCGCTAACTCCTATGCCGGGGACCTGCTGGGGCGCGCCGCGGATGTTACCTTGAAAGAAGGCCGTCCGCTCGTCCTGGTCGTGCGCGAGACCCCGCTGCACCGCGGCCACCTGCGCCTGATGGGCCTGGCTGCCGAGGCAGGCGCGGTGATCTTCCCGCCCGTCCCCGCTTTCTACGCCCGCCCCCAAAGCCTGGACGACGTGGTCACCAACCTGGTGGGGCGCGTGTTGGCGCGCCTGGGGATCGAAAACGACCTGTTCTCCGAGTGGACCGGGATGGCAGAATAGACTGGCCTGCTCGATCCAATCCCCTAAAATATTAGCCTATCTGATGCCCGGCTTAACGTTCCCGTTTATTGATCTGCTCGATCTATCGACGCTGACCCTGGCGACCACCGGCCAGGCTGGGGAACCCCACGCTGCTACGGTTTACTTCGCCGCGCATGAGCGCCTGGACTTATATTTCTTCTCCGATTCGTCCAGCCAGCATAGCCTGGACGTCGAGCACGACGAGCGCGCCGCAGCTAGCCTCTATCCCGAAAGCCGGGCGTGGCAGGAGATCCGCGGCCTGCAGATGCGGGGGACCGTCCGGCGTGTCGAACCAGGTGCGGGCTGGGAGCAGGCCTGGGAGCTCTACCTCGCTAAGTTCCCGTTTGTGGCCGGGCTGGGAACCCAGGTTGCCCGCACCCAGCTGTACGTATTTCAGCCATACTGGATCCGCCTGATCGATAACCGGAAGGGCTTTGGCTTCAAACAGGAGTGGGTGTGCAGGGGGGCGCCCGGGAGCGCCGCAGCCGGCTGGCAGTTAGTGGACACGGGAGAAGTGGGTGGCTGAGCGCGATCTGGAGAAAGCTGCCCTGCGCGGCGAGCCATCCTATGTATGGCGCGCCGGGCAGGAGCGCCGCCTGCAGATGATCCTGTCGGCCGCCGGCGATCGCCTGCACGGCAGGTTGCTGGAAAACGGCTGCGGGGTGGGCAGGTACGTCCAGCACCTCGTACCTCATGCTGCGATGGTGGTTGGGCTGGAGTATGATCTGGAGCGCGCCGGGCAGGCGCGCCAGATCGCGCCGCATATTCTCGCCGCAGCCGGAGAGCGCCTGCCGTTCCCTGCTGGCTCTTTTGACGTGGTCTTAAGCCACGAAGTGCTCGAACATGTCCAGGATGACCGGGGAGCGGTCGAGGAGATGGTGCGCGTGCTGCGACCGGGCGGGCGGATCATCCTGTTCGTGCCGAACCGGGCATATCCCTTCGAAACCCACGGCCTGTACTGGCGCGGGCGTTACCGTTTCGGCAACGTCCCCCTGGTCAATTACCTGCCGCGCCGCCTGCGCGACCGGCTCGCTCCTCACGTGCGGGTTTATTCTACCGGCGATCTCCAGCGCCTGTTTGCCGGGCTCCCGGTGCAGACGGTGGAGTGGACGGTTATTTTTGGGGCCTACGATAATATCATCGCCCGCCGCCCGGCGCTCGGCAAAGCGCTGCGCCGCCTGCTGCAGGGATTGGAAAGGACGCCCGCCAGAGCCCTGGGGCTCTCCCATTTCTGGGTGGTGGAGAAAACCGGCGGTAGGCAGGGGTGATCCGCAGGACGCCGGACGATTATTTCACACGGAAGTCGTAGATGCCATCGATCACCGGGAAATGCCTGCCGCAGGCGGGGCAAACGATCTCATTGGGCGCTTCTTCCAGGAGGAGATAGGCGCACGCCGGGCAGCGGAAGAGGGCTTCCTGACTGGCTGCCGGGGTGTCTCCAACCGCCCGGGCGCGCACGAAGACGCTCGGGCTGAGCTGCCACCAGTCGCCGGTCCGCTGCGCCAGCGAATCCAGGCGGACCAATATATCCAATGCCACCCGGCGTTTCATCCAGCCTGTGCGGAAATGGGAGACGGTCAGCTGGCGTTCCGAGTGGAACCCACACTCCTGCAGCCAGTCCCGCACCGCCTGCGGGTGAAAGTCGAAGTTCAGCGCGGCGAACTCGACCGGTTCGTGCGTGAACGGGCTCCACGACTGCCGCCGCAGGAGGAAGCGCAGGATGGCCTTCAGGTTCTGCTTGTTGGCGTATTCCAGGATAAACACCCCGCCGGGCTGCAGCACCTGGCGAACCTGGCTGAGGGCGCGCTGGGGCGCGACCAGGTGGTGCAAAGTGCGGATCATGGTGGCGGCGCCGAAGCGCCCGGTGACGAACGGCAGGCGGTAGGCATCCGCCGCCACGTAATTGTAGCGATCTGACTGGCCCAGGCGTTCCTGGGCCTGTTGCAGCTGGGTGAGCGAATAATCCAGCAGTACGACGCGCTTGAAATTGCGGTAGCGCGGGGTGTTGCGCCCGGCGCCTGCCCCCACTTCCAGCAGGATCTCCCCCGCCTGGGGCAGCAGCCGCTCGAGGGCGACCGCCTCGACGCGGTCTTCGTAGGCGCGCTCGCCCTGATCCCAGAATGAGGTCTGGTAGTCGGAGCCTTCGTAATCGCAGATCGGGGGATGGTCAACAGCCATAGGACGACAAAGGACGCCCTCAGAGGCTTTCCCTGTCCGCGTCCTTTATACTCCAGAAATTAATCGATGCAAAGGCTAATCGATCCCCACATCGAGCCTCACGCCTCGATGCCGATCGTCTCGTGGGAGACTTTGCCGTTCTGGGCGCTGCCGTTATACCCGCGCCCCAGCCCGCGGTACTTGAAGCCTAGCCGCTCCATTTTCTCCGGGTCGTAGATATTGCGCCCGTCGAAGAGCACCGGCTGGCGCATGTTGTCCCGCAATTGATCCAGGTCCAGCTGTTTGAATTCGTTCCATTCAGTCACCACGATCAATGCGTCGCAGTCCTTCGCCAG
>DATDRQ010000399.1:0-2026 GCA_035291645.1 Anaerolineales bacterium
GGAGGGCGTGGTCTCCCTGGGGGGCTACGCCGATATCTTCCTGCGTAACACCCTGGCCTCCGGGGTGATCCCCCAGATCAGCGCCATCATGGGACCCTGCGCGGGAGGCGCGGTCTACTCCCCGGCGTTGACCGATTTCATCTTCATGGTGCGAAACTCGTCCTATATGTTCGTCACCGGCCCGGAAGTGGTCAAAACAGTGACCCACGAAGAAGTCTCTTTTGAGGACCTGGGCGGCGCGCAGGTGCACTCGGAAGTGTCCGGGGTTTGCCACGTCGCCACGGATACCGAGGCGGATGCCCTGTACCTGATCCGCAAGCTGCTCTCCTTCCTGCCTCAAAACAATATGGAGGATCCACCCTTTATCCCTCCGAATGATGACCCGCTTCGTATGGAAGAAGCCCTGGACGGCCTGGTTCCGGACGACCCTAGCAAGCCTTATGACATCAAAGAAGCCATTCATCTGGTTGTCGACGACGGGCAGTTTTTCGAGATCCACGAACAGTACGCCCCCAACATCGTGATCGGCTTTGCCCGGCTAGGGGGGCACAGCATGGGGATCGTCGCCAACCAACCGGGTGTACTGGCGGGCGTGCTGGACATCAACTCCTCAGACAAAGCAGCCCGCTTCGTGCGTTTTTGCGACGCCTTTAATATCCCCATTGTCACCTTCGTCGACGTCCCCGGCTTCCTGCCCGGAACCACCCAGGAACACGGGGGCATCATCCGGCATGGCGCCAAGCTGTTGTACGCCTACTGCGAGGCTACCGTTCCCAAGCTGACCGTGGTGACGCGCAAGGCGTACGGCGGGGCCTACGACGTGATGAGCAGCAAGCACATCCGCGGCGACGTCAATCTGGCCTGGCCGACCGCCGAGATCGCCGTGATGGGCCCGGATGGGGCGGTGAATATCATCCACCGCAAGGAGCTCTCCCAGGCCGAGGATCCGCTGCAAAGGAAGGCGGAGCTGGTCTCCGAATACCGCGAAAAGTTTGCCAATCCGTACATTGCTGCCTCGCGCGGTTATATTGACGACGTAATCGAGCCGCGCGAGACCCGCCCGCGGCTGGTCAACGCCCTGGAGATGCTCGCCAATAAACGCGACGCCAACCCTGCCAAAAAGCACGGCTGCATTCCGCTCTAGCCAATGCGACGAAAATTTGGAGCAGCTTTCCGTCTTGCTAGAAATCCACGGTCCGCCGCAAGGCCAGCCGGTCGTGCTGCTGCACCACGGTTTGGGCGCCGTGCGCTCCTGGCGGGGGCAGTTCCCCGCCCTGGCGGCAGCCGGTTACCGGGCGATCGCCTATGATCGCTGGGGGTTCGGCAGATCGGATCCCAGGCAGGTGTACGCCATTCCCAATTTTCAGGAAGATGTGGCGGATCTAAAGTTATTGCTTAAGGAGCTGGATATCAACCAGCCCGCCTTGATCGGTCACAGCGACGGTGGCAAGGTGGCGATGTACTACGCCGCAGCCTACCCGGGGAAAGTCGCCGCCTTGGTGTTGATCGCTACGCACGCCTACATCGAACCTAAGATGGAAGATGGCATCCGGCAGATGTGGGAGCAATACGGGCAGGATGCCAGGTTCAGGGGCCAGCTGGGACGCGTGCACGGCGATCAAGCCGAGGCTGTCTTCCAGGGCTGGTTTAGCGGCTGGATTAACCCAGGCAATGCCGGTTGGGACCTGCGCCCGTTACTGCGAGAAATCGACTGCCCGGCGCTAGTCGTCCAGGGGTTGGAGGACGAACACGCTTCCCCGGGACACGCCCGGCAGATCGCAGCCGCCCTCCCGAACGCCGGGTTGTGGCTGGCGCCGGACGCTGGACACATGCTGCCGCAGGATTTCCCGCAAGCTCTCAACACGAAGCTTGTCGATTTTCTCGCAAATGTATATCTGGCAAATCGGGTGGTAGGGACGAGTGCAGCATGAAATCTACCTGCAAGGAAAACGCCTATGTTTAACAAAGTCCTGATCGCCAATCGAGGCGAGATCGCCGTGCGCATCATCCGCGCCTGCCGGGAGCT
>DATDRQ010000400.1:0-13060 GCA_035291645.1 Anaerolineales bacterium
CGACGCTGGGTATCAAAGACACTCTGGCGAGGGGTGCAGGCTTGTATCAGGGACAGCATGATTTACCTCCTGGTCGCTGAGTTGGGCGAGAAACTAAGTTGATAGAAATTCAACCCGGTCAAAGTAACAACTTGAATCTTCGGGTGATGCTCAGGGGCGACCTTACATTAGTTATACTCGAGTTATGGACGCTTCCACCCAGGTTAATGGAATAGCACGTCAGCCAACACTGGGCGATGTCAAAATTCGAATTGGGAATCGAACGGCATATTCAAAGATATCATGGGATCGTTATTTTTGCCATTCGGAAATTGAACATCTGTCTTCCTTAACGAATCTGAAAGGATTTCATTACAGACGTACTATATAGAATTTTTCTATCAATTCTCTCCGGACAAGGTACATATGCGTTTTATCGCAGGCAAGCAAAAAGTCGGTTTCCCATTGTGGGTCGAAATGTAGACTTGACTCTGTGGATGCCATCAGCTATCTACTTTCAATTTCTCCGTAGATTCAACTCGCCCGTTGGATCACCTTTAGAGACTACGCCAACAAAATCAAGATGTTGCACGATCCAAAAGCGTCCATATCCTGCATAAAATAAGAAAAAAGTGGTTGACTTCCAAGTAAAAATTCGTTAAAATATGAGAAGTTGTAGAACAACTCTACTGCTCCACCTATTCAACCATCAGAAGCCGTGCTCCCGAATATCCAAACCAAGCGTGTTGACCGCCGCAGGCTCTACCAGCAGATCGCCGATGATATCGAGCGGCTGATCCTTGAGGGCACCTTTCCACCCGAATCGCGCCTGCCTTCAGAGCTAGAGCTGGCCTTGCAGTACGGGGTCAGCCGCAATGTGGTACGGGAGGCACTCAAGAGTTTGAAGGAGCTCGGTCTGGTCAGCATCCGCACCGGCAGCGGCACGTATGTGCGGCGCCCGACGATGAAACCAGTGTCGGAGGCACTTAACCGCTTCGTACGGCATAGCCTGCCAGATTTTTCCCTGGCACACTTTTATGAGATTCGACGGATGGTCGAGCCCGACAGCGCTTCTCTGGCGGCTCAACGTGCAGATGAAGAGGATATCGCCGCTATCCAGGCAACCTTGCGCATGATGGACATTAATAAGGATGATTTGGAAGCCTGGAGTTGCGCAGACCTGGAATTCCACCGGACCATTGCCGCAGCCACCCATAATCCGCTGATCCGCAGCCTGATAGATGCCCTGATTGACCCATTGCGGGTGGTCATCGCCGCCGGGCATGCCGAGCCTTTCGGCACACGGGCGGGATTGGAAGCCCATACGCGCATCGCCAACGCCATCCAGACCCGCGATCGGGCAACCGCTTACTCCGCTATGCTGGAGCACCTAAATGACTCCGAGCAGCGGATCACCAAACTCGGCCTGGCTCAAGCCAGGAAGGAGGTCACACCTCAAAAATAGATTTGCAATTCCACCACGTACCCACCTCAAACCAAACCCTTTCCCACATTTTTTAAGGAGGAGCTAAATGATTAGAAAGATTTTCGCCATCCTGGCTGCGCTTACGCTGTTGAGCCTGGTGCTGGCCGCCTGCGCACCTGCCGCCCAGCCAGCTGCCACCGAACCGCCGGCAGAGGAGCCGGCAGAGACTGCTGCGCCGGGCGGCGAGCAGAAGAGCGTCTGCCTGGTCCAGATCGACCTGAGCCACCCTTTCCATCTGGGTGAAGTTGAAGGCGCCAAGGAAGCCGCTAAACGCTACAACTTCGACCTGCGAGTGACCAGCGGTGAAGGCGATGTCAACAAGCAGATTCAGGCCTTCGAGAACTGCGTCAACGAGGGCGTGGATGCCATCGCGGTCAATTTCATTGACTTCAAGGCTTTTGGACCAGCCATGGAAAAGGCCAAGGCAGCCGGTATCCCGGTGGTCTGCCTACACAGTACCCCGGACGGTTGCGTCACCACGCTAGGCTTCGACGAGCTGTATACCGGGCACGAGGTCGGCAAGTACGGTGTCGAGTTGCTCAAGCAGGCGCCCTGCTGGCCGGACTGTGAAGCAGCCAATATCCAAGGCTTGCTCGGCCAGGGACTCAATGAAGCCCGCAGCGGTGGCTGGAAGGAGGAGATGGAGGCCGCCGGGGTTACCGTGGTTGCGAGCGAACCCACCGACTGGCAGCCGGAGAAAGCCGTAGCCGCCATGGAGAACTGGCTGGTTGCTTACCCGGACCTGAACCTGGTTTACGGTAACAGCGATGGCCTGACCGTACCTGCAGCGGAGGCCGCCCAGGCTGCCGGCAATACAGACATCCTGTTTACCTCGGTCGACGGCAGCGATTTTGCACTGGAAGCTATCCAAAACGCTGTGCTCAAATCCACCTTCATGTATGCTCCGGAATACTCCGGCTTCTGGAAAGCCTGGGTACCATTCCGGGCTGCATCAGGTGAAGGCCTGGATAAGGAGATCCTGATCAAGGGCGCGCTAGTCAATACGGATAACGTAGACTGCGCCCTGAACCTGGCCAAGGATCAGAAGGAGAAAATGAGCGAGTTCGAGTTCGAGAAGACACTGCCCGAACTGCTCGACATCTATTGTAAGTAAGCATTCTTACCGGTTACCGGTCCTGCATCCAGAACCTGCAGGGAATGCGCTAAGCGGCGTTTTGCAGAGGGCAGACTTTCCTTCTGCAAAACGCCCTCCCAAAAGCAAAAATGCGTCGAATGCGGACAAATTTGTGAACGAAACCTCAAACACTCGGCCGATCCTGGAAATGCGCGGCATCAGCAAGCGCTTCCCAGGCGTGCTGGCGCTGGATGAGGTCGATTTCTCCGTCCAGCGTGGTACGATTCACTCTCTGATCGGCCAGAACGGCGCCGGCAAGTCCACCTTGATGAAGATCCTGGCCGGCGATTACCAGCCGACCAAGGGGGAAGTGCTGATCGATGAGCAGCCGGTTGTCTTCCACCACCCCGGAGAGGCGCGTGCCCGCGGCATCTCCATCGTTTACCAGGAGCTGAGCCTGCTACCGAACCTGACGGTGGCGGAAAACATCTTCCTGGGACGGGAGATTCGCCGTTATTTCATTATCGACGATGCTCGCATCCGCAAGGAGGCGCGCTCCGTGCTCGACCAGCTGGGGGTGGAGTTCATCGATATTGATCAGAAAGTGGGAAGCCTCCCCCTGGCCCAACAGCAGCTAGTCGAGATCGCCAAAGCCATCTCCTTCAAGCCGCAGATCCTGATCCTGGATGAACCTACTGCCGCCCTGACCCCCCAGAACGCCGAGCGGCTGTTCGAGATCCTCAACCGGCTCAAGGGGCAGGGTATCGCCATCATCCACATTACCCACCGCTTGAAGGAGATCATCGAGCATTGCGACTGGGGTACGATCTTGCGCAACGGGCGGGTCGTGGAAACCCTGCCGATCACCTCCGCCACTACCGAGGATGGGCTGATCGAGCTGATGATCGGTCAGGAGGTCAAGAGCTTTTACCGCCAGTTCGAGACTCCCTCCGCCGCAGATCACCGTGCGTTGCTGGAAGTGGAGAACCTGACCATCGCGGAGATGGTCAAGGGAGTGAATTTTTACCTGCGAGCGGGCGAGATCCTGGGGATCACCGGGCTGCTGGGGGCTGGCCAGAACGAGATGGTGCGCGCGATGTTCGGCATTCAGGAAAGGGTGACCGGCGGGACAATCAAACGGAGCCAGAAAGTCGTTCTTATCAATTCCCCCAAAGACGCTATTGACCTGGGTATCTGCCTGCTGACCGAGAACCGGAAGGAAGAGGGCCTTTTCCTCGACATGAGTGTCAAGGAAAACATCACTATGGCCTCTCTGAGCAAGTTCCTGCGCTCGAAGAGTCTACCGCTGATCGCCAACCGGCGCGAGAAGCGCTCGGCACAGGAATTTATTGAAAAGGTCGACGTAGTACTGCGCTCGCCGGAGGCCAAGATCCGCACCCTCAGCGGCGGCAACCAGCAAAAGGGCATCCTGGCACGCTGGCTGCTGCGCGACCTGGAAGTGCTGATGTTCATCGAACCGACGCGTGGCATTGACGTGGGTGCTAAGGCAGAGATATATCGCTATCTTGATTCACTCGCTAAAGAAGGGCGTGGCATCATCGTCGTCTCCCCCGATCTAACCGAAATCCTGGGGGTCGCCGACCGCATCCTGGTGATGCACGAAGGTCGGATCGTACGCGAGTTCGGACACGTGGAGGCCACCGAGGAGCTGCTGCTGGCGAACATCCAGGGTGGGGCAGGGAATATAGAGCGAGAAGGTGAGAAGAGCAATGGCCGTTTCGCAACCGAATCGACAAGCGCTTAGCCCAATCTCCTGGACTGAATCACTCGGCTCCTGGTTGGAGCGGGGGGGCACTGTCCTGGTCCTATTATTGTTGTTGATCATATTCTCGCTCAGCGCCGAGAACTTCCTGAAAGTGCAGAATTTGCAGAACATCCTGCGCCAGATCGCTATCACAGCCATCATCGGAGTTGGCATGACGCTGGTCATCCTGATCGGCGGGATTGACCTATCAGTTGGTTCGGTGGTGCTGTTCAGCGCGGCTGTGATGAACTCGCTGATCTTCAACCAGGTTCTGCCCGCGATCCCTGCGATCCTGGTCGGGTTACTCGCGGCTGCACTGGTCGGTTTGATAAACGGTTGGTTCGTAGAACGGGTTGGGATTAGCCCGGTAATCGTAACCCTGGGGACAATGATAGCCGTGCGCGGCCTGGGACAAATGATCCTGTGGATCAACAATTCTTGGCTGTGGGTACGAGACCCCATTTTCTACTACATCAAGACCACCAGCTGGCTCGCTATCCCTATCCCGGCGGTAATTATGATCGTTTTATACGTCATTGCTTCAATCGCCATGAAGCAGACGGTCTTCGGACGGCATATTTACGGGATCGGAGGTAATGAGCGCGCCGCCCGATTGTGTGGGATCGCAACCCAGCGGGAAAAGATCTGGGTCTACGTCATCTGCGCGTTGTGTGCTGGAATCGGCGGCATCCTGATGGGCGCCCGGTTGGGCGCCATTAGCCCGGGAGTCGGTCAAGGTATGGAGTTCGAAGCCATCACCGCCGTGATCCTGGGCGGCACCCGTCTCTCCGGCGGCGTAGGCCGTGTGGAGCGCACCCTCCTTGGGGCGATCATCGTAGGTATGATCCTGAACTATATGACTATCATGGGCATCTCGGCACACTACCAGCGAGCAGTCACGGGATTCATTATTTTGGGTGCAGCGCTGCTCGACCAGCTCAGCCGGACCCGCTCGAACAAGTAAGGCGGTATCAATGCAGAGGCAGTATAATTTCCGGCAGGCCAGCGGGTATTTCTTCCAGCGGTACAGTCTGGCTGTTATGACCGCCGTCATGGTGCTCATCTTCGCCCTGGTCAACGATAACTTCCTGACCCTCTCCAATTTTCAGAACGTCCTCGAACAGAACGCCGCCCTGGCGATCGTGGCGGTCGGGGTCACCTTCGGCTTGATCGCCCGGGTGCTGGACCTGTCGACGGGCTCGGCGATCGCCCTTTCGGGCGTGGTGTTGGGGCTTGTCTTCCAGGCAACCCAAAACATCGCCCTCGCCTTAGGAGCCGGGATCGCCGCTGCAATGCTGATCGGGCTATTCAACGGCACGATCATCGCCAAGACCGATATCAACCCGGTGATCGTCACCCTGGCGGCTTATATCTGGGCGCGCGGCCTGGCGCTGGCCTTGACGGAGAAGGCCTCGATTGTGATCCAGAGCCCGATGGTTGGCTTCATGAACACGCGCTTCTCTGGACTGGTCTCCCCGCCGATGGTGCTTATCGTGCTGGCCTACCTGCTTGGGTTCGTTCTACTGAACAAGACCCGCCTGGGGCGCTATACTTTCGCCATCGGAGGCGATGAGCTAGCCACCAAGGAGGCCGGCGTACGCACTGACCTTTACAAGATCGGCATTTTCCTGACCAGCGGGTTTATGGTGGGGATCGCCTCGATCGTCACGATGGCGCGCATGGGCGCCGCCGAGCCAAATGCCGTGTTCGGGCTGGAGCTGGATGCCATCGTGGCGGTGATCATCGGCGGTAACAAGATGTCCGGCGGCGAAGGCGGTCTGCGCATGACCATCTTCGGGGTGATCTTCTTAGCCCTGCTCAACAATGGGCTGAGCACGATGGGCCTTCGCGACGCCTACTTCTACTTCTATAAAGGGATGGTGATCCTGCTGGTCTTGTTCGTGGAGGTGACCAGCCGGCGGATGCTGACGGAACCGGCTCCGTCTGGCGCCAGTACCGCCGGCGCGGCCGCTGATTAATAACTGGCCGAAGATAGGGTTATTATGATTGCGCCGCCGCGGGCGCAACCGGAGAGGTTTCAATGCCCAAACTATTCGGAAGGTCTTACACCCGCCAGGAATTGCTACGCCGCATCGGCCACCTCTCCCAGGCGGGAGGCGTGCAGATGTTCTCCTTCGAGGACGGCCCGGCGCGCGGGGTGCGTGTCCTGGAATTCCGCACCGGCAGCGGGCTGTGCTTCAAGGTCGCCATCGAGCGCGGCATGGATGTCGGCTATGCTGAGTACCAGGGTGAGTCACTGGCCTGGATTCCTCCGACCGGATTGGCAGGGCCTTGGTACTTCGAGCAACAGTCAGAATTTGGCTGGCTACGGACCGCTTTGGGCGGCTTCAACAATACTTGCGGCATGCTACACATCGGCAACCCGGAAGAGGCCGACGTCAGTCATTACAACTTCCCGGCTCGCCCGGTGGAGCGCTATGGCGTGCACGACCGGTCGGCCTTGATCCCGGGCAAGTTGCTGCAGTATGGCGAGCGTTGGGAGGGTGATGAGTGCCTTCTGGAAGCGGTCGGGGAGGTGGTGCAGGCCCAAACCTATGGTGAGAACCTGCGCCTGACCCGCCGCTATACCTGCCGGTTGGGCGAGAAGCGCTTCTTCATGCACGACGAGATCACCAATGCCGGCTTCTTGCGCACCGCCCACATGTACCTGTACCACATCAACACCGGTTTCCCATACGTCGACGACGGCTCCGAGTTCATCGCCCCCTTCTCACAGGACAGACCGCCGGACGTTCTTTTCGGGGAGGTGACCGACCCGCAAAATGATTTCCTCTATTTCATCCAGCCGACGGAGAATTGGATCCAGCAGACCTACCAGCACCACATGCTGGCAGAATCGGACGGCAGCGTGCCGGTCGCCATCGTCAACCCGGCGCTGAATGGCGGACGCGGCCGTGGGCTTTACGTGGTCTACAACCAAAAGCAGATGCCCAATTACATCGAGTGGCGTATGATGGGTGAGGGCCAATACGCGGTCGGGATCGAGCCGTGTAGCAACGGTTTCGGACGCCAACAGGTGGCGGAGGCCGGTCAATTGATCTGGCTGGAGCCGGGTGACGTGCGCCACTACGACCTGGAGGTTGGCATCCTGGATGGGGAGGCGGAGATCGCCTTCTTCCGGGAGCGGGTCAGGAAGATCATCGGGTGAACGAGAAGAATTGGCTCGAAGGAGTAATCCTATGCTAGAGGACACCTTTGGACACACCTCCTACCGACGGGCGTTCGAGCTCGCCGACGTCTACGGGGTCGGGTTTGAAGAAGAGCGCGCCAGGCGTCAACCACTCCGCGTCGCTATCATTGGGGCAGGCGGAGTCACCCAGTCCAAACACCTGCCTGCCATTTGGCGACTGCGCACCCTGTGGGAACAGGTAGAGGTGCCGGCAGTGGTTAAGCGCAACGAGCGCGACGGCCGGAAGGTCGCCGAGCTGTACGGATGTCGCTGGTACGCGGATTATTTGGATATGCTGGCGAATGAGGCGCTGGATGGGGTGATCGTGGCCTCGCCGGATGACCTGCATTATGAGCACACCCTGGCCTGCCTTGAGCGCGGGCTGCATGTTCTGGTTGAGAAGCCGATCACGCGTTCGTTGGTCCATTCAGAGGAGATGTGCCGGGTGGCGGACGAAAAAGGGTTGGTGTTGATGACGGTCGCCAACAAGCGCTACTCGCCACCTTACCGGTGGGCAAAGAAGTTCGTCGTCGAGGGGCCGGTGACTGAGCCAGCGATGTACGCCGGTAAGTTCAACCTTGGATACGACTACGTCTGGCTGCTCGAACAAGGCACCATCCATATTTTCGATATCACTCGTTTCCTGATGGGCGACATCAGCAGCGTGTATGCCTTAGGAGTGAATAAGTACAACCGCAACCAGCTCGGTTACCCGGTCGACAACATCACGATCTCGCTGCAGTTCACCAGCGGTTCAGTCGGATCGATCTACACCAGCGCTACCGCGCTGAGCTTTAAACCCTGGGAACGGGTGGAGGTGTACGGCAACAAGAGCTGGCTGGCGGTGGAAGATCAGTTCGAGCTGATCCTGTACGACGAGGAGGTAGGCCCCGCCAAACACTGGCGCCCGGCCATCCCGAACACCTTGATTTTTGATGAAGAGTTCGGTGGATTCCTGGGGATGATCGAGAACTTCTTGCAAGCGATGCGCGGCATCGAACAGCCGGTGGTCACAGGTTGGGACGGGCACCGCGCCTATGAACTCAATGTGGCGAGCCACCTGTCGATGCACCGCCACGAAGAGGTTTACCTGCCGCTCAATCCGGCCGAAGCTGACGAGGAAGCGCGCGCCTTCTTGAACCAGCCATGAAGATCATCGCCTTTGACACCTACTTGGCGAACGCCGGCCTGCGTAACTACCTGTTTATCCAATTGCGCACCGATAATGGGCTGACCGGCGTCGGCGAGGCTTCTCTGGAATGGCAGGAGCTGACCGTCGAAACTATCTGCCACGAATGGGTTAAAGACCGGGTTTTGGGGTGCGATCCTTTCGATATCGAAGCGGTGATCGGCGGGATGGTGCGCGACCAGTATCAGGGTGGTTCGACGGTATTGACGGCGATCAGTGGGGTGGAGATTGCCTTTTGGGACTTGATCGGTAAAGCCTGCAACCAACCGGTCTACCGGCTATTGGGAGGGCGCTGCCACCGGCGCTTGCCGGCTTACGCCAACGGCTGGTATGGTGGGGCGCGCAACCCGTTGGAATACGCTGAGCTGGCAAAGGAAGCCGTAGGGCGCGGCTACCGGGCGCTCAAGTTCGACCCGTTCGGCATTGCCTGGAAGGATATGCAGCCCGACGAGATCGAGCTGGCGGAAGAGCTGGTCGCCACGATCCGGGAGGCGGTCGGCCCGAAGATCGGCCTGATGATCGAATACCATGGCCGTCTGTCGGTGGGGGCAGCGGTGGACATGATCCGCCGGCTGGATCCATACCAACCCACCTGGTCCGAAGAGCCGGTCGCGCCGGAGAGCATCGATCTATTGGCGGAGGTCAAGCGCCAGGTATCCTGCCCGATCGCGGCTGGCGAGCGCCTGTATACCCTGCAGGATTTCTATCGTCTGTGTAGTCTGCGGGCTTGCGATGTGGTGCAGATGGACCTGGCCCACTGTGGTGGGCTGTGGATCGGCAAGAAGATCGCCGCTATGGCGGCAGTGCAGGATATGCGTGTTGCGCCGCACTGCTCGGTCGGACCGGTGGCGTTAGCTGCCGCATTGCACTTCGATATCAGTACACCAAATTTCATGGTACAAGAAACCTTTGCCGAGTTTGACGTGCCGTGGCGATCCGAACTGGTCAAGGGTTGGAACCCGATCCGCGAGGGAGAATTATGTCTCTCGGATGAGCCTGGATTGGGCATCGAGATCGACGAGAGCGAAATCGCACAGCATCCCTACGTGAAGAACGCTTTCCCAAGCCTGTGGGACAACGCCTGGCTGACCGATTTCAAACAGGACGACAAAACCTCCTCGGACGGAGGCACGGATAGGTAAATGCACCGGCTGGTCTCGCTCGGAGAGATAATGCTACGCCTGTCGCCGCCGAAGTATGAGCGGCTGCGCCGGGCTACCACGCTGGGGGTGCGCCCATGCGGGGCGCAGTTTAATGTCGCGGCGAATTTCACTGCCCTGGGTGGGGCAAGCACCTTCCTGACGCGGTTACCGGATAATGAGCTGGGCTACCTGGGGCGCGCGTTCGGTGAGAGCTGTGGCGTGAATATGTCCAACGCCCGGTTGGTCGACAACCCTAAGATCGGCATAGTTTTCCTGGAGTTCAGCATGGCGCCACGCCGTCAGGTTCACCTCTACGACAGGAACGGCAGCGCCGCCGCGACCACCGAGGCCGGGGACTTTGCCTGGGAGCAGTTGCTGCCCGGAGCGCATTACGCATACACTGACGGCATCTTCCCTGCTCTGAGTAAGCAGACTGAACAGACTACTTTAACCTTCCTCGAGCAGGCCAAAGCAGCCGGCTGTGAGACCTGCTTCGATGTCAACTATCGAGAGAGCCTGTGGACTCGGCAGCAGGCGCTGAGGCTGTACCGCCGGGCCTTGCCCTTGGTCGACATTCTTGTGACTAACCGGGACGTATCCGAGTCGGTGTTTGGCTATCTAGGCAGCGACGAGGATCTGTTGCGCACTTACCAACGCGACTTCGGCTGCCGGCTGGTTTGCCTGACCTATAAGGAGATGTCGTCCTTACTGCACGGGCGCTGGTGGAGCCTGGCGCTCTACCAGGACATGGTATTCACCGGGCAGTACTACGAGTTTGACGTGGTCGACCCGTACGGGGCAGGCGACGCCTTCTTCGCCGGGCTGCTCTTCACCTTGGCTGAGAGTGGTTCGGTTCAGACCGCGCTGGACTTCGGCAACGCCCTGTGCGCTCTAGCCCACACCCTGGAAGGCGACCAGGCGACCGTCTCCCGGGCTGAAGTGGAGGCGCTAGTTGCGGCCATTGCGGCAGGGGACATCTCCTTTACATCGCGGCGCTGAAGCGGCGCCAGGATGGATATCTGACCTATGAAGAGGGGCTTATGATCGACGACATGAACCTGCGCGAGCGGGCCATCTTCTGGACCAAGCAGACCGGGGTGCTGCCCGCCATCAAGCTCGGTCAGGCCGCAGACCTGCTCCCCTCCATCCGGGCGATGCACGCCGGCGGGGCGCGCCTGGTCGAGATCACCATGACCACTCCGGGTGCCCTGGAGCATTTCCGGGAGATCGCCGATGAATTCAGTGACGAGCTGTTGGTTGCCGCCGGCACCGTGCTGGACGCAGCCACTGCCCGGGCCGCCATCCTGGCAGGAGTTTCAGTAATCGTCTCACCGGTGGTTAAGCCGGAGGTGATCGCCACCGCACGACGCTACGGCGCGGCATGCTACTCGGGCGCTTTCACCGCTACCGAGTGCCTGGCGGCGATGGAAGCCGGGGCAGACATGGTAAAGATCTTCCCGGCGGCGCTGGGCGGGCCACAATACATGACCAACCTGAAAATGGTCTTTCCCGAGATCAACCTGATCCCATCGGGTGGGATCAGCCTGGAGACCGCCGCCGACTACATCCGCTGCGGGGCTTGCGCCGTCTCGGGGGCGCGCAACTTTTACGATCTCGAAAAGGTGCAGGAGCACGGCCTGGAATGGGTGACCCGCCAGGTGCAAGCCTACATCGAGATCGTCGCCCGCGCTAAAACCGAGGCGAATCCGTTGCCATGAAGATCTCGACTGCCACTTCGGTGTATGTGAACTTCTCGATCGAGGTGACCATCCAGCATGTGGCGAAGGCAGGCTTCGACGGAATCGATATTTGGGGCGGCCGGCCGCACATCTACCGGCATGACTATTCACCGCAACAGTTGAAGGTTTTACGAACGATGATCGAGGATCACGGGTTGGGTGTGCCGTCATTGATGCCCGCATTTTTTCGCTACCCGCACAGCCTGACCAGCCCGAACGAGGTCGTCCGGCAGGACAGCCTGGAGTATATGCGCCAGTGCATAGACAACGCCCTGGAACTGGGTGCGCAGACAGTGTTGATCGTCCCCGGGCGCCGGCTTTCCGAGCAGTCGATGGAGGATGCTTGGGCGCGCCTGGTCGACAGCGTCAGCCAAATCTGCCAATACGCTGAGCAATCCCACTCCCGGCTGGCGGTCGAGCCGGTCAATCGCTATGTCTCAGACCTGGTTAATACCGCCTCTGACGCACGGAAGATAATCGAAGCGGTCGAGTATCCCGACCTGGGTATGGTACTGGACAGTGGACATATCAATTTAAGCCATGAAAGCCCCCAAGAGGCGGTAGACCTGGCAGGAGATCGACTTTACCAGGTGCATGTTAACGACAATAACGGCCGGCAGCAACAGAACTTAGCCCTCGGCGAAGGCACCTTCGACTTCGAGAGTTTCTTTCAATACCTGGCGAAGGTCGACTACCGTGGCTTCTTAACAGCAGAACTGGGCTGGGAATACACCCTTGATCCAGACCCGGTTGTGGGAGACACCGCCAACCGATTGCACCAATTGATCCGGCAAGCCGAAACATGATCCTGACTCAGGAACTGAACATACTCTCTGAGGGCGGTTTCTATGCTCTCAATATCACCGATCGAGTGCAGGCGGTGGTGGAAGTTTCCGGCGTCCGGGAGGGATTGGTCCACGTTTTCTACAAACACACCACAGGTGCTTTGCTGATCATTGAACACGAAGCCGGCATCCTGGTCGATTTAGAAGACGTGTTCGAGCGGATCCTGCCCAGCGGAGGTGAGTATCGTCACCACCTGCGTGGATATGATTTTAATGGCGCCGCCCATCTGCGCACCGCCCTGTTGGGGGTCTCTGTCACCATCCCGGTGGTGGGCGGCAGGTTACTCTTGGGGGAATACCAGGAGATTCTCATGATCGATATGGACCCCGAGCAAAAGACCCGCACTGTGGTGGTGCAAATTTTCGGCGAGTGAAATCAGGTTGATATGCCGAGGAAGAGCAGCTGTCGCATCGAGAGCCTGTTTTTCTGGTTGGGAGGCGTTCTGCTTCCGCCGCTCTGGAAGGTGGCATTCCAGGTATCACCTGAGACAGAAGAATCGGTCTCTCCAACAACGCAGGCCGATTGGATCAACCTGTCCAAGCAACTCTCGATTGGCAGGCTCTCGCCTGCTGAATTCCTGGATAAGATCGGCCAGTCGCCAGGAAAGCCTGTGACCCCACCGGAATTTCCATTAATGCTGGGCACCTGG
>DATDRQ010000401.1:0-2061 GCA_035291645.1 Anaerolineales bacterium
TCCCCCTGAGGAGATCTCCTTCCTGGAAGTCGTCGAGGCTATCGACGGGCCGATCCTGATCAACGAGTGCATCGCGGATGGGGGCACCTGCATCTTCGGAGAAACCTGCGCCATGCGCCCGGTCTTCTGCGATGTGCAGGCTGAGATGGTGAACCGCCTCGACAGCACCACTTTCGGGAGCGTCCTCAACGGCAACGGTCACAAAAACTAACCCTTCCTGGGCTGAGTACGCTCATGCATTTGCGGTGCTGCCTTTCCTCCTCATCGCTGCAACCGTCCAGCAGGTCAATTGGCCGTCCAACCTCGGAGAGCAGCTCTACTTTTGAAAGGGCAGGGAACGCCATCTTTCTGCCTCTCCACGAGCGCTTTCTCAGGTGGATGAAAATAAAATAAGCGCCACTTATATTAAACTCAAGCGTGTTCCCCTTCCGGCTTATAATCAGGCGGAAGGGGATTTTTCATTGAGGAGGAACCCATGTCCGCTCCACGCACCGTGCATGCTCCCCGCGGGGCACGGCTGACCTGCAAATCCTGGCTGGCGGAAGCTGCCTACCGCATGATCCAGAACAACCTCGACCCGCAGGTGGCCGAGCGCCCCGAGGATCTGGTGGTTTATGGTGGCCGCGGGCAGGCCGCCCGCAACTGGGAGGCCTTCGATGCCATCCTGGAAAGCCTGCGCGATCTGGAAGTGGATGAGACCTTGCTGGTGCAGTCGGGCAAGCCGGTGGTCATCTTTAAGACCCATCCGGATGCGCCCCGCGTCCTGATCGCCAATTCGAACCTGGTACCGCACTGGGCCACCCAGGAGCACTTCGACGAGCTGGTCGCCCGGGGGCTGATGATGTTTGGGCAGATGACCGCCGGGTCGTGGATCTACATCGGCACGCAGGGCATCCTGCAGGGGACCTACGAGACTCTGGGATCGCTGGCCCGCCAGCGCGGCTGGCCCTCCCTCAAAGGTCGTTTCGTGCTGACCGCCGGGTTGGGCGGCATGGGCGGCGCCCAGCCGCTGGCGATCACCATGAACGCGGGGGTGGGGCTGATCGTCGAGGCCGATCCGGCCCGCGCCCGGCGCCGCCAGGAGATCGGCTACGTGGATGCGGTTGTCGACACCCTGGAAGAAGCCATGACCCTGGTCGAGCAGGCCGTGGAGCAGGAGATCCCCAAATCGATCGGCCTGATCGGCAACGCTGCCGAGATCTACCCGGAGCTGGCCCTGCGCGGCGTGGTGCCCGACGTGGTCACCGACCAGACCCCCGCCCATGACGTCCAGATGTATATCCCCGCCGGATTGAGCGTTGCTGAAGCGGATGCGCTGCGAGAGCGCGACCCGCAGGAGTACGCCAGCCGTTCGCTGGAATCGATGGCGCGCCACGTCGAAGCCATGCTGGCTTTCCAACGCGCCGGGGCCGAGGTCTTCGACTACGGCAACAATCTGCGCCAGCGGGCCTACGATTATGGGGTGAAGGACGCCTTTGATTTTCCCGGCTTCGTGCCGGCCTACATCCGCCCGCTCTTCTGCCAGGGCAAGGGGCCGTTCCGCTGGGTGGCCCTGTCCGGCGATCCGCAAGATATCTACATCACGGACGAGGTGGTCATGCACCTCTTCCCACAGGATGAGCACCTGCATCGCTGGTTGAAACTGGCCCGCCAGAAAATACCCTTCCAGGGGCTGCCGGCGCGTATCTGCTGGCTCGGCTACGGCGAGCGCGCCCGGGCTGGCCTGGCGTTCAACCGGCTGGTGGCGGAGGGCAAGGTAAAAGCCCCCATCGTGATCGGGCGCGACCACCTGGACGCCGGCTCGGTCGCCTCTCCCAACCGCGAGACGGAAGGCATGCGCGACGGCACCGACGCGGTCAGCGATTGGGCGATTTTAAACGCCCTGATCAACGCCGTGGGAGGCGCCACCTGGGTGTCCTTCCATCACGGCGGCGGGGTGGGCATCGGTTTCAGCCAGCACGCCGGTCAGGTGATCGTCGCCGATGGCACCCCCGCAGCGGCCCGCCGGCTGGAGCGCGTCCTGACCACCGACCCCGGGATGGGCGTCGTCCGCCACGCCGA
>DATDRQ010000402.1:0-3129 GCA_035291645.1 Anaerolineales bacterium
GATCGTGGCCAGATTTGATCGTTCTCGCAATCTTGACCAGCCTGGTGATCCTGTCGAAAAAAACTTTCTGGCTATCCATTCCATACGCGTATTTGTTGTTAGGATTGGGACTGGTTGAGGATCTGAGAATCCATAAATCCGTATCGGTCATACGATACCTAATTCGGCTTTGTTTGCTTTTCGCGCTCACATTGCTTTGCGTTGCGCCGTTCAAGATCGTGTATCCATTGTCGCAAGGTAACTTTGAGGAACGAGCCCAGGAGATGCGCGAAGAAAGGGCCTCCCCGGGGTTTAAACCCAGCCATCCGACTCACATAGGTTACCGCTTGGCTGAACGTGGATATTCGATCTGGTCTGTGGCAAATATGGATTGGCTGAAGCTTTCAGCAGCCAGTTTCTATGGTCTTTTCGGATATATGTCCGAAAGATTGCCCCAATGGCTTTACACGATCGCATATGGATTAATGTTCATCCTGGCTGCAACCACATTCGTTAACCTGGCTCTGCTGTGGAAAGAAATCCATTTTACTGAACGATTCATGATTTTATTCGCCCCCATCAGCATCCTGCTTGTCGTCCTGGCTTCCCTGTACAATTCCTGGGTTTTCGATTTCCAACCCCAGGGACGCTACTTGTTTGCCGCTCTAATCCCTCTCGCTCTACTCCAAGGGGGGTTGGTTTGCCACGAACCTCGCTCAGTTAAGATCTTCCGGCTGTTTTCCTGGTTGATCTTATATCTACTCTGCCTCGGAGTGCTTTGGTTTTCCGTGCTCGGAAACCCCAAACTCGTACCCGGTTGAAGTGGAGAGGCTAGCGCCTCATCACTTTTAACACTTATCACAAATGAAAACCTCATCGATAGGGAAATTTCATAGAATAAGGGCAGCAAGATTAGGCCTTCTATGACCTTCACCCCTATCGAGGAGGCAGCAATGTATTTTGAAACGATACTTGTGACCGCTGGGGCTGGATTCTTGACTATCGGTCTGATCCTTTCCAATGACATCGTCCGGACCCTAAAGAAGCAGAAACTGGCTACACCATGGATCATTCTGCGGCTATTGATCTTCTTCTTCTTCTTCGGTTACGCCTTCATGGCAGCCAGGTTTGCGGGAGTCGATATCCTCACGGCAGTCTCGAATGACTCGATCGTTGCCCTGGTTTTTTTCTTCGGTTCCGTGTTCGTTGTTCTACTCGCTTTCCTTAACCGCGACCTGTTCGCCAACATCTTTGGCGTTCAAATGAGCGACCGGCAGGCAATCGCGAAATTCTTACATTATTCGAAATTGGACGAGGATATCGATGAGAGCCAACTGACGAAGAAATATTCGATCCGCTGCGATAATTGTGGGAAAGTCATCCGGTATTCCATCGCGGATATCGTCCGGGCTCACCCGCTCCTGGAGAGAGGGATTATCCTTGAACAAGCGATGGGCGGCAAGAACTTCACCCTATATCTACGCCATCGCTGTAGAGACGGCTTTCGCGAAATCCCTGTGTTTCATGATTGCCGGTTAGAGTACCGGTCCCAAAAATCATCCCGGCTACTGTGATGGATCCCGTCGAACTCATTTCCTTAACCGGATATGTGATGCCTGTTGGGAACGGCTCGGTTGGAAAATCGAGCGTCGCAAGGATCCTCGACCGGTTAAGCAGCGAGTCCGTTACGTATGCAGATCTGATCAGCTCTGTCTCGAAAACGAAAAACCTGGAATTTGAATTTATTCCTACGGGTCTTTGCTACCAGGGGATTCCCTATAAGATCTTGATCCAGATGCTTGTTCCACCCGGGCAGAGAGGCAATCATCTCGATGGCACCGGGCGGTCATTTGAAGACGTCATCCAAATCTATCGTTTTTATATCCGGAGGATAGATGTTGTCCTGCTCACCTATAGCCTGGCTGATCGGGAGTCTTTTTATGCTACCGAACAATGGCTGGCGAAAGTAGCAGAGCTGTGTAACTTTCGCACCTGTTTTATCCTTCTGGGTACCCACCTGGACCAAATGAATCGCAGAGAGGTTGGGCAGGATCAGATTACGGAGGGATTGGAATTTCTCACCAGGCACATTACATTGGTAATTCCGGCCTGGCAAGGTAAATTTACCCATTTGGAGATATCCAACCTGACAGGCTACCACCTGAACGAATTGAAAAAATATCTGGCATGGTGCATTTTTCTATCCAGATGCCCAATAATTCCATAAAATAGCATTCTTGGTGAAAAGCAGGGGCTGTACAATAAGAGAGGGGCAGCCCCTTTCGCGTTTAAATGAACTGTGATTCTATAGGGGTTATGAAACGAAAACCAGCCGCAGCGACGTTCAAACCATACGCAATGGCTCAGCCGAGCCTGCTCCCAGCGAGTTGGGATGAATTGATCCCGGCCGATCAACTGGTCCGGGCGGAGTACCGGGCGATCGAAAAAATCGAACTGGACCCGCTGCTGAGGAAGTACGAGGGAGGCGGGAGAAGCGGCTATCATCCGGGGATGATGTTGAAGGTGCTGGTATATGCCTATACCCAGCGAATCTACCCATCCCGGCAGATCGCCAAGGCCATGTGGGAGAATGTCAACTTTCTGTGGCTGAGTGGGGAGAACCGGCCGGACTTTCGGACGATCAACGGTTCTCGGGGGGAGAAGATGAAAGGGGTGATCGAGGCGATGTTCACTTGCGGTGCTTGAGCTGCTGGTAGAAGAGGGGTATGTGAAGCTGGAGAACTACGTTGTGGAAGCGACGAAGATCGAAGCGAATGCGAACCGGCACCAAGGGGTGTGGGCCAAGGGCCGGGCGAAGTACCAGGAGCGACTGAGGTTGGACGCTTTTTAAAACTTAAAATATCCATTGCTTCTGGTCGAAAGAATCATCAAACCATAAGTATGTGCTCGGTTTCCAGATTACACCTAAAGATTTGGAGAAAGTCGGATAAAATGTAAACCAATAAAAAAAAAGGAGAGATAAAATGACCGAGAAACCCCAAAAAACCAAATCGAAGCGTGTCTCTGTGAGTAAGCGAAAACTGGCCCAGACTGCCGGAGAATTGGAAACCATCGCTGATGTGACCGCCTACAGTGGCGCAGCGCAAGTCGTCCAGGGTGGCGCGGAGATGCAGCTCGCAGGAGACGTCG